>DYLA01000065.1:0-6069 GCA_020722265.1 Anaerolinea sp.
GCGACGCCTGCATTCCGCCAATGCCCGCGCCGACGACGAGCACCGCGCCGATGGGTTGGTTCGTTGAATCGTTGGGTAGTTTGTCAGTTGGTTCAGTCATAGTTATCCGTCGCGTTTCACGCATCAGGTTCTACGCTAGTTGTTGAGAAACGAGTTCGACCAAATCCATCACTTTCAACCGCGCCTTGCGCGCGCCCTCGTGCTTGCGCGCCGCGCCCATCAGTGTCCGCTCGCACTGCTGACACGCGGAGACGAGGATGTTGGCGCCGGTACCGACCGCGTCGTTCAAACGTTCGGAGGCGACCTGAGGCACCAGCGGAGGGTCGAACGTTTCCAGATTGCCGCCGCCGCCGCAGCACATCGCATTCTTGCCAAAGTGGGTCATTTCGACGAAACGCGCGCCGGGAATGTTCGTCAAGACCGCCCGCGGCGCGTCGAACACGCCGGACTTGCGCCCCAGATCGCACGGGTCGTGATACGTGATCGTCCCTTCGAAGGCGTTCAGTTTGAGCGCGCCCTCCTGCAACAGCCCCGCAAGGAGATGCGTCGAGTGCTTGACCTCGAACGGCAGCGGCTCGCCGAGCAACGCGGGGTACTCGTGATGCCACATATGATAGCACGAGGGGCAAGTCGTGACAAGCGTCCGCGCGCCCATCGCTTTGATCTGCGCGACGTTGTGCGCCATCAGTTCGCGCGCGCGCTCACGCTGTCCCGCCGCGAGGAGCGGATAGCCACAGCACCATTCCTCGCCGCCGAGCACGGTGAAATCGGCGTGCGCGCTCGTGAGAATCGTGGTGAACGCTTGCGGGATGCGATAACTTTGCGGAAAGAGCGAGCCGACGCAACCTACGAAATAGACAATCTCCGCCCCCGCGCGATTCAGCAAGCCCTCCGGCACGCGCTCGAGATTCTGCGTCCACAGCACCCGATTCGTGGCGGCGTCGCCGGTGATATTATGCGCGCTCCCGATGTTATCGCGCAGCGCGCCGAGTCGCTGCATCCCTTGCACGAGCGCGGGATCAGTCAAGCGCGCGCGGTTCGATTCCTCCCACGCGAGTTGGCGAATCGCGACGAGCATATCGCCGATGTGTACGTCGTTCGGACAGCGCGCACCGCACAGATCGCAGCCGAGACAACGCCACACCGTCGGGTTGTTCAAGAGCGCGTCGGTCATACCGAACTCCACCATTTGCAGGAACTGCGCCGGGCGCAAATCGGTCAGACGCGCGATTGGACAGCCTGCCGTGCATTTCGAGCAAGCGTAACAGCGGTTGATGAGTTGTTGCGATTGCGCGTTCACAAAATCGCGCAACGTCGGATCGAGCGAAAGGGTTATGCTCATTCAGATTCACCTTCGGTATGCGACGGGGTGTCGGGTATCAAGTGACGGGTGTCAAGCGTTCGTTGCCACTCATCGCTCTCTATTTTACCACAAATCGGAAACATTAGAAATGCGTTAATTACTCTATTTCGGCTGCACGCCCTACTCACTTTTTAGCGTGACGCGCGAACTAGGTGGACAGCGCCTGCCACACCACCTCTGCCACATCCAACACCTTCATCCGCACTTTTTCCTTGCGTACCGCGCTCGCCATCGTCCGCTTGCACTGCTGGCACGCGGAGACGATGACCTGCGCCCCGGTTGCCTGCGCCTGTCCGATGCGCCGCTTGGCGACGGCTGCCGTCAGCGTCGGCTCGCCCATTTCCACATCGCCGCCACCGCCGCAGCAGAGTGCGCGCTCGCGATGGTCTTGCATCTCGATCAGTTCGACGCCGGGGATGCTTTGCAGCACGTAGCGCGGCTCGTCGTAGATGCCGCTCGTGCGTCCCAGATCGCACGGATCGTGGTACGTCACTTTTAGTTCGAGCGCGCCGGGGACAAGCCGTTTGCGCGCGATCAAATCGGCGAGGAGTTGCGTCGCGTGGACAACCTCGAAACCGAGCGGCTTGCCGAGTATCGCGGGGTAATCGGTGTGCCAGGTGTGATAGCACGAGGGGCAAGTCGCGACAAGGCGTTTCGCGCCCAGCGCGCGCACCGTCTCGACGTTGTGGCGCATCAATTCGATTGCCGCGTCGCGCATCCCGGCGATGAGGAGCGGAAAGCCGCAGCACCATTCTTCGCCGCCGAGCGTCGTGAAATCTACGTCGGTTCGCATCAGCGTTTGCGTGAACGATTGCGGGATGCCGTAGGCGGCGGGAAACATCGCGCCGACGCAGCCGATAAAGTACACCGTCTCCGCGTTGCGCTTGCCGAACAACCCTTCGGGCTTGGTCGGCAGATTGTCCGACCACAAGCCGCGATTTTCGTTCGGGTCGCCGCTGATGTTGTGAGCGGCGGTCACCGTGTCGCGCAGGCGGTTGAACACCTCCGGCTGCTGGTTCAGTGCGGTCAACTGCTCGCGCATCGCGAGCCACAGATCGCGCGTCCGCAAACCGACCGGGCAGACGACCGCGCAGCGGCCGCAGAGCGTACAGCGATAGACCCCTTTGGCAAACGCGGCAAGGTCGCCGTTCTTCGGTGCGCGTCCGCCGATCAAACGCGACAGCCAACCGAAACGCCCGCGAATCATCTGCTTCTCGCGCGCGATCTTGCCGAGCGGATGAACCAGATGATCGTCCGTCTCGACGAACGTGGGGCACCACGACACGCATTGACCGCAACGTGTGCATGCGTCCAACTCTATCAATTGCGTGATCGAAAAAGTGCTCAAATTCACAAGGCGTGTTCTCCGATGTATCCAGTCAGCGATCACTGTTTAGTGTGCCCTGACCTCTGATCCCTGTCCCCTGATCCCCGACCCCTGATTTCTCCTCCAGCACCGGTCGCACGGCGAGGAAAAACAGGCTGACCAAGATGTGGAAGAATTTGCTGAACGGCAGATACGCGATGAAAATTGCGACGAGAATCGCGTGCGCCCAGAACAGGACCGGATAAATCGCGCTCCAGTCGAGCGAGAGGAAACTGAGCGGGAAGGCGATTGCCGCGCCGCCGAACGCGAACCACGCGCGCGCCCAGGGAATCTGCGCGAGGAGAATGTGCGCGGCTTCCAGCACAAAGCCGACGATGAAAATTGCCGCAAGCAGAATCAGCGCGAACGCATCCTGCCCCACCGTCAGTTCGCGCCGCTGTTTGTCCGTCGCGCGCAAATAGCCGGCGTACCCCGCACCGACGATGACCAAGACGGCGAGCAAATCGTTCGTGAAAGCGATGGCTGGCGCGTCGCGGTCAACCAGCAGGCGCGTGAGCGGCGCATCGGGAGCAAAGACGACGGCGAGCCCGGTGAAGAGCGCGAGCAAAAAGCGCGCGAAGAATGGCAGCAGAATCAGACTGTGTGCCACCCAGCGCGCGACGCTCTCCTTCAAAATGCGCCAATGCAGGATGCCGTCCACGAACGCGGCGCGCAGCACCGTGAACAATCGCCGCGAGAAGATGACTTGCACTTTGCGCGCGGCGATGTACGACAACTTTTCATTGAGCGTCAAGTTCGTCTTGCCGGCGATGTTGCCGCTTAGCCAAACCGACGCCGCCAGCGCGAGCCCGCCGAAAAAGATAATCAGCGCGCCCCACGATAGCGGACTCGAAACCACCGGCGCGGAGGCGTGGCAACCGATGCAAGTGACATCCTTGCCCGGCAAAACTGCCGCCGCCGCGCTCACCGAATTGCCGCGCGCGTGGCAGCGCGCACACGGCACCGGCTTGGCGAGCGCGTGGTTCGTCAGTGCGAGCGGTCGCGCCGACGCGTCCGCGCGCGCGAGCATCACACGGCTTGTCGCCGCGTCGCGCACGAGCGCATCGTACTGGAAATGGCACGCCGCGCAGTCCACGTTCAGGTGCGCGTCCCCCGCCGCGATGTGCCGCGCGAGATCGTTGTGGCACGCCGCGCCGCCGCACGTAATCGCGCCGGCTTGACGATGCGGCAAGCGCGCGACGGTATCGTGGCAAGAAACGCAGGCAACAAACTCGTGCCACGTCTTGCCGAAATCCGCCGCGCGAATCTGGAGCGACACATCCATGCTATCCACGCGGCGCACCGTCTCCGCTTTGGCGTGGCAATCCTGGCAGAGCGCGTTCGCCGCCACAATTCCGCCAGTCGCCTCGATGTTTGGCTGGCGATGGCACTGGTAGCACGAGCCGGCGGACGCGTTCTCGGTTGGACCTTGCGCGTGTGCGGGCGCGAACAGCAGGCTGGAAGCAGTCAGCAGGAGGCAGAAAGCAACGAGCAGACGGCGAGCGTACCGCGCGAAACGCGACGGCTCACTACCTTCTGCCTTCTGCCCGCGCCATGTGCCCGGTACCTTGCGCTTGCTGTCTTCCATCAATGCACCCTCTGCTCGTCGAGGCGACCCGGCGCGTGCTGCACGCGCTCCCATTCGAGCGAATGATCACGCGCCCATTCGTCCGCCGAAATTTTGCCGGTGAAAATCACCTTGTCCAACGGAAATCGCTCCGGACGCAAGTGCGTGTTGAACAGATGCACGACGATCAGGAAACCGAACGCGAGCATCGCTTCGTCGCTGTGCGCGAGGTACGCCAGATTGATGACGATGCCGGGGAGGAACTGCGTGGCAATCGCCGGAAACCACAAGACCAGTCCAGACCCACCGATAATCGCCATTCCCCAAAAGACCGCCCAGTAGTCGAACTTTTCCCAATACGCGTAGCGGTCGAATTTCGGTCGCTCGCCTCGTCCGAAGAAATATCGCGCGTGTTGCCACAGGTCGGTAAAATCTTTCCCGCGCGGGAAAATCGAATCGGGACCGAAAATCGGTCTGCGTTTGACGAGGATGAGGTACGCGACCGAGACCAAGTTCATCAAGCAAGCCATACCAAGAATGATTGCCGAGACGCGATGGATGACCCCTGCGCCGCCGACGCCGCCCATCAGCGCGATTGCGCCGCGCGCGCCCAGCGCATCGCTGAACTTGAGCGGAAAGCGGCTGCCGATCAAGCCGACCATCGAGACGATCAGCAAAAGGTGCGTGAGGCGGTCCCACAGGTTGAAGCGCCAGTATGCGACGGGATGTGACATTCGGTTTGCCTCGACGGTTCAGCCGCGCAGTCGCCGATGCAGGCTGCGAATCAACCACAACAGCGTGTGCGCGTAGAAAAATCCCAGCACGCCGACGACGAACAGCGTCAGCAACAGTTTGGCGTAAAAGAGGAGGGTAGACTCGAACGCGCGGCGCGCCTCCGGCGCGGGCAGTTCCTCGTGCGCGTGGATGAGAAAGCCCGCCATATTCGGCGACGCTTCGGGGTGGCAGCGCTGGCAGACCGCGAGCGCGTCTTCCGCTTGAGTCAGCGACGCGACGCGATGCCCGCCGTGACAATCGGTGCAGCCCGCCGAACGCTTTTCGCCCAGATGGACGGCAGCCTTGCCATGAAAGTTTTGCAGGTACGTCGCGCGCTCGGCGGGATGGCACGCGCCGCACACATCGCTTTGCACGGCGAAGAGTTCGACGCGCGTGCGCTGCGCGGGCGCATAGTGCGCGTTGTGGCAGTTCCCGCACGTCGGCGCGTCGAACGTAGAGGTCTTGACGCGTGCGCCGTCGCGTACCTCGGCGTGCACGCCCGTGGCGTACGCGGCGTACTCTTCCTTGTGACAACGTTCACACGCGCGATAGTCGAACAGCACCCGCGCGTCCTGCGTGATGCGATCCGCGCTCGGATGCTTCGCCGGCACATCGTCGAGTTGGATGTCGGCGTGGCAATCGCTGCAGTCGAGACCGGCGTGCGCGCCGCGCTGAAAGCGCGCGCTATCCACGTACCACGACGGCGCAGGCAACGCGCTGGACGCCGGCACGCCAGTACACGCGCCCAGCACAAGCATCAATACGGCGAGGATGAGCAGTGGTCGCATAAAGTCATCTAGTAGTGCATCAACTTGAAAGTGCGTAGTCCAACGTGGATTTTTCGGCGTATTTGCCGATATATTCCAGCCGAGCTGGTATGCAACTTTTTCAAGTTGCTGCACTAGTCGCCTAGTAGTGCAACGGTCAAGTTGCCGCACTAGGTCAACTTGTACTTTTCCATCTCGCTCTTGATCAACTCGGCGAGTGCGGGGTCGCTGG
>DYLA01000065.1:6169-12847 GCA_020722265.1 Anaerolinea sp.
AACTTGTACTTTTCCATCTCGCTCTTGATCAACTCGGCGAGTGCGGGGTCGCTGGCGCGCATCAGGTTCTTGAGCTCGTCCGGGTTGCTCATTTCGATTTGCACCATCCACCCTTGATCGTACGGCGATTCGTTGAGGAGCGTCGGCGAGAATTCGAGTTCCTCATTCGCCTTGACGATCTTGCCGGAGACGACCGCCATCACGCGCCCGACCCACTTGCCGGATTCGAGACTCATGAACGGCTTGCCCTGCTCGACCATTCGCCCTGCGCGCGGCACCTCGACGTAGACGATTTCTTTCGCCAGTTTCTGCGCGAAATCGGTAAAGCCCTGCGTTACGATGTTGCCGTTTACGCGCGCCCAGCCATGATTCTTGTCGTAGTACAGATCGTCTGGAAATTCGTAACCGGAGATGTTCATGTGTTTCTCCTTTATGCCAGTATCCAGTAGACCGAATACTGACAACTGAATACTGATCACTGACCGCTGGCAATCACCAACATCACAGCCTTGGTCAATTCCTCCACCGTCACCCCTGGCGATTGGATGCCAATATTCTGATACACTTCCGCGAGTCGGGCCTGCACTGCCTTCTCCTCCAGCGCGGTCCCGCGCAGTGCGAGTTCGAGCGCGCCGGGGGCGAACTTGGGGAGCATCGTGAAATCGCCCGAGAGGGTTACATCGTCAATGCGCCCGTCGCGCACGCGCACAGTGACGCGGACGAGACCGCCGGGTGTCTTGTGCGCCGCTTCCAGCACGCGCACGTCCGCGTGAATCTTCACGCCCGGTTGACGCAAGCCCCCCTTTTGATACAACCACTCGTCGGTCGCGAATTTCTGATCGAGTTCTGCCGCGAGTTGCAATTCCCGCGCGGTCGGTTCGCCGGGGACGAGCAGGCGTCCGAGCGTTGCCGCGCATTTTTCGAGGTAGAGTTTTACCACCGCGTCGCGATCGGGCGTATGCCCGAGTTCGCGCGTCATCGTCGTCATATATTCGTTGAGGGATTGAAAAATCTTGTCGCGCATCTTCTCGGACGACACTTTCAGCACGCGCGCCATCAAATCGAAATTAAAGTCGAACATCAGCGAGCCGACGACCACTTCGGCTGCGCCCATCTGCGCCGCGCCGGTGCCGCCGATCTTCTTGCCGCGCACGTGCACATCGTTGATGGGGCGATAGGTCGCGGGGATGCCGAGCGCACGATAGGTCTCGACGAGCGGCTGGACGTAGAACGCAAAACGCTCGCCCAAATCGGTGGGGAGCGCACCGCGATGGAAAACCCACTGGACGAAGACTTGGTTCTGGTCGAGATAGACTGCGCCGCCGCCCACCTCGCGCCGCGCGATGGGTAGGTTGTGCGCGCGACAGTACTCGACATCCACTTCTTTTTCGAGTTCCTGATGATAGCCGATGCAGACGTACGGATCGGTGGGACCCACGAGGATGATCGTATCGGGCGAATCCGCGTCGAGCGCGTAGGCGAGCGCGTGGTAAATCGTTTGTGAACGAATCGGAGGAACGAGTTTCAGATCAACGAGTCGGATGTCGTTTGGCAAAATGGAAACTCCGGCGGGAAATGAAAACGCCTCTCAAATGCACCGGCGGATAGGGTGGTGCTGTTTCGCATTTGACAGGCGTGTAAGCCCAACACGCCGCGTCGCGCGCTGGATGCAAGCAGTTGGATTTTAGCACTCGCGGGTCAAACGCAGGTCAAAAGCAGGTCAAAAATCAATCCGAGTCTTGACGACGGTACCGCCCACGCGAACACGAAAATCCCGGTCGAAAAACGACCGGCGCCAGGTTCGATCAGGGCGCTCGGTTTTCGAGGAGTTGACGCGCGCACGCCACCCGCGCGTCCGGTTCGACCGGCTTTTCGACGAACGCATCCGCCGCGAGTTTCGCCACCCCGCCCCTCGGCACCGGCGGGGCGCGGAGCGCGGTGAGTACCAGAATCGGAATCCGGCGGAACGCTGCATACTCCGATTGTGGACCCGGATTGCCAATGCCCAACTTCCGCGAGCGACTCAAACTACCTCCACCTTCACCGCACACACCTTGTACTCCGGAATCTTCGCCACCGGATCCAACGCGGCGATAGTCAGCTGATTGACATTCTGGTTACCGGGGAAATGAAAGTTGCCAAAGAGCATGCCCGGCGGCACACGGTCGGTCACCCAGGCTTCGACTTCGATACTGCCGCGCCGTGAGGTGACGCGCACGCGTGGCTTGCCATCGAGTCCAAGCCGCGCGGCATCCTCCGGATTCACCTCGACGCGCGGATGGCTGTAGATTTCCATCAACCCTTTGGCGCGGCGCGTCAGTTCCCCGCCGTGCCAGTGGTACAGCACACGGCCGGTGTTCAGGACGAAGGGATATTCGGCATCCGGAAGTTCCGCGGGCGGAATGTGTTCAATCGGTGCGAACTTGCCCTTGCCGCGCGTGAACTGTCCTACGTGCAGAATCGGCGTGCCGGGGTGCTGCGCGTCCTTGATGGGCCACTGCAAGCGATCGCCGCGCTCCAGCCGTTCGTGACTGACGCCGGCATAACTAGGCGTCAGTGCGGCGATCTCCGCCATGACTTGGGCGGTGTCGGCGTAATCCCAGCCCGCGTGTGTGCCGCCTTCGATTTTGCGTCCGCCGCCCGCCAGCACACGCTTTGCCAAATCGGCGATGATGCGCCAATCCGCGCGCGCCTCGCCCAGCGGCTCGATTGCCTGACGGACCATCTGCACGCGCCGCTCGGTGTTGGTGAAGGTGCCGGTTTTCTCGGCAAAGGAAACGCCGGGGAGCAACACGTCGGCATACGGCGAGGTTTCCGACGGGAAAATTTCTTGCAACGCGATGAAATCACATTGTTCGAGACAATGGCGCGCGTGATGGGCATCCGGCTCGGACATCACTGGGTCTTCGCCGAGAATGTAGAGTGCCTTGATCTTGCCCTCGGGGATGCCGGGAACCATCTCGGTGACCGCCAATCCGACTTGGCTTGGCAGCGCGACCCCCCAAGCGGATTCGAACTTGCGGCGCGCCTCATCGTTCGTCACGGCTTGATAGCCGGGATAAACGTTGGGCAATCCACCCATATCGCACGCGCCTTGCACGTTGTTCTGCCCGCGCAGCGGATTGACCCCGCCGCCCGGTATGCCGATGTTGCCGAGAAGCATTTGCAAGTTCGCCAGACTCATCACATTCTGCACGCCGACGATGTGCTGCGTGATGCCCATCGCCCAAATCACCGCCATCGGCTTGTTGGTCGCAAGAATTTCTGCCGCTCGATAGAGCTGCTCCACCGACACGCCGGTAATTTCGGCGACCCTCGCCGGCGTGTACTCCGCGACGACGGCGCGGAATTCCTCGAACCCTTCCGTGCGCTCGGCGATGAATTTTCTGTCCTCCCATCCTTTTTCGAGGATGAGATTCATCAAGCCGTTGATGAGCGCGACATCGGTGCCGCCCTTGTGGCGAAGGTGCAGCACTGCGAATTCGACCAAATCAATCTTGCGTGGATCAGCGATGACCAACTTGGCGCCGCGCCGCGTGACCGCGCGCCGCAGCATCGTCCCAAAGACGGGATGCTGCTCCGTCGTGTTCGAGCCGATGACGAGCATCGCCGCGGCGGACTGGGCGACATCCTCCATCGAGTTCGTCATCGCGCCCGAACCGAACGATGCCGCCAGACCGACCACCGTGCTGCTGTGGCAGAGACGCGCACAGTGGTCTATGTTGTTCGTTCCGATGACCTGCCGCGCGAACTTGTTCATCAGGTAGTTTTCTTCGTTCAAGCACTTGGCGGAGGTCAGCACGCCGACACGATCGGCGCCGTGCGTGTCACGCGCCTCGCGCAATTTGCGCGCGGTGAGGTCGAGTGCGGTCTCCCAATCCACTTCGACCCAAGCATCGTCCTTGACCTTGGGCTTGCCGTCCAGCAGATATTGACGCACGCGCGGCTTGGTCAGCCGATCGGGGTGATGGATGAAATCGTAGCCGTAGCGCCCCTTGACGCACAACGCCATTCCGTTGACCGGGGCGTTCGGATTCGAGGTGACCTGCACGACGCGACCGTCTTTCACGTTCAAATCGAATTGGCAGCCGACGCCGCAGTAAGCGCAGGTCGTGGTGACTTTACGTACCTGATGGGCGCGTCCCAGCCCGTGCGACATCTTGTCACTCAGCGCGCCGGTGGGACAGTAGGCGGCACATTGCCCGCACGATTCGCAGCGCGCCTCGAGCATCGTCGTACCCGCGCCGGCGACGATTTGCTCTTCAAAGCCGCGATACGCCACGCCCCACACGTTACGCACCTGAATCTCCGCGCATGCCTGGACGCAGCGCCGGCAGAGAATGCACTTGTTGAAATCCACGCGCACGAATGGGTTTGGATCGCTATCGGCGACATAACGCGTGCCCTTGCTTCCCCACGCCGGCACCGTCACCTGATACTCGTACGCCAGGTCTTGCAGTTCGCACGAGCCGCTCATATCGCAGGTGAGGCAGTCTTGCGGATGATTCGCCAGCATCAGTTCCAGCGTCTTGCGCCGCGAGTTGATCACGCGCGGGCTGTCGGTGTGAACGACCAGTCCGTCCGACACGGGGAAAACGCACGCGGCTTGCAAGAATCGCTGTTTTTCCACTTGGACAACGCAGATGCGGCAATTGCCGGTCGGCGTGAGATCGCGGTGATAGCATAGCGTCGGGATACGAATGTTCGCCGCGCGCGCGGCTTGCAGAATGGATTGCCCTTCTTCGGCTGGAATCGTTTTGCCGTTGATGGTGATGTGTACGGTTGCCATAGTCCTCTCCCGCTAAAACGCACACACGCCCGCCGGACATTTACCGCGCGTGTGCGCCTCGAATTCCTCGCGAAACAGTCCCAGTCCGGAAACGACAGCCGTTGACGCCGTCTGCCCCAATCCACAGAAAGAACTATCGGTCATCGTTTCGCCCCAGTAGAGCAACTCGTCCAACTGCTGCGGCGTGCCCCTTCCGCCGACCAAATCGTTCAAAATCTGCAATTGGCGTTCGGTGCCGACGCGGCAGGGAGTACACTTGCCGCACGATTCGGCGCGGAAAAAGCCCGCCACTGCGCGCAGGTAATCCACGATGCAGGTATCCGCGTCGAGTACTACGATGTCGCCCGCGCCGAGCATCGCGCCGGCAGAAGCGCACGATCCAAAGTCTAGTGGCACATCCAGGAATTTGGAACCGACCAGAGCGCCCGCCGCGCCACCGAGATGACACGCTTTGAAACGCGCCGCGCCGCGCAGACCCCCGGCGATTTCGATCACCTGACGCAGCGTCAGTTTTCCCAAGGGTGCTTCCAGGAGCCCCGGTCGCTGGATATGTCCCGACAGCGGATAAATCTTGGTGCCGGGGGCTTGCTCCGTCCCCACCGCGCGGTACCATGCTGCGCCGTTGGCGATGATGCCGGGAAGGTTGTAGAGTGTCTCGACATTGTTGACGAGCGTCGCTTTGCCGAACAGGCCAAAAGTGGTGGGGTACGGCGGACGCAGGCGCGGCTCGCCCCGCTTGCCCTCCAGACTTTCGATCAACGCGGTCTCTTCGCCGCAGATGTACGCGCCCGCGCCGCGATGGAGATGAATGTGAAAATCGAATCCACTGCCGAGGATGTCGCGCCCTAGATAGCCGGCTTGTTCCGCATCGTGAATGGATTGCCGCAAGAGCGCCGCCGGCTCCACGTACTCGCCGCGAAGGTAGATGAACGCTTCGTGCGCGCCGATGGCATAGCCGGCAATGGCAATCGCTTCGAGCAAGTGATGCGGATCGCCTTCGATGAGCACGCGGTCTTTGAACGTCCCCGGCTCCGACTCGTCTGCATTGCAGACGACGTAGGCTATGCCCCCGGTGGTTTTCGCTCCAGCAGCGGTCAAGCGCATCTTTAGCCCCGTCGGAAATCCCGCGCCGCCGCGCCCCTGCAAGCCGGACGCAACGATTTCGTTGACCACCTGCTCCGGCGTCATCGTCGCAAGGGATTTACGGAGCGCGCTGTACGCGCCAGCGGCGACCGCGTCGTCGAGTGAGCGCGGATTGATCTTACCGACGTTGCGCAGCAAAGCGTGCGCCTCATCCGCGACGTGGATGCCGATGATCTCATCGGTTAGGCGGAAGGGCTTGGGGGGCTTGCCCGCAAGAATCGCTTTGACCGTGCGCGGCGTCACCTGCCGATAGAGCCGATCCCCGCGCAAGACCACCGGCGCGCCACCGCACTGGCCGAGGCAACTCGTCCGCTTGACCTCCACGCCGGCGCGCTCAAGCGCGCGGCGTACCTCGGCAGCGCCGGCAGCGTGGCAGGGTCCATCGTCGCACAGATGCACTGCGCGCGGCGGCGCCGCGCCGACGGTCCACATCGAATAAAAAGTGGCTGCGCCGTACACCTCGCGCGGCGAGAGGCAAAAGTGCTGTGCCGCCAACTCGATGGTCTCGCGTGAGAGATAGCCCAGTTGGCTGTTCAGCGCGTCGAGCGCAGGGAGCAACTCCGTTCGCTCGGGCGGAAAATGCGATAACACGTGACGTGCGGCTTGTTCCACCGAGCGATCAACAACGTAATCCTGTTGAGCCATAGGCGACTCCTTCGAAAATGGCTTACATTTTCATCTGTAGTGGTGCGCCGGGTAACGCTACATTCAATCGTGGAGACGTCAAAACTGGTGCACTTGATGCC
>DYLA01000066.1:0-10802 GCA_020722265.1 Anaerolinea sp.
GCGCGCTCGTCGGCGAAGCGATTGTTCAACTTGCCCTCAACTAGGTCTCACTCAAGGAGTCAACAATGAAAAAGACTTTCGCACTTGGAGTTCTGATCCTCCTCGCGCTCGGTCTGGGCGCGTGTGGGGCACCCGCCATACCGACACCGAAAGCCATGCCAACTCTGCCGGCGATCAAGGTGACCAGCAAAGTGATCGCCGAGGCGCGCGTGGTGCCGGCGCGCAGCGCCGCGCTCGGCTTTCAAGTTGCCGGCGTCGTCGCCGAGGTGCCGGTCGCGGTGGGCGCGCGCGTGGACAAGGGCACTACTCTTGCCGCGCTGGATGCGCGTCAACTCGAATTACAACTCGTGCAGGCAGAGGCGAATCTGGCTGCCGCGCAAGCCAAGTTGAATCAGTTGAAACGCGGTCCAAGCGCGGAGGATCTCGCCGCCGCGCAGCAAGCGGTGAAATCGGCACAGACGGCGTACGACAAGTTGCTCAAGCCGGACGCGAATGAGTTAGCGCTGCTCAAGACCGATCTCGACAAGGCGCAAGCCGCGCTCAAGCAAGCGCAATTCGCCTACGATGCTGTCGGTGGCGATAGCAATCCGAACGCCGGGATGCTGCCCCAGCGGTTGCAGTTGCAGAACGCTTGGCTCGATTACCAAAAGGCGTTGACCACGTACAACAGCAAAGTCAACCCCTCCGACGCCCAAGTGCAACAGGCATTGTCCGCGCTGCAAAGTGCCAAGAGCGCGCTGGCGAAACTGACGCCGACGCCGGAAGACCTCGCGGCGGCGGAAGCGAACGCGAACGCGGCAAAAGCCGCACGCGATCTGGCGGCCGAACAGTTGAGCCGCGCCAAACTAACCGCGCCGTTCGCGGGCACGGTCGTCGCGGTAGACCTCAAAGTGGGTGAGCCGGTCGCCATCGGCACGCCGGTCGTGCGCCTCGCCGATCTCTCTACGATGCAAGTCGAAACGACAGACCTGACCGAGATCAACATCGTCAACATCAAGGAGGGAGACGCGGCGACGGTCACGTTTGACGCGATCCCCGAACTGGAGTTGACCGGCAAGGTCGCGAGCATCAAGGGATTCGGCGAGAATCGGCAAGGGGACATTGTCTACACCCTCGTCGTCAAACTGGACCAGCAGGACGAACGCTTGCGCTGGAATATGACGGCGAAGGTGAGCATCGCCAAATGAGAAAAGACCCGAAGGATTCTGGAAAACCCTTCGGGTCTTTTTTTTATCTGTACCTGAACGTCAACAGGAAATTGACGTACCGACCGTTGGGCAACCCCAGCCCGCCCACGCGGTCACTCGGCGCGTCTTGGACGAAGACAAAGTAGATGCCGTTCTGTTGCGCCGGGTCCATTGCTGCCCAGAGCGGACAACTCGCCTCGCCGGTCCAGTCCGTCGTCGCGTACGCGGGCGCGTCGGCAGGATCGCGTCCCACCCAATCTATGACGAATTTGACGCCGGCGCGCGGCGAGCCATCGGCGTTCTGCGCCTTGAAGAAAACGTGGTGCTTGCCGCCTGATTCGTCGGGCGATTGGTACTGGGCGACGATCAGTTTCCACGCGGGCGTCGCGTCGGTGCGCGTCAACTTGACGCCGAGCGCGTCTAGGCGCGCGTCCCACTCGACCTCTGGCGGCGGAGGGGGCGCGGCGGTCACCGTGACTGTCGCTTCCAAGTCCTGTGCGCTCCCATCATCGAAGAGGACGTGGAGCGCGTACGTCGTCGTCTGCGCTGGCGTGACGACGCGCGAACCGGTCGCGGCGACGGCTTGACTATCCAGCGTCACCGAGCGCGCGCGCGTCGCGCTCCATTGCAGCGTCGCCGATTGCCCGGCTTGGATCGTCGTCGGGTTCGCGGCGAACGATGCCGTCGGCGGTGGGGGCGGTGGCGGAGGAGGTGGCGCGCCGCCCTTCAGCTGGAAGGTGAGGAGGAAGCACACGTGCCGATTCATCGGCAAGCCCATCCCGCTCACCGTATCGCTCGGCTGATCCTTAGCCAGGGTAAAGTAGGGACCGTCCTGCAAATCAGGATGCAGGATCGCCCAGAGTGGACAGTTCGTCTCGCCGTTCGCATCGGTGGTGACGACGGCGGGCTGGTCTCCTGGGTCGCGCCCAACCCAATCCACGACGAAGTCGAGTCCGGCTTTCGGCGTTCCATCCGCGTTCAAGGCTTTGAAAAAGACGTGGTGCTTTCCACCAGATTCGGTCTCGTCCTGATACTTGGCCGAAACGAGTCGCCACGCCTCCGCCGCGTCCGAGCGCTTGAGTTTGACTCCGAGCGCGTCGAGACGCGCGTCCCATTCGAGTTCGGAGGGCGTGGTCGGCACCGTGATCGTCACTGTCGCGTCCGTGACGCTGCCATCGTCGAAGACGATGTGGAGGGCGTACGTCGTCGTTCGCAGCGGCGAGACCACCTTCGTTCCCTGACTCGGCACGGCTTGTCCATCCAGCGTGACCGTGCGCGCGTGCGTGACGTTCCACTGCAACGCCGATGATTCGCCCGGCTGAATCGTGTCTGGAATCGCCGTGAAAGTATAGGTGGGCGGAGGCAAGGGCGCGCCCGCGCTCCATCGGAAGGTGAGAATAAAGTTGACGTGGCGATTGACCGGCAAGCCCATTCCGCTCACGGCATCGCTCGCCGCGTCGCGCGCAAAAGTAAAGTAGGGTCCGTCTTGCAGTTCCGGGTGCAGGATGGCGAACATCGGAAAGTTGGCTTCGCCGTTCGCGTCCGTCGTCAAGGTGCTAGAGGGCGTATCGGGCGTGCGCCCATTCCAATCCACGACGAAGCGGACCCCGGCTGCGGGCGTGCCATCGTTGTTCTGCGCGCGCACGTAGATGTGATGCGTGCCGCTGGATTGCGTTTCGTCCTGATACTCTGCCGCGATGAGTCGCCATGCCTGCACCGCGTCCGAGCGAGTCAGTTTGACGCCGAGCGCGTCCAGTCGCGCGTCCCACTGGAGTGGCGGAAGGGGTACGCCGTCCCAAGAGAACTTGCGCTCGAACTCTGGAATCGCTTTGACCGCGTTGATCGTTTCGGTTTTATCGCCGAGTGGACCGCCCCACCAATCGTCTGCGCCCCAGCCGCTGACGATCCAAGGGGTGATGCTGAACAGATAATCCGGCAATGGCTCGCCGTTGGAGAGGATACCGGTGCGGAACCAGTCGAACATTTCCGCGTGGTACTGCGCGTGGTACGGCTGTTCGCACTTGGGATAACGTTGGTCTTCGTGCGAGCCGAATTCCCAGCCGCCCTCGCCGCCGATCATCGGCAGAACAAAGCCGATGCGTTCTTGCATCCACTTGGCGTAGGCGAGGAACGCGAGGACGCTCACTTCGTCGTCGAGAATCGTCTCACCGGGCGAATCTTGCTGATTGCGCGGGTCGTACGGGTACGCTGGCGGATGATTCGCGCCATAGTTGTGCAGCGCAAAGAAGGCACGCTCCCAAATGTCCGTCCGTCCGATAGCGCGCACCTCCGCCACGACGGCGTCCAACTCTCCCTTGTCGAGGATCTGCAAGCCGGGATAGCCGCCCGCGTCCACTACGCGCGCGGCAGCCGACGCCCAGCGCCCGGCGAAAATCTGCGCCCAGTTGTCGCCGGGCCAAGTTTTCCACTCGCGGATGTCACCCGGTTCGTTGTAGATTTGGACGTACGGCGGCGCGCCCATCTCCTTGAGCGCGTTGACGTACACCACCGGGTCAAAGGATTCATCCACCCGTTTGCCGATGCGGACGATCGGCATAATGCCGGCGTTCCAGCACGCTTGTGCGGCGCGGCGCGCCTGTAACTCGTCCTGTGCGTAGATCATCGTCCATCGCGCGTTGATCGAGGTCAGGTGTTCGATGGTGCGCTGGATGGTCGAATCGCGCAGGTCGAGGTCAAAGTGCAAGCCGCGTCCGTTATCGCGCGCGGGGCGCGGGAAGGTTCGCAAGCGCGCGAGGTTCTCGGCCGTCAGCACGACTGTGGGTGGACGCGTGGGACCGCCATCCGGATTAGTGACTGTAGCCATCGTCGTCAACTCCTTGATGCCGCCATCGAGCCAGACGATACGCAGCGTGTAGGTCGTCGTCCGCGTCGGCGTCACGCGGCGCGTCCCGCTCGCCGCAACCTCCTCGCCATCGAGATAGACCGTGCGCGCGCCGACGACATTCCATTGCAGCACAGCGGACGCGCCCGCGACGAGCGTTTCGGGCGAAATCGAGAACGCGTAACTGGTGGGTGGGTAAGTGACGGTGATGTTCTGCCGACCGACATCGTCCTGCACCCAAGCCACGTACTCCTGCACCAAGCCCGCCCAGTATTCGGCAGAGTGCGCGGTGGTGAGCCGAATCGCGCCGGTGATGGTGACGCTTTCACCCGGCGCGAGGGGCGCGCCCAAGCCCCAGCGATAGGGATGGTCAATGCCGGTGCGTCCGGCAAAATCTACGCCGACGCGAAACGCACCCGCCTGCGACCAGTGACTAGTCGTGTCAAAGTTTTCGCCCTCTTGATACACATAGCCGGGAGGAGGTCCTTGCGTCGGCAAAGTTTCGTTCGAGTTGTTGCGGACGACGATGCTCACGTTGAGCAACTCGCCGGTGTGGGGCGTGGTCGGTGTGAAGGTGACGGAGACGATTGCCGGCGGGCGGATGGGGGCTGGCGTGACAGTGACCTTTTGTTTACCCTCTTCGTCTTGCAGCCATTGCACCCCTTCTTGCACCAAGCCCGCCCAGTAATCAGTGGCTTGGACGCGATTCAATCGAATCGCGCCGGTGATGGTGGTGCGCTCACCCGGCGCGAGCGGCGCGCCCAAGCCCCACCGATACGGATGGTCAATGCCGGTGCGTCCGGCAAAATCTACGCCGACGCGAAAAGTGCCGGGAACGTCCGGAAAGCCACGTGTGTAGAACGTCTCGCCTTCTTCGTAGACGGTGCCGGGGGCGGGGGCCTGCGGCGTCAGCGTCTCGCTCGAATTGTTTTGAATCGTGAACGTCACATTGAGCAGTTCGCCGGTCTGGAGCGTCGTCGGCGTGAGCGTGGCGGTGACGAGTACCGGCAGCGTCGTCGCTTCGACGTAGACGGTCTCGCGCAATTCTTTGGTCGAGCCATCCGCTAGAACGAGGCCGAGCACGTATGTCGTCGTCTCTGCCGGCGCGATGACGTACGAACCGCTGAACTCGACCGGCTGACCTTCGAGCGTGACGGACTGCGCCCCTTCGATCTCCCATTGCAGCGTTGTCTGCTGCCCTTTCTTGATGACGCGCGGCGTGGCAGCGAAGGTTTGCTTGGGACCGAACGCGGGCACGGGGAAGGGACGCGGAATGTACGCGCCGCCACCGACCGAGACGATGTAATCCGCCAAGCCCTCCACCACTTCGGTCAGGTCGAAGGAGAACCAGCCGGTATCGCCCCATTGAAAGATCGTCGCGCCGAGGACGTACGGGTCTTGCATCAATCGCGCGTCGTACGCCTTGAGGATTTCGATGTACTCGCGCGCCGAGACCTTGCCGCGCCAGCCGCCGGTCATCGGGTCGCCGGTATCGTCGTAGCCGGCTTCGGTGATGACGACCGGTTTGCGGGCGTGCGGCGGCAACATTTCTTCGAACACGCGATAATAGCACCAGTCCTTATCGCCGCCCCAGGTGCTATAGTACTCGTGGAACGCGTGCACGTCGGTGGCGGCTGCCGCGTCCACGAGATACGGGATGATGAGCGGCAACTTGTCTGGCGTCGGATTGCCGGTGGACCAGGAAAAGCCGACCGCCTGTTCGCCGTACGCGTGGAGGATTTCGGCAAAGCGCACGTACCACGCGTTCAGGGCTTGGGCATCCTCCACCGATTGCACCACCGGTTCGTTGAGCCCTTCCCACAGGATGCCGCGCCCGCTCAGTTTTTGGAACGTGTTGCCCAGTTCGGCGAAGAACGCATCGGCCGAGTCACGATAACCCAAATTGGTATAATGCCGATAGACGATGATCGTGCCAGGGCAGCGTGTGCGAATGGCGTCAATGTTCATCTCCGATGATTGGTTGAACACCTTGACCACGCTCGGTTGAATCCGCGCGAGCACGTCGAAGGTCTTTTCGGGATAGCCGCTCAAATGAAAGGTCAGTTTGGATGGCACCGTTCTTCCTCCCAGGAATGTGACACGTGAGAAAAGGGACAGGGGAGGCTTGCGTTTCGCGCTTTGCCTCGCCCGTCGCCTTTCATCCATTTCTATTCAGCACGGTCTCGGCGAATTCTCGCTTGACGCGCGCCGTCAAATCAGGGTCGCCCAACAAATCAATCGTCGTCATCGCCATTCCCTTCGCCGCGTTCAACAGACCGGCGTGCCCGGCGGGTGAGGCGCACACCTCGCGAAATTCAATGGTGTGTCCTGCCATTCCCTCCGGCGCGATGGCGATGTACGGATGAATCGCCGGGACCTTGTGGCTGACGTTGCCCATATCGGTCGAGCCCATCCGTTCGTTCGGGCGGACCTCTTGTACTGGGACGCCGAGGGCGCGCCAGTTTTCGGCGAAGGCGCGCGCCAGCACGCGGTTGGGGATCATATCGGCATAGCCGGGCTGGGTGGAGTACTTGAACTGGGCGCCGGTGGCGAGGGCAGCGGCTTGGGCGCATTGGACGACGCGCGCGAGCACGGCATCGGCGTACGCCTGCGTCGCCGCGCGCACACTGAAGGTTGCCGAGGCATAGTCCGGGATGATGTTTGCCGCCGTACCGCCGTTGGAAATGATGCCGTGTACGCGCGCGTCCGGCTTGAGATGCAAGCGGAGCGCGTTGATGTTGTTGAAGGTGAGGATGACCGCTTCCAGCGCGTTGATGCCGTCCTCCGGCGCCGCCGCGGCGTGCGAGGCCTTGCCGTTGAACTCGAGGTTCAGCCGCGTCGAAGCGAGGGAACGACGGTCTACCAGCGTGCGCGCGGCGGGATGGACAATCATCGCCGCGTCCACCTCATCGAAGACCCCGCGCTCGACCAGAATCACTTTGCCGCCGCCGCCCTCTTCGCCGGGTGTACCGATGACGAGGACGCGCCCCGGCAGTTGATCCAGGACGGCGCGTACCCCTATCGCCGCGCCGATGGCGGCGGCGCCCATAATGTTGTGTCCGCACGCGTGTCCCAATTCCGGCAAGGCGTCGTACTCGGCAAGGATCGCGATCGTCGCGCCCGCCTCCTTGCCGCGTGCCTCGGCGCGGAACGCGGTCTCCAAGCCGCCGGTGCCGCGTTCGACGGCAAAGCCGTGCGCGGCGAGCGCATCGCACAAGAGCGCGGCGGCGGTGTGCTCGTGAAACGCGATTTCCGGATTGGCGTGAATCGTGTCGCTGATTCGAATCAAGTCCTCGCGCTTGGCGTCAATCGCTGCTACGGCGCGTCGTTTCAAGTTGCTCATATCGGTCATTCGTTGTCCGCTCCTCCAAAAGAGTATGGCTACTCACGCCCCACAGAATCGCCGCACGGTCTCGTACAGAACTCGCGTACCCAGTTCCAGATTCGCGACGCTGATGCGTTCGTCGTGGCTGTGAGCCAGCCCCATCATTTTGGGACCTTCATACCGCATCGGCATCAAGCCGTGCACTTGGGTTCCCAATTTTGCCACATGCTTGGCATCGGTTCCGCCGGTGATCATTCCGGGAATGACGCACGCGCCAGGGTCCACCTCGGCCACCACTTGCTTGATCGTCTCGAACAGCGGCGTGTTCGGGTCGAATTCGAGCGGGCGGGTCATCGGCGCGAACTTGATTTCGAGGTCGTGACCGATCACGTCGCGAATCTCGCGTTCGAGCGATTCGAGGGTGGTGCCCGGCAAGATGCGGCAGTCCACCTGACATTCGGCTTCGGCGGGGATGACGTTGATTTTGTTGCCGGCGCGGAGGATCGTCGGTGTCGCGGTGTTCCGCAGCGTGGAGGCGAGGCGGCGCTTGGTGGACTTGGTGAACGGCAGTGCCGCCATCGCGCGTTCGCAAGTTGCCGGGTCGAGCAAGCCCAGCAGGTTCTCGCGCGTCTCGCCCTCCACTGCGCTCGCCAGCGCTTCGATATGTGCGCGCGCCAAGGGCGTGACACGCAGCGGTAAGGGCGTCTCGATCAATTTTACCAACGCTTTTGCCAAAGGCAAAATGGCATTAGACCGCGTGGGCTGGGACGCGTGCCCCGGCTTGCCGTGCGCGCGCAGGGTGAACCGCGCCGAGCCTTTCTCCGCCGTCGAACAGATGTAAAAGGTTTTGCCCGCCAGACCGATGCTCGTCGCGCCTCCTTCGTTGATGGCGTACTCGGCGCGGATGAGGTCGGGATGATTCAGCACCATCCACCCCGCGCCCATTCGTCCGCCGGCTTCTTCGTCGGCAGTGGACAAGAAGATGACGTCGCGCTTGAGGGGAACGTTATTCTGCTTGAGCAGCAGCATCACGACGATTTCCATCGCGACCATATTCTTCATATCGGTCGCGCCGCGTCCCCAAACGATGCCGTCCACCAAATCGCCGGCAAAGGGCGGACGCCGCCACTTGCTCGCGTCGGCGGGTACCACGTCCACGTGTCCCATCAGCAACAGCGGCGGCAGCGAACCATTGCCCTTCAAGCGCGCGACGACGTTGCCGCGCCCCGGCGCCGATTCCAAGACGATCGGCTCAATCCCCTCGCGCTGCAACAGCGTGGCGATGTATTCGACACAAGGCAACTCGTTGCCGGGCGGGTTGGTCGTATCGAAGCGGATCAGATCCCGCAGGATAGTGGTTGCTTGATCACGAATCAAATCCCAGTTCATAGTCAGAAAAAGGATAAAGTAGACAGGTAGGCAAGAGCAAGTCCCCTGCCTACCTGTCTGCCGTATCTGCCAGAGCCGATTCACTCGATGTGGTACGGGTCCAGCGCGTCGCGCAAACCATCGCCGATGTAGTTGAGCGCGAGGACTGTGATCAGAATCGCCAAGCCGGGAAAAATCGCCGTCCAAGGGGCGTAGGTCATCTGGGCTTGCGCGTTCTTGAGCATATTGCCCCAGGTCGCCGTCGGCGGCTGGACGCCAAAACCGAGGAAACTGAGCGTAGACTCGGTGATGATCGCCGCGCCGACGCGCAAGGTCGCGGCGACGATGATGGGGCTAGCGGCGTTCGGCAAGATGTGGCGGAAGATGATGCGCCAGTTTTTGACGCCCGACATTCGCGCGGCTTCGACGAATTCCTTTGCCTTGAGCGAGAGGAACTGTCCGCGCACTAGGCGCGCGATGGGGGGCCACACCAAGACGCCGATGATGACGATGATCGGCGCTGGTCCGCCGCTGAGCGTGGGGTTGTTTGTGCTACGCAGCAATTGGGCAAAGATCAGGAGCAGGAACAACTGCGGAATTGAGAGCATATAATCGGTAAAGCGCATCAGGACGTTGTCCACGCGTCCGCCGTAGAACCCCGCCACCGAGCCGATCAGGGTGCCGATGCTGATGGCGATCATCATCGTCGCCACGCCGATCAGAATGGAGATGCGCCCGCCATCCCACAAGCGGACGAACAGGTCGCGCCCCAGTTCATCCGTACCGAAGATGTGTTCGAGCGACGGGGGCTCGCGAATCAAGTCTAGGTTCGTCTTGCCGGCATCGTAGTTTGCCGCCCAAGGCACGATGGTACAGAGCGCGATGATCGCGATGATGACGTACAGGCTGGTAAAGGCGAGTCTATGTTTGCGGAAACGTCGCCAGATCTTGGCACGCATAGACTCTTGCGGACGCATCCGCTTGGACCAGTCAACGGCGATGGCAGTGGGGGTGAGTTGGGACATTTTAGTTGGTTGGTTGACGAGGCAAACTATCCAACTATCAAACTAATCGAATCGAATCCTCGGATCGAGAAACGCGTACACGATGTCGGTGATGAGACCGAACGCGACGATCAGGCTCGCGCTCATCATCAGGATTCCCATCATCACGGCATAATCGCCGCGCTCGATGGAATTGAAAAAAAGGCGTCCCATCCCGGGCCATGAGAAGATCGTTTCGGTGATGACCGCGCCGGCGAACAAGCCGGGAATCTCCAACCCAATGATGGTGACGACCGGGAGGATCGAATTTTTGAACGCGTGCTTGGCAAGCACCGCGCGCTCGGTCAGCCCTTTGGCGTGCGCGGTGCGGATGTAATCCTGGTGCAACACATCGAGCATCCCGGCGCGCATATAGCGAATGTGATGCCCTAGGCTGAAGAAAGCCAACACGGCGGTGGGCAGAATCAGGTGACGTACCCGATCCTCCACCGAAAAAGGCGCGCCGATGGTGAACATCCCGCCGCCCGGCAACAAGGGTCCGCCCGTCAGCGGGTCTTTGATGGTCGCGTTGAAGATGATGATGAGAATGAGCCCAAACCAGAACACCGGCATAGATTGCCCGATGAAGGCAAGCGTAGTCGCAATGTGATCGAGCGCCGAGTACTGCCGTACCGCCGAAAGGATGCCGACGGGAATGGCAATCAAAAGCGCACAGAGGAATGCGGTCACCGAAAGATAGAGGGTATTCGGCAATTTCTCGGTGATCTCGACCAAGGCAGGACGTCGCGTGACTTCGGAGATACCCCAATCGCCGGTGACGACTGCTGTCAACCACTTCCAGTAGCGCACGTGAATCGGCGCGTCCAAGCCCAATTCGCTCCGCAGGCGCATCAAATCCTCGGCGGAAATGTTGGGGTTGTTTTCGTACGCGGCGAGCGGTCCGCCGGGGATGAGATTCATCAGCACGAAGACGGTCAGACTGATGATGAGCAACAGCGGAATCGCTTGGATGATGCGGCGGATGATGTATTGAGTCATAGTGCGATAGTTCGCTGGTGCGTTAGTGCGATAGTTCG
>DYLA01000066.1:10902-12599 GCA_020722265.1 Anaerolinea sp.
TGGTGCGTTAGTGCGATAGTTGAATAGTCCGACAACCATCCAACTATCGCACTATTGCACTATCGCACTATTGCACTATCGCACTATTGCACTGTCGCACTATCGCACTAGATCACTACTTGAGCCACCAACTCTCGGCGTTCCAGCCGTTGTTGTCCCAGGCGTTCGGGACCCAGCCTTGCAAGCGATCGCGGTACGAATCGAGATCAAGACGCTGGTAGAGGTAGATCATATTGGTCGCCTCTTGCCCGATCTTGACGATCTGGCAGTACAAATCGCGCCGCTTGTTCATATCAGGTTCGGACGCGGCTTTCTTCAGCAGATCGTCCACCTGGGGATCAGCAAAACGGGTATAGTTCAGACCGCCTTTGTTGTCAACCGAGGGGATCATCCACGAGGCGAACAGGTTCGTCATCTGGCTGTGCGGATCAATGCCGGCGTTGGTGGTGTACATAATGATGTCGAAATTGCCGCGTCGCCGTGGGGACGCGCCGTCCCATGTGCCGATGACGACGGACGAGGGCGCGTTCTCGATGTACAACTCGACGCCGATCGCCTTCATATCCTCAACCATCAGCACTTGGGAATCTTCGCGCAGTTTGTTGCCAGAGGTGGTCGAGAATTTGAGACGGAGGCGCGTGCCATCGGGCGCGACCTTCGCGCCTTTGGCAACACGAATGCCATCGGGTCCAGGCACCCAGCCGGCTTCGGTCAAGAGTTGCTTGGCTTTTTCTGGATTGTACTCACGCGGCTTGAAATCGGCGCATTGGAAGAAACCGGCGTTGAGTTCGTTGGTACCGGGCTTGGCTTTGCCATAGAGCAATTTGTCAATGATGCGCTGCTTGTTGATCCCGTACTCGAGGGCTTGACGCACTTTGACATCGCTCAAGATGAGGTGCGGCTTCTTGGGATCGGACGGATCTTTATTCTCCGCCATATTCAAGAACCACCGCTCGCCGCCGATCTGCACCGGATCGGAGATTTTGACTCCCGCCATCTTCTCCAATTGCGGAATGTCCGCTTCGGTGTTGTTCCACACGATGTCCACTTCGCCACTGGCGAGTAGTTGCATCGCGACTTCGGACGAGGGGACGATACGAATCACGACTTGGTCGAGGTAGGGCTTGTCCTTTTCCCGATAGTTTGGATTGCGCGAGAGGGTGATGTACGAATCGGCGACCCACTCATCCAACTTGAACGGACCGGTGCCAATCGGCTTGCGATTGTACGCCCAGTTCTTCATATCTTTGGGATCGCCGGCATAATGCTTGGGCAAAACGAAACTATCGAAGAGGGTAAGGTAGGGGGCGTAGAATTGTTTGAACTTGATGACGACCGTGTTGGGGTCGGGACATTCGATCTTGTCCACTTGATTGTAACCGGTCGTTGAAACCACACCGACGCCTGGCGTCATAATCGCTTGCAGGGTGAACTGGAAATCGGCGCAGGTGAGCGGTTGCCCATCCGACCACTTGAGTCCTTCTTTGAGTTTGTAGGTAAGAGTCTTGCCGTCTGCACTGACTCCACCATTCTGAACGGTCGGCACTTCTTTGGCAAGGTTCGGGGTGCGCGAACCATCGGGCTGGACTTTGGTAAAGCCTTCGACGATGAAGACGAGTACTTCATCCATCACGGTTTGCGTGCCGAGGTTGGCGTTAAGTGTGATGGGGGATTGCCATACCGCCATCGTCACTTTG
>DYLA01000067.1 GCA_020722265.1 Anaerolinea sp.
GGGCATCAAGTGCACCAGTTTTGACGTCTCCACGATTGAATGTAGCGTTACCCGTCGAGGCGCGGGTTGAGGAAATTGTTGCGCCCATCGCCCAGCACAATCACCGTCGTGCGGTGATCCACCGCATCGAGATAGTCCTTGCAAGAATGTGCCAGCGCGTAGCCAAGATTGGTGTTGTAGTAGCCGGGCGGATTGTTCCGCAGCACGCGTTCGACCGCGAATTCCGGACGATGCTGCGCGAATTCCGCAGTCACATTCACAATGTCGTCAATGAAGACGAAACTGTGCGCGCTGTGAATCTGATCCTGCAACTCGTAAACGATCCGCAGCATAAACTCGACGACCGCGCGCACCGAAGTCGAAACGTCGCAGATCAAAACCAGGCGCGGCTTGAGATGCCGCCGCTTGTGCTGCAACTGGATCGGCACACTGGCGTTCCGCAAATTCGTGCGGATCGTCCGCTTGGCGTCGAGCGTGCCGCGCTTGCCGCGCCGCTGACGCAGCGCGGCGCGCGAACGCAGGCGCGCGGCAAGTCGGCGCACTTGATGACGCAGTTCGGCGATCTCGCGCTCGCTGAGCGAATTGAACGGACGATTCATCAAATCTGGTCCCCGAATCGGTTGACGCCCGCGCGGCTCTTGCGCCGCATGCCGGGCGATCTGCGCGCCGACGTACTGGGCGAATTGTTCTTCGAGGCGGCGCAGATTTTCCATCGCCATTTGTCCCAGCCGCCGCAGCGTTTCGCGGCTCATCCCCATCGCTTCGAGTTTCTCGATCAGTTGACGCATCAACTCCTGAAACTCTTCGTCGGCTCCGAGTTGGCGCAGCATCCGCCGCGTGAGCCACGGCTGCTGAGAGGGATGCCGCGCCAGCGGCACGCCGGCTTGATTTCCGAGTTGCTCCATTTCCTCGCGCGTCGGGTTCGCGCCTTCGAGCAGATAGCGCATCAGTTGCCGCAGTTTTTCGTCGTCACCCAGAAGATCACGCACAGCATCTTTCAATCGTTCGATGTCGTCGGGCGACAATTCCTGATTGGGATTGATCATTGGCGGACCACCGCTGCCAAAGTAAATCGGGAACAGCCGCTCGAACGCCGGCACGTCCACCGAATCTTTGATCAGCGTCGTCCGCAGCGCGGAGCGAAACAATTCGCGATCCGCGACGCCAATTTGCTCTATCGCGCGGAACGCGTCCGCGCTCTCGGCGAGACTCACGCGCACGCCCGCCGCGCGCAAGCCCGCGATGAACTCGACGATACGTTGATCCAAATTCCACCTTCTTTCTCGCCGCCGATACTATCACTACCATCGCGTGTTTGTCGAACAGTTGACAAGCACCAAGCCAAGTGTTATAGTTCGAGCGGCTCTTCTCGCGAGGAACGCTATGCCAACTGTTGTCATCGTGGACGATCATCCCATCGTCCGCGCCGGAATGCGGACAGTCCTCTCCGCCGCGCGCGACATCACCATCGTCGCCGAGGGCGCGACAGGTGCGGACGCGCTGCGCCTCGTCGCCGAGCACCAACCCGACGTGTTAGTGTTGGACGTGAACCTGCCGGACGTGAACGGCATCGAGATCACGCGGCGATTGCGCGCGCAGAACGTCTCTGCCGCGATTCTCGTCCTCACGGTGCATCACGACCGGCAAACCGTGCTGGGCATTCTGGAGGCGGGGGCGAGGGGTTACGTCCTCAAGGACGATGCACTCGAAACGCTGACCGCGGCTGTGCGCACCGTCGCCAGCGGCGAGTGCTGGCTCAGCACGAGCGTCGCGCGCCAAGTCGTCGAGCGCGTCACCCATCCGCCAGGGCGAGCGCTGCCGTCGCTGCCGTTAACGCCGCGCGAAATCGAAATCCTTTGCCTCCTCGCGCAGGGCTTGGACAACGCGCGGATCGCGCAGCAACTCGTCATCACCACGCGCACGGTGCAAAACGCCGTCAGCACCATCTACAACAAACTCGGCGTCACTTCGCGTACCGAAGCCGCGCTCGTCGCGATTCGGCATGGCTTGGTGCAAATTGATTCCGCAGAAAAAAACGCCGCTGCGACTTGATCCGTTCGCGCGCGGTGTTTTTATTTTCCTCGCGCTCATCGCCCCGGTGTTGATCGGATACGTCGTCTATCAGCAAGCCAGCACGCCGACGTTGGACTGTGCGTTCGAACGCGCGACCGGTGTGGTACTGGATGTGCCGCAAGATTCGTTCTGCAACTATGCGGGACTACAGCCGGGCGATGTGATTCTGGACATCGGCGGCGTTCCACTCGCCGAATGGAGAGCGCTGCCGGCGGAGAATCAACCGGTGCAGATTCAGCGCGGCGCGCAACGGTTGACGTTAGAACTGCCGCTGGTCTCGTACGCGCGCATCCATCCGCTCACTCTGCTCAACGCGCTCGTCGTCACGCTCACTTTTTGGGGCGTGGGGACACTGTTGCTCTGGCGCAGGTATCACCAGCAAGCCGCGCGTTTATTCTTTCTGCTGACGCAAAGCCTGGCGATTGGTTTGTTGTTCTTCCTCGCTTACCCCGATGTGGCGAGTCGTCCCGCGTGGATGACATTTCTTATCAGCAGTGGTTTTCATTTGGGCGGCGCGCTGGCGATTCATTTCTATCTCACTTTTCCAGTCGCGTTGGGTCGTGTGCGTCAGCGGCGCGCCATTCTCGCGATCGTGTACTCCCTGATGCTCGGCGCGCTCGCGTGCCGCTTGTCCGGAACGGACTGGGGCTTGCGCGCCAGTTTTTTTTACAACACGCTGGAGATCATCGGCGCGATCGCGATTTTGGTGTACGCGTACGCGCGCGCCGCACCCGACGCGCGGCGACGTTTGCGCCTCGTCGTGCTGGGCGGACTGGCGCCCGCCGTGCCGGCGTTTTTCTTCTACCTGCTCCCCACCATCATCGGCGCGAGCCGATGGCCCGATTGGACGATCGGTCCGCTCATCATCCTTTCGCCGCTCGGTTACCTGCTGGCGATTGCGCGCGACAATCTGTTCGACATTGATCGCCTGCTCAACCGCGCGCTCGTCTACGCGATTCTGTCACTTGGCATCCTCTCGTTGTATCTGGGACCGCTTTTGTTGCTCTATCGGTTTTTGCCCAACGATTGGCTCGCGCAGCTTTTCGTCATCGTCGGTTTAACCTTGCTCATCGGCTTGAGTTTCGAGTGGACGCGCGCACAAATTCAGCGCGGCGTGGACCGTTTCTTCTACGGCGGTTGGTACGATTACCCCGGCGTCGTCGAGACGATCAGCGACGCGCTGGCGCGCTGTGTGGAACGCACACAACTGACCGACGTGTTGACGCGTCAGGTGCCAGCGTTGATGCAATTGAGCGAAGGAACCTTACAACCAATGGGTCAACTCCCCGCCCCCTCGCTCGCTCCCGCGCCGGTTTTGGAATTTGCGCTCGCGTTTCAAGGCGCACCGCGCGCGCGCTGGTGTGTGCGTCCGCATCGGGACGGCGAAGACTTGACTGCCGCCGACCGCCGCATCCTCGCGACGCTGGCGCGCCAAGCCGAGATCGCGCTCGGCAACGTCCTCCTCGTCGAGACACTGCGCGCCCAACTCGACGAGATTCGCGCGAGCCGCGAAACGCTCGCGCAGACGCAACGCCAACTCCTGCGCTCGCGCGAAGAAGAACGCGCCCGCCTCGCCCGCGATCTGCACGATGGACCGATTCAGGATTTGGTCGGGCTGAATATGCAACTCGGTCTGCTGCTCGCCGGCGACGCATCGCCGGCGAGCGATGCGCTGAAAGCGATTCGCCGTGAGGTGCGCGATCTGCTCGCCGAATTGCGCCAGGTCTGCTCGGAATTGCGTCCACCGATGCTCGACACCATCGGATTGGGCGCCGCCCTGCGCGTCCTCGCCGATGAATGGTCGTCGCAAGCCGACATTCCCATCGCACTCGACCTGCCGCCCGATGCCGCGCTGCGCTCGCTGCCGAACGAAGTTTCGGTCAATCTCTATCGCCTCGCGCAAGAAGCGCTGACGAACATCGCGCGCCACGCCCGCGCGCAGAATGTTACTGTGAACCTCGCTTTCGAGAACGCGCGCCTTACCTTGACGATTCGTGACGACGGATGTGGCTTGGTTATCCCTGGCACGCTGAACGAACTTGCCGCGCAAGGGCATTTCGGCTTGGCGGGAATGTACGAGCGCGTCGAGTTGATTGGCGGCGCAATGACGGTTGACTCGGCGCCGGGCGCGGGAACGATCGTGCGCGTCGAGTGGCAAGCCGCAGATAGCAGATCGCCGATGGCAGATAGCGGATAGCCCCTCCGCCATCCGCCAATTCAGTACCCCAGTACCCCGTTTTCCCGCAAAAACAGTACTTGGCTCCGCTGACACGCGCGCGCGTTCGTGGTATTCTGCGCGTGTGAACACGCGCGGCAATTCCCAAACGTTTTTTCTCCTCGCGCTGTGGATGCTCTTGAACGTTAGCACGAGCCCCGCCGCATCCCCGCGCGCCGCGCTCTTTTGCCCCGCGTTGCCGCCGCCCACCGGCGCAACCGAGACCGTCTCCACCGAAGCGGACTTGCGCAACCGCGCGTACAACGCGCCCGCGAATACGACGATTCTCATCGCGCCGGGCGTGTACGCTATGAACGATTTCGTCTACGTCGTTCACAATGGCATCGCCTTGCGCGGTGCGACCGGCAATCGCGACGACGTGATCCTGGATTTCGGCGGGATGGTCGGTGGGCATTTCGGCATCCTCGTTGAAGCGGACGATGTGACGATTGCCGATCTCACGATTCGCAACGCCGCCGATCATGGCGTCTCGATTCAGGGACGCGACCGCCCGGTGCTGTACAACCTCCACATCCTCGACATCGGCGATCAACTGGTCAAAGTGAATCCGCTGGGCGACGGCAGCGACGATGGTTTGCTCGCGTGTTCGCGCTTGGAGTACACGACGACCGCGCCCGATAGTTACACCAACGGCATCAGCGCGCACGACGCGCATCGTTGGACGGTGCGCGATAACGAGTGGTATCGCATCCGCACACCATCGGACGATCCGGTGCCAACGATTTTGTTTTGGTCCGGCGCGTCCGACACCATCGTCGAGCGCAATCTCCTCGTCAATTGCTATCAGGGCATTTCGTTCGGCAACGCGAGTCATTCGGGAATTGATCACACCGGCGGCATCGTGCGCAACAATTTCATCTACGCCGCGTTACCCCACGACGTTGTCATCGAAATGGTTCACGCGACCGATTGGCTCGTGGCGCACAACACCGCGCTCTTGCTCAATCCAAGCCCTGGCTTGACGTGGGGGATGGAAGCGCGCTACGCGGACACGCGCGGTACGTTTGCGTACAACTTGACGAATATGAACCTTTGGCTCGATCGCGATGGCGCGCCCGCTAGCGGCATCGGCAACATCACGGACGCGCCCGCTTCGTGGTTCGTGAATCCGGCGGCGTACGATCTGCACCTCGTCAGCACAGCGACGGAAGCGCTTGATCACGCCGCGCCTCTCGCGCAGGTGACGAACGATTACGACGGCGACGCGCGTCCGCAAGGCAGCGCGCCGGACGTTGGCGCGGACGAATATCGCGCGGCGTCGTTCAAGACGTTCCTGCCGTTGATCTGGCGATAGTAACGATGCGTGTTTTGATCGTAGACAACCAACCCACTTTTCGCCGGCAACTGCGCGCGTTGTTGGATCATGCCGGTTTGAACGTCGTTGGCGAAGCAGACGACATTCCCGACGCCGAAAGACAAACGCGCCTCCTGCAGCCCGAGCTGGCAATCGTGGATGTGGTGTTGCCGGGCATCAACGGTCTAGAGGGAACCCGCCGTCTCAAAGCATTGTCCCCCGCCCTGCGCGTGATTCTGGTCAGCGCGTACACCGATCGCGCCGAGGTCTTTCAGAGAGCCGCACTCGACGCTGGCGCAGAAACATTTATTCCCAAAGACGATCTCGACCCCAACGTGGTACGCGCGTGGATGAAATAACCCAACCCAGAGGCCGCGTCTCGTATCACCTCTCGGAAGAAGGAGAAACCGATGAACGTGAAACACCTACCCAACCTGGGCTTGACATTCCTCGTCTGGCTCGCGCTGATTCTCGGCGCGACCGCGTGCGAACCAGAGCCGACCGGTCCCCGCGCGTGGATTGATTTTCCACTGGATGGCGCCATCGTTCCTGCCGGCGCGCCGGTCACCGTGCTTTCGCACGTCTTTGCGCCGGCGGGCGTCGCCGAAGTGCTCCTCTCGGTCAACGGCGTGGCGTATCGCCGCAGCCCTCCCAGCACCACCGGCGATTTCGCCAAAGCCTCCCACGAATGGTTTCCGGATCGCGAAGGCGATTTCGTTTTGGAGGTCACCGCCTTTTCCAGCACAGGCGAAGCAAGCGCAGCCGCGCGCGCCCGAGTCAAGGTACTCGGCAAAACGGTGACGACACCGACGCTCGTCGCGCCCGCACCCGCGACAACCGTACCCAGCGCGCCCGACCTCGCCATCGTCAACGTCGAAGCGGTCGTCGCGGGGAACAAAGGGGGCGTGCCCTTCTGCAACACGCGCGTCACTTATCGCAACGTCGGCACCGCGGCGATTCCGCGCGATTTCGTCATCCAATTCCACTTTAACGGCGTGCCCACTCTCGCGAACACGATTGCCGGCGGTCTCCCGCCCGGCGCGACCGACCAGATCGTCTTCGTCTACCAATTCGAAAGCGCACCCTACATCGGCATCAACCTCGATTCGACGAACGTGATCGCAGAAAGCAATGAGGCGAACAACGCGTTCGCCGAAGCGCGCGCTTGTGGCGCGACACCGGTGCCGATCACGCCAACCGCGACGCCGACGCTTGCGACGCGCACGCCAACGGCGACCGCCACTCTCGGCATCGCACCACTACCGCCCGCGCAAGTCAACTTTCGTGCCGACCGCACCGCGCTCACGCAAGGCGAGTGCACGATGCTGCGCTGGGATGTCGAAAACGCGACCGGCGTTTTCCTCGACGGGAACGGCGTCGCGGGACATGGCTCGCAGCCAGTCTGCCCGAACAAGACGACGACGTACAACCTGCACGTGACTGCCCCCGCCGGCAATGTGGATCGGTCGGTGACGATTTCCGTCCAAGCCGCGCCCGCCACGCACACGCCGACGCGCACACGCACGCGTACGCCAACCACACCGCCGGACACTACGCCGCCTCCGATTCCAAATCCGCAAGACCCCACCGGCGGAAAATCGGTTGCATGCTCCGGCGCAGCCGGCAGCGCGACCCTGCGCTGGTCATCGGTCAGCGATCCCAGCGGCGTCACCTACTATGTCAAATGGAGTGGCGGTGGGCAGAGCGGCGGATGGAATGGCGCGGGCACATCTCACGGCATCTCAATCAAATGTGGCTATCAGTACTCCTGGCAAGTGCGCGCGTGCGATGGCAAGGGAAATTGCAGCGGTTGGTCTGGATCCGCAACCTTCCTAGCAGGCACACTGCACTAATTTAACCGAACCGGGAAGGTCGGCGAGACCTTCCCGGTCGGACGGAGGACCTCAAAATGAAACGCGGCTGTTTGATTTCCCTGATTGCTTTGATCGCTATCGTATGCCTCGCGCTGGGGCTGGTCAGTGTGTTTCTGTTTACGACGCCAGCGTTGCTGCCGTCGGTGCAGATCAATTCGCCACGCCACGGCGAACAGGTCGCCGTTGGGCAAGGAACACTCATTCAAGCGCTCGCGCGCGACGCCCAAAAGATTCGGCGCGTCGAGTTGTGGGTGGACGGGCAACTCCTCGACGCGCAAACGACCAATCTCCCCGGCGGGATCTCGCCTTTCCCCATCGTCACGCCTTGGCAGGCGCGCACCAGCGGCAATCACACCATCGTCGTCCGCGCCTTCAACACGATCGGCGGACGCGGCCAAGCCACCATCGTCGTCAACGCAGCGGATTCCGCCGACCGCGATCACGATGGCATTCCAGACGCGCGCGACGCGTGTCCCGATCAGCCAGGCTTGCCTGCCGCGCGCGGTTGCCCCGCCCCCAGCGCGACCGATCGCGATGGCGACGGCGTCGCTGATAGCGCGGACGCGTGCCCCGATCAACCCGGCACATCCCTCGCGCAAGGTTGCCCCGATGCCGATAGCGATGGCGTACGCGATAGCGCAGACGCCTGCCCACGCGAGCCGGGCACGGGAGAACGCAACGGGTGTCCGGCGCCCGGCGACACGGATAGCGATGGCATCGCGGATGCCAGCGACGCGTGCCCGCGCGAGCCGGGCTCTGCCGGCGCGCGCGGTTGCCCCGATAGCGACAGCGACGGCGTCGCGGATCGCGAAGACGCGTGCGCCGACGCGCCCGGCGCGCCCGGGCTGGGTGGCTGCCCGGATCGCGATGGCGACGGCGTGCGCGATCCACTCGATCTCTGTCCCGATGTGCCGGGTCCCGCGTCGAACGCCGGCTGTCCGCCCACCGGCACCGGCGATCGTGATGGCGATGGCGTGGACGATGGCACCGATCTCGCGCCGGGCGACGCCGGCTCAGCCGATAGCGGTGGCGCGCCACCTCCCGGCGGCGATGGCGGCGAGGCGGATGGAGGAGGGCCGGGCGCGCATCGCTCGGACGATGAAGTGCCCGGCGAGCGCGGACCTTTTCCGGATATGGGCGGAGAAGAAGCCGTCAACCTCGTACGTTTGGACGCGCTTGAGTTTTCGGTGACACAGGACTATGACCGGGTGTATTGCTATGCTGGGGTAGTCGGTCGTGGAATGGAGCGTATCGGTCCATTCAATCCACTAGGCGAACGGCAATGGGACATCGCCGCGTACGCCGGCGGCGCGAACAGCCGCACCTTCGGCATACCCGTCGGTCAAGCCCTGCAACTGCGCGTCGAGTGTATGGGCGTTGTTGGCACCGGCACTATTGGGGCTGTTTACAGCATGGGTTCGCTCACGCGCAGTTATGACCAGAGTCAATGGGACGGGCACGTCATCGCCGAGTTGTCCGGCGCGACGTCGCCGGAACGCGGCGAGCCGGGGCACTCGTTTCTGGTCAAGTTCCGGTTGTGCTTGCGTTCCTGCGATGCGGCGGCATTTCCGCCACCTCACCTCACTTTGCAGCACTTGTTGTTCCGGCGATACTTGCACTGGACCTGGGAGGGCAACCGCCGAAACATCACTGGGTTCATACTGTACGTGAATGGCAACCGCCGCGCCACCATCCGCGATGCGAACGCAAACCGATTCAATCTACACGCCTATATGCCGGCGTGCAGCGAAACCAACGAGTACTACGTGACCGCGTATCGGATTGATGAGAGTGGAATCAGGCGGGAATCGCCGCCGAGCAATAGCATCCGCCTGCGCGGGGCAACTTGTCCACGTCAGGTTAAAGTCACATTCGCGCTGCTTTGGCTTGCGCCGAACACACCCGATGACTTTGGCCCAGACGGCGGGCCGTTCTACGGCACCTTCTGGGCAAACGGCATCAATGAGCAGAGATTGGAATTTCGAACGGGCGAATGTCACTCGTTCCGGTGGATTTACAATTGTCGTACCGGATGGCAACATCGCATGGAAGGCAGCATCGCCAATATATTTGCCGGCATTCGGAATTCGAGTCCGGAGTTGAGTGGCTGGAATATGTACGCCCCTCAAGTTGACTATGTCATCGTCGAGTTGGGTCGGGAGGATGACTTGACGATCGGCGTGAACATCATGGATGAAGACGTCTATTCGCACGATGACACCATGTTGAATGCTCAACAGACGTTCAGGGCTGGTGAGACGCTTCCGGGCGAGGTCACGCTGCAAAGCAACCACAGTTTCGTAGTGGTGCGCATCGAGGAGATGGGCGCGCCGTGAGCAGTCATCTTCGCCCCGCGCGCCCCAACATAATCAATCTGCTCTTCGGCTCGACTATCGCCAAGCCGATGCTCGTACGGTGAATGAGGAGAGAATAATGGCTGCAAAGAATCGTACCACCGCGATCACTTGCTCCATCGCGTTCTTCACCTTCGGCTGCCTTACCCTGCTGCTGATTGTCTCGCTGCTCCTCATCCTCCTCGCCGAAGCGCCCGCACCGCGCGGCACACCGCCAAGCGTGCCGACGCCCGCGCCGCCGACGCGCACGCTCACCGCACCGCCAAGCGTGCCGACGCCCGCGCCGCCGACGCGCACGCTCACCGCACCGCCAGCGAGCCGCGCGCTCATCCAGCCGGGCGATCTCGTCTACGTCGGCGCGTTCCGCTTGCCGGACACCGCCGACGATCTCGGCTGGACGTGGGCGGGACACGCCTTGGCGTACTATCCAGAGGGCGATCCGCACGGACCGAACGACGGCTATCCCGGTTCTCTCTTCGGCACGGGCAACGATCAGAAACAGTGGGTCTCGGAAATCAGCATCCCCGCGCCGGTAATCTCGCCGGGCAAGAACGTGAACGAACTCAACACCGCGGCGACGCTGCAAGAGTTTCGCAACATTCGCGGCGATCTCTTCGACCGTGTCGCCGGGTTCGACGATTTTCCGGGGACGCTGGCAAAAGTCGGCTTGGCAGTCCTGCCGAAGCAGGGCGCGCAGACGACCGGCAAACTGTACTTTGGCTGGGGCTATCACCTTCAAGAGGTGCCGCGCACTTCGGACGAAGCGCTGCGCGGCGAGCCGGAGGTATCGCACGGCTGGTGCGAGTTGAATCTGTCGAATCCGCAATCCGCCGGCGCGTGGCGCATCGGCGATTACATCAACTTTGTCACGAGCGACTATCTCTTCCCGATTGACCCGGCGTGGGCAGCCGCGCACACGCCGGGCAAACTGCTCGCGACCGGCAGATTCCGCGATGGCGGGCAAGGCGGGCGCGGACCCTCGTTGTTCGCGTTCGGACCCTGGAACGAAGGTAACCCGCCCGCGCCCGGCGCGCGCCTCGCGGCGACGCCGCTCTTGCTCTACACCAACATCCTCGCCGGCGACAATCACACTCTGACGAACTATACGCACGCGGACGAATGGTCAGGGGGCGCGTGGCTGACGGCAGGGGAAAAAGCGGCGGTGATTTTCGTCGGCACGAAAGGCATCGGCAACGCGTGGTACGGCTTTGCCGATGGGACGGTGTGGCCCCAGCAAGCCCCCTTTCCATCGCCGGGACCCGGCGAGCGCGGCTGGTGGGCGGAGCGTTTTGTGGGACAAATCCTCTTTTACGATCCCGCCGATCTCGCAGCGGTCGCGCGCGGCGACAGACAATCGTACGAGCCGCAGCCGTATGCGACGCTCAATCTGGACGCGCAACTGTATCACATCACCTCCACGCGCCAATGGCATCACCTCGGCGACGCGAGTTTCGACCGCGCGCGCGGTTTGCTGTACATCCTGGAGCCACTTGCTGATGGAGACAAGCCGCTGGTGCACGTGTGGAGCGTGCGGTAGGGACTATCCTCCTCCTACGAGTTGACACCAACGCGCGCACGAGTTCCGCGCGGTCGGCGGCGGGAATGTTCTTGGGCAAGACGACTTGGTCAGACAGATCAAATCTCCTGCATCAACGCGCGCACTTGCTTCTCGAAGAAATTCTTCACCTGCCGCCAATTCAATCGCGCCAGCATCTTGGGCGCGGGGTCTTTCTCGGCATCATCAAAATAGGTCAACGCGCGCAAAAGGTGATAAGCCGGATAGGACAACGACGGATACTTTTCTGGCATTCGCTTGAACAAATCATTCAGCGCGATTTTTTCCTCCTTGCAAATGAAATACAAGTCCACAAAATCACGTTTGCGCCCGCGCTGGCTGATCGCCGTAATCTTCATCAGCGCGATATCAAGCAGCGACGCGATCCGCACACCGCGAAAGACAATGGGCGGTTGCAGCAGCGGGTAGCCGTAGTAAAAGAAACTGATCTGCGTTTGCGCGAGCAAACCGACAAATGTGCCTGTGCTCTGCTGCTGAACGGTGACCTTGCCGATCTTTTCCAGGCGCGACGCGAACGCCGCGGGCTCGTACATTTCAGGCGTGAAGAAATCCAAGTCCACTGAAATGCGATGCCCTAACTGCAAGGCGCACGCAGAACCACCTGCGAGGTAAAATGGTCGAACCGACGGCTCGCGTCCTAGCCGCGCGAAAATGCGCTGTGCGGGAGTAGGGAGGGTTTTGAAAAACACTTGATTTTGCCTCGCGGGATTTTCAGAATCAACGCCCACAGGTTCGCCGTGTTCGGTGAAATGGCGCGACTGGAACGCACAACGCGCGCGATTTGCGCGGGCGTGAAATTCGCTTTGAGCCAATGAATCGCGCGATCGTCGCCGTACTCAATGACGCGCTCGATGATGTAGGATTCGTGCTGACGCGGATTGACTCGCGCGAAATCGGTCTCCCAGAAATACGGTTTGAGAAAGTCAGGCAAGTCACTTTTAGCCTTTAACTTCTTGCTTCTCATTTTTTCTCCACCGTCACTGCAAGCCCCCAATGATCCGACGCGGTGCTGCGCGGCATCACCCCATCGCGCGCCGACAAATCGGACGAGTACCAGAATGGCGGGTAGCACCACAGTAAATCGTGGACATGGAGGTTCAGGGGGCTTTGCCCCCTGAC
>DYLA01000068.1 GCA_020722265.1 Anaerolinea sp.
CAGGGGGCAAAGCCCCCTGAACCCCCATGTCCACGATTTACTGTGGTGCTACCTAACCCTCTATGAAAGTGCGAGGTTCGGGGTTGTGCCTAGAATTTGGAACCTCGAACCTCGAACCGCGCCAATCCGCGTAGACCTACTATCGTCGGTGACCATTCCTCATCGCCGCTAGATAGACGACGGGCTCTGTTCCGATCACGTCCGCCCAGTGCGGCGTACAAGCCGGGAGATCCAAACGGTCACCAGGGGAAAGCACGAACTCTTCGCCGGTTTCCGGCAAGCCGATTCGTAATTGCCCGCGCACGACGACCCACACTTTGGCGAACTCGTGCGCGCTCACCGGGTAGACGGTGCCCGCCGGGTCTACCCATTCCGAAACGGCTAAACCCTCCCCCGTCAGGGCGCTACGCAGTGCCTCCAGAGACGGCGCTGTCTCTTTGTTCCAACGGGTTAGTCGCATGGTTTCACTTCACCGTCCGTTTGATTGGTAAGAGTCACATCCATTCACAATCGCAATCCGATTCTACACTAGAGACGCGAACGTGTCAAGCCATCGAGTCTGTTGGGTGCATTTCAATTTGGGGGCAAGACGAATCAACTCGTACGCCGCCGCCAACCCCGCAGGTCCCGCGCCGATGATGACGACAGGGTGCCGTTCGATTGGCATGGACGACATTACGCCGCGCTTTCCTTCGCCTTGACCGTTTGCAGCGCCGCCACCGCGACCTCGATCATTTGCGCGTCCGGCTCGCGCGTCGTGAGCGATTGCAACGCCAAACTGGGTTGCACCACCAAATAGTTCAGGAGCGGATTCGCTTGGTGCGCCGATGCGAATTTGATCAGTTCGTAACTGAGCGCGGCGACGACCGGCACCAGGACGATGCGCGACACGATGCGCCACACGAACGGTGGATTGCCCAACAGCGCGAACACGAAAATCGAAACGACGACGACGATGAGCAAAAAGCCTGTGCCGCAGCGCGGATGCGCTTTGCTGTACTGCTGAATCGTCTCGGGGACTAGCGCGGCGCCTGCCTCGTCGGCAGCAATCGTTTTGTGTTCCGCTCCGTGATAGGCGAACACGCGCCGCACGTCGGGCATCAAACCGATAAGGTAGATGTACGCCAGGAAGAGCGCCAGGCGAATCACCCCTTCCAGAATGTTGCTCGCAAACGACGCGGTCTCGGCGCTCGCGAACGATGCCGTCAAGTACGGATCGGCCAAGTGGACGAGCGCAAGCGGCAAGACGAAGAACAAGCCGATACCGAACGCCAGCGCGACCAACACCGTGCCGAGGGCCATCCCCGTCGTCATCGCCTGCGGTAGATCGTTCGCGGGGCGCGACGCGTTCGCGGCAGCGGCGGTGGCCTCCGCGTTCGCTTGCGCTTCTTCCTCGACCGCGATGTTCGCCGAGTACATCAGCATCTTGGTTCCCAGCACCAGCGTATCCCACAGGATCGTCATCGCGCGCAGGAACGGAATCTTTGCCCAGTGGCTCGCGTAGATCGTGGGCGAGAGCGGCTCGGTGGTGGTCAGGATGTTGCCCTTGGGGTCGCGCACCGCGCACGCCACGTACTTTTTGCCGCGCATCATCACCCCTTCGATGACGGCCTGACCGCCGTAGATTTGTTTATCGTTCAAAGATTTCACCTCGTTTTCGTCCGCGATTGTACACGACAGGCGCGTCCGTGTCAATTCGTCTTGCGTTTTGCGCCCTCTTCGGTTACAATGGCAAACGAATAATGCCGCGTTTTGAGTTCGCAATCACCTGTGGTATTATTGACCCGCAAGGTCGCCGCCTCGATACGAGATTCCTCCTGCCGAAAGGCACACGGAAAATTAGGCCAAAACAAGCCTCCGTGTTCTCTTGCCTCAATGGGGAGAATGCGCATCTAACCTTGCAGAAAGTTTGGAATGTCCCGCAGAAACACCGAGAGGAAATCCTCTCAACTCAATAAAGACGACGCATCGAGCGCAATCGAGTGCGTGCTCATCCCGCTGCGCGATACCATCATTCTGCCGCGCTTGATGAGCCCGCTCACCGTCGGGCGCGATCGGTCGGTGCGCGCCATCGAAGCGGCAATGGCCGGCGAGCAGAATGTCGTCGTCTTTTTGCAGCGCGATCCGGACAAGCCCGATCCCGGCGCAGACGACCTGTTCCCCATCGGCACCCAAGTCGCGCTCGGACGGATGCTGCGAATGCCGGATGGCACGACGAGCGTGATCGCGCAGGGGGAAGCGCGCGTCCGCCTCGTCCAAGTCATCCAATCCGATCCGTACCTGCGCGCGCGTGTCGTGCCGATCTACGAACAAGCCGAAAAAACACTCGCGGTCGAAGCGCTGATGCGCGCCGTACTCGCGCTGTACGAAAAAGTCGTCCGGCTCAGCCAGAACCTACCCGACGACGCTTACATCGCGGCGATCAACGCCGATCAACCCGGCTGGCTCGCCGACTTGGTCTCCTCGACGCTCAACCTCGATCTGGAAAAACGCGAAGAACTGCTCGAGACCCTCGACCCAACCACGCGCCTGCAAAAGATTTCCATCCTGCTGGCGCAAGAACTGGATGTGCTCGAATTGCAGAACAAAATCCACAGCCGGGTGCAAGAGGAAGTGGACAAGTCGCAGCGCGAGTACTATTTGCGCGAGCAGATCAAAGTCATCCAGCACGAACTCGGCGAGACGGACGCCCAGACGCGCGAACTGGGCGAACTGCGCGAACGCATCGCCCACGCGGGAATGTCCAAGGAAGCGCAAGAAAAAGCCAACCACGAATTAGAACGGCTGGGGCAAATGCCGAGCGCCGCGCCCGAAGTCGCCATCATCCGCACCTACCTCGATTGGTTGATCACCCTCCCGTGGTCAAAAGCGACAACGGACAATCTCGATATCGCGGCGGCGGCGAAACTGCTCGACCAACAACACTATGGGCTGAAGAAAGCCAAAGAACGCATCCTCGAATACATGGCGGTACGCAAACTTGCTGCCGAGAAAATGCGCGCGCCGATTCTCTGCTTCGTCGGACCGCCGGGGACCGGCAAGACCTCGATGGGACGCTCGATCGCGCAAGCGTTGGGGCGCACGTTCGTGCGCGTCTCGCTCGGCGGCATCCATGACGAAGCGGAAATTCGCGGCCACCGCCGCACCTACATCGGCGCGCTGCCCGGCCGCATTCTCCAAACGATGAAACGCGCCGGAACGATCAACCCCGTGTTTATGCTGGACGAAGTGGACAAGATCGGCATGGATTTTCGCGGCGATCCAAGCGCGGCGTTGCTGGAGGTGCTCGACCCAGAGCAGAATCACGCGTTCAGCGACCACTATCTCGACGTGGCGTACGATCTATCCAAAGTGATGTTCATTACCACGGCGAACATCCTAGAGCCGATTCCACCCGCGCTGCGCGATCGGATGGAAGTGATCGAATTTCCCGGCTACATCGAAGAAGAAAAGGTAGCGATCGCGCGTCAGTTCCTGATTCCGCGCCAGAAAGAAGAACACGGCCTCGGCGCGTGCCACTTTTCCGATTCAGCCCTGCGCAGCCTGATCCGGGAGTACACCTACGAAGCCGGCGTCCGCAACCTCGAACGCGAGATTGCGAATATCTGCCGCAAGATCGCGCGACTGGCAGCGGAAGGCAAGCCCGCTCCCACTCACATCACGCGCGAGTCGCTCTTCAAGTATCTGGGTCCGACCAAGTTCACCTACGGCATCGCTGAGGAGAAGGACGAGGTGGGCGTGGCGACCGGCGTCGCCGTCTCCGATGTGGGCGGCGATACGATGGCTATCGAAGTGACGCTAATGCGCGGCAAGGGCGGACTGCTCCTCACCGGACAACTCGGCGATGTGATGCAAGAATCGGCGCAAGCCGCTCTCTCGTACGCGCGGACGCACGCGCGCGAACTCGGCTTGAAAGTCAATTTCGACAAGATTGACATCCACGTTCACATCCCCGAAGGCGCGATCCCGAAAGACGGTCCGTCCGCCGGCATCACGATAGCGACCGCGCTCATCAGCGCGCTCTCGCAGCGGGCGGTACGGAAGGATGTGGCGATGACCGGAGAAATCACCTTGCGCGGGCGCGTGCTCCCCATCGGCGGATTGCGCGACAAGGTGCTGGCGGCGCATCGCGCCGGATTGCGAACGATGCTGATTCCCAAGAAGAACAAAAAAGACTTGATTGATGTGCCCAAGAAGGTGCAACGCGAAATGCACTTTGTCTACGTCGAGCGGATGGACCAAGTGCTGCCGGTCGCGTTCGCGCACGGGCGTGGCGCGCCGCGCGCGCAAGGACGCGCCTCCTATGCGCGCAGAGCGAAAAACGCCAAGCACAGCGTTTCCCTCCGCTGACGCCAAAAGAGACAGGTCTTCTCATTCGTTCAGCCGTGTTCCGTCGCATCCGATGGGAAGATCTGGATGCCTATCGAGTTGTAAACCCTCACAAAGGAGTTCACCTTGATCACTTGCCCAAACTGCGGTCATTCCGTTGCGGACACACAACGCTTTTGCGGCAACTGCGGCACCGATGTCCAAGCCCTCGCCGTCGTGTCGCGCGGCGCCCCGGTGGGCGAAGAGCAAGCCGCGCCGTACGCGTACTCGCAGCCGACCGGTTATGGGTACGAGTACCAACCTCCCGCTGCCGCTGCGCCCGCCGCGCGGTACATTCTCATCGGCGCGGCGCTTCTCCTCGCGCTATGCTGCGCGTTCTCGTGCGGGCTGCTGTTCGGCTTTGAGATCATTCCCACCGCACTCGGCCTCGGCGCGGTCAACACTCCAGTGCCCAAACCCTCCCCCACCCCACAAAGTTTGCTGCCGATGCTCCTCTGGCTCATCGGTTGATCGCGTCTCCTCCCGCGGGTTCTGCGCCCCCCAAACCTGCGGGAGCCTCATTGTCTCGCGATGAACTCGGAAGAAATTCTCACCCTCTACCGGCAGGGACCGAGCGAGACGGTCGCGTTCGAAACCGAAGCGGTCACGCTCAACCGGCTTGCCGAAACGCTTGCCGCGTTCGCGAACGCGAACGGCGGCGCCGTGTTTCTCGGCGTCGAGCCGAACGGCGCGGTGCGCGGTGTGCGCTCGCCCGACGCGGCGATTGACAAGGCGCTCGCTGCCGGCTTGCGCTGCGAGCCGCCGCTCATTCTCCCACGCCCGGCAGTGGTCGCGCTGGAAGGCAAGGAAGTTCTGTTCATCCAGACGCCCGCCGGCTTGCCGCATGCGTACGGGCTGCGCGGCAAGTACCTGACACGTTCGGGCAAGAAGAACGTCGCGCTGGGACCGCGCCAACTGCGCCAACTCTTGCGCGAACGCGGCGAAGCGAATTTCGAAGCGCTCCCCGCCCCCGGCGCAACGCTCGATGACTTGGACGATGCGCTGGTGCAGCAGTACGCCGCGAGTTTTCTCGGCGAGGCGCGCCCGGGCAAAGATGCGGTGTTCGATTTGCTGCTGCGGCGCGGCTGTCTGATGAAAGAGGGCAACACGCTGCGTCCGACGATTTCCGGCTATTTGCTCTTTGGGCGCGAGCCCCAGCGCACGTTTCCGAGCGCGGAAATCTTGCTGGCACGCTACACCGGCAAACAGATGGAGGACGAGTTCTTGCGCGAGGTCGTGCGCGGTCCCTTGCCCACGCAAATCCAGCGCGCCGAAGCATTCGTCGTCGCGAATATGCGCAAAGGGTCGCGCATTGATGCGTTGCAGCGCGCCGACCGCACCGAGTATCCACTGCCGGCGGTGCGCGAAGCCATCGTCAACGCGGTCGCGCACCGCGATTACGCGATGCGCGGCGACGAGATTCGCGTGCTGATGTTCGGCGACCGGGTCGAAGTGTACAGCCCCGGCCGCTTGCCCGGCCACGTCACCATCGCCAACATCGTCGAGGAGCGCTTTGCGCGCAACGAGGTGATCACCCAAGTGCTCGCCGACCTCGGCTTTGTCGAGCGATTGGGATACGGCATTGATCGGATGATTCGGCTGATGCGCGAGTGGGGCTTGCCCGCGCCTCGCTTTACCGAAACGGCCAACGGTTTCCGAGTGACCTTGCGCGGCCCTGGCGACAAGTGGGTGAGCGACGAGGTGGATCGGAGCCAGTGGCGTCATCTCGACTTGAACGAACGGCAGCAAGCCGCGCTCGAATTCATCGCCAAGCATCAACGCATCGCCCATCGCGAGTACCGCGAGATGTTCCCCGATGTCAGCGAAGAGACCATTCGCCGCGATCTTGCCGACCTCGTCGAAAAAGATGCCCTGTTGAAAATGGGAGACAAGAAAGGAACGTACTACATTCTCAAGTAGGGCGTATTTGCCTCTTTTCTCTACTTGGTTTATAATCGCACGCGTTTTTGAACTTCTCATCCAAAGATCAGCGAAAGGTAGCCCATGCGTGAACGCAACTACATGATGCTCGTCGGCATCATCTTCATCACACTCCTCGCCGGGTGGATCGTAATGCCCGATAACCCGGGCCTCCGGCTGGGTCCGTTCGTCAAGGAACTCAAAGTGCACGAGGGCTTGGACTTGCAGGGAGGCTTGCAGGTCCTCTTACAAGCCGACGTGCCCGATTGCGCCGCCGTCTCCAGCGATTCGATGGAGGCAGCCAAGGCGATTGTCGAAAGCCGCATCAACGCGCTCGGTGTCGTCGAACCGCTGATTCAACTCTCCAGCGGCTGTCGCATCATCGTCCAACTGCCCGGCATCAGCAACCCGGACGAAGCCATCAAAACCTTCGGCAGCACCGGCTCGCTCGAGTTCGTGGATGCCGGCGACACCCCGCTCGTCGAGGGCGAAACGATTCAGACGACTGGCTTGGCGACGGTCATCGTTCCCGGTCAGGCAACGCCCGTGCCGCCAACGCCCACTCTCGCTCCCACTCCAACACTCGTTCCGACGCCCGCCGTAACGACGACCGCCGCGGTGACTCCAACGACGCCAATCTCCCCCACCGCGCCAGTCACACCGACCTATCGCACGGTGATGACCGGGCGCGAGTTGCGCAGCGCGAGTGTCGCCTTCCAACAAACGACCAACCAACCGTTCATTCAATTCACGCTGACTGACGACGGCGCGAAAATCTTTGCCGACCACACGAGCAAGAACGTCAACAAGTATCTGGCGATTACGATGGACAAGGTCGTGATTTCGTCGCCGATCATCAAGAGCGCGATCACCGGCGGCAGCGGCGTCATCGAGGGGCGCTTTACGCTCGACGAAGCGAACCGTCTGGCGCTACAGCTGAAGTACGGCGCGCTGCCGGTGCCGCTCAAGCCGGTGCAGATCACCGCCATCGGTCCCACGCTCGGACGCGATTCGGTGAACAAGAGCGTCACCGCGGGCGCGATCGGTCTGGCCATCGTCGTTCTGTTTATGCTGCTGTACTATCGCTTGCCCGGCTTGCTCGCCGACCTCGCGCTGACCGTCTACGCGCTGGTGGTCTTTGCGATTTACAAGTTCGGCGTTCCGGGAATCTTTCCGTACGTGACCTTGACTCTGCCGGGTATCGCCGGCTTCATCCTTTCGGTCGGAATGGCAGTAGACGCGAATATTCTGATTTTCGAGCGAATGAAGGAGGAACTGCGCGGTGGGCGTCCGCTCGCGCTCGCCGTCGAATTCGGCTTCCAGCGGGCGTGGCCCTCCATCCGCGATTCGAACTTTTCGACGCTGATCACCTGCGCGATCCTGCTCTGGTTCGGCGCGAGTTTCGGTGCGAGCATCGTCGCCGGCTTTGCGCTGACGCTAGCGATCGGCGTCATCGTGAGTTTGTTCACGGCGATCACCGCCACGCGCACGTTCCTGCGTCTGATAATGGATATGAACGTGACAGAAAACCTGTGGTGGTTTGGCGTCTAGATTCATTGCCACGCCAAGCAAAACCGAAGGATGAAAAATCCTTCGGTTTTTTGCTTTCAGGGAGGGTGAGGGTAAACACCAGCAACACCTACCTTGACAAGGCATACTCTTGAGTCTAGAATAATGCAGAGGCTTGCGCAACGCCCCGCAAAAGCGGAGTGGCTATCTGGAGGAGTTGTTCGGGGAATTTACAATTCGGAGTGGAACGCCAAAACGCTCGACGTGGCGCGATCGGAAAACTTTGGTCGCCGTCACGTCATGAGGAAGGAGCAGGCCGATGGACTGCAAAACAAAACTCGAAAAGTACTTTCGCGAGAATGGCGTCGGCTATCGAGCGATGACGCATCCAGTCGCCTACACCGCGCAAGAGGTCGCCGCCGCGCAAAAGGTGCCGGGGCAGCAGATCGCCAAAGTCGTCATGGTGATCGCTGACGGCAGAATGGCAATGCTCGTGATGCCGGCGAGTTATCGGATTGATTTTCCGAAACTCAAGCGCGTGCTCGTCGCAAAGGAGACGCGGCTTGCCCGCGAGCACGAGTTTGCCGATCTCTTTCCCGATTGCGACACCGGCGCAATGCCACCGTTCGGCAATCTGTACAACGTGCCGGTGTACGTGGATCAATCATTGACCCAGGACCCGGAGATTGTCTTTCAAGCCGGCAGCCATCGCGAGACGATGAAAATCGCGTATGCGGATTACGCCCGGCTCGCTCAACCAACTGTCGCCGAGTTCGCCGTGCACCTGTGAACGGTCCCCCAAATATCTATACACGATTTTCTCCTCGAACACAATCCGCACAGCGCGCGCCGCATCACCCAAGCCGAAGCGCTCGAAATTTTGCGCGCGGAGCACGCGCGCGGGCATCTCCATTCGGCATGGTTCAAGGATGTGATGGGCGATCGCTTCTTCGCCATCTGCAACTGTTGCAAGTGCTGCTGCGGCGGCATCGAGGCGATGGTCAAGTACGGCGCGCCCACGATGGTTTCGTCCGGCTACGTGGCAGCGATCGACGCGGCGAACTGCAGCGCGTGTGGCATCTGCGTCGAAGCGTGCCCGTTCCACGCGCTCTCGCTCGATGGCGTCGCGGTCGTGGATCGCGCCAAGTGTATGGGGTGTGGCGTGTGCCAGAGCCAGTGCGCGTTCGAGGCGATTGCGCTGGTGCGCGACGAGACCAAGCCTGCGCCGCTGGATGTGCGCGCGCTCACGTAGAGGGGACGGTCGCCGCGCTTTTCGCGTTTAGCCTTCACTCGTACACTTTCTCCCCCTCCACGTCCGCGCTTGCCGCGTCCATCTCCACATTCCGCGCCTCTGGCTGGGCGCCGAGCAATTCTTTATAGTACTCGTGCTGGATGACGAGATTCATAATCTCGGTCGTCCCGGTCCAGATGATCATCAGGCGCGCGTCGCGCAAGAGTCGCTCGATGGGATAGACGTTGGTGTAGCCGATGCCACCCAGCACTTGCATCGCCGCGTTCACCACGTCCCACGCCATCGTCGTCGCGAATTTTTTCGACTCGGAGACGAGCCGGCGCACGCGCCCGGGGTCGTCGCCCGCATCAATCACGCGCGCGGTGTCGTGGACGAGCGCGCGCGCGGCGTCGAGCCGGGTCACGCTTTCGGCGATCTGGAAACTGACCCCCTCGAACTCGCGGATCTTTTGTCCGAAGGCACGCCGCCGGTCGGCATAGCGCGCGGCGATTTCGAGGCATGCGCGCGCGAGTCCCAGCGCGCCCGCCGCACTCGTCATCCGTTCCGGAATCATCATTTGGTTGAAAATCTCGTACGCGCCGTTCTCGCGCCCCACGAGATTCTCCACGGGCACGCGCGCGTCGCGGAAATAGACGCGCCCGGTCCCACCCCCGCGTGTCCCCAGCAACCCGTAGACGTGCTGCACCACGACCTCGGGCGAACGCTCGACGATGAACGCGCTGATGGCGCGCGGCGCGTCGCCGGTGCGCGCGTAGACGAGGAAATAATCCGCGCCCTCCGCACCGACGATAAAGCGTTTTTGTCCGTTGAGCACGTACCCATCGCCGTCACGCGTCGCGCGCGTCGTCGCGCCGAAAAAGTCCGAGCCCCCGCGCGGTTCGGTCAGCGCCTCGGCGACCGTCAGTTTGCCCTCCAGCATCGGGCGCAGGTACTTGTCCTTTTGCGCGCGCGTGCCAAAAACGTGGAGCGCCTCCCCCACAATCGTCGGCAGCGAGTAGAGACACGCGAGCGACGCGCCGAGCACGCCGATTTCTTCGAGCGCGAGGACTTCGAACTGCCAATTCAGTCCGCGCCCGCCGAACTCGCGCGGAAAGCGCAAGCCCAGCAATCGCTTGGCGGACAGTTTCTGCAAATACTCGCGCGGGTAGCGCACCTTGTCCGCGTCCATATCGAGCAGGAGTTGGCGCGGCACCTCCACGCGCGCAAAGGCGCGCGCTTCGTCGCGCAGCGCGCGTTGTTCATCGGTCAGCAGAATGTCGAGCATCGTTACTCCTCCTGTGTGAGATACCAGAGTTAACGCTCCAACTGCGCTTTGCCCTGGGGGTAGTTGGCTTGTTCCAGATACTCACGCAAATCAAACGCCGCGTCCAATGCGTTCCGGCTAGGGCCAGGGTTCGTGCGCGATTCGCTGCGCCAGTTTTCGCACCGTCACGCGCCTGTCCTCCACGAACCGCTGCGCGACCGCGCGCACCTCCGCCGCCAGCGACGCGTCTGCCGCGACGAGTTGCCGCATCGCCGCGAGCGCCTTGCCAACGTGCTTCCCCTCCCACAGCACCGTCGCCTCGCGCAGATGCGGAAACGCCTTGTGCGCCGCCGCCGCGCTCGTGCCGCCGTACGCACCGAGCGCGCGAATCGCGTGGTCGCGCACGATCACGCTCCTATCGAGCGCGATCTTCTCCACTAATTTGGGGACGAGCCGCGCGATCTTGTCCGGCACGCGTGCGGCGATCTCCGCGAGCGCGTGCATCGCCTCCCACCGCACGCGCGTGTTCCGGTGATCGAGCCGCGCGATCAGCGCGTCCGCGTACGGCGCGACGAGTGGCGGCTGCTGCGCGGCGACGAGCGTCAGCACTTCCGCACAATCGCCGGCGAGTTTGGCATCGGCAGAGCCAAGCCCGCGCGCGATTTCGTCGAGCAGCGCCGGCTCTGCCAGCGCGCGCGCCGCCACGCGCTTGTTCGCCGCCTCTGTCCGGTCGCCGACTCGCGAAGAAAGTTTGTCGAGGATGGTCATGTTCGCCTCCTTCAACTGCCGCGCTCCCTCATCGGTTCGCGCACGAACAACGCCAGAATCACCATCACGCCGAGAATGCCGAGCAGGTTCGCGGTCAGCGGCGCGCGGATGCCACCCCACTCGTACAGCAGACCGCCGAGCCAGGATGCCGGAAACGCGATCAAGCCGCGAAACATATTCAGGCGTCCGAACGCTTCGCTGCGTTCTGCCGCCGGCACCGCGCGCGTGAGGTACGTGTTCACGACCGGCACCCAGGTCGCCGCGGTCAACGCGAACAGCACCTGCGCGACGACGAATGCCTCGAAACTGCGCTGCGTGATCCCGATCAGCATCAGCGGAATGCCCAGCGACTCGGACAAGATCAACATCCCTTTGACGCCGCGATGATCCACATAGCGTCCGATTGGCATTTGCACGACCGCCCACACGAGCGACATCACGCTCGCCAGCAGCCCCAGTTGCTCGACGGAAAAAGCGTAGGCGTCCTTCAACATCCCGTTGAGCAAGCCCCAGCCCAGCGCCCACACGAACGAATCGGCGGCGAGGGCACAGAAGAATCCGAGCAATCCTTTCGGTGGCACGACTGAACGGGCGAGCGCGCGTCCCAAGTCGCGCCAGCGGATCGCCGCGCGCGCGGCGCGCGCTTCGCGCAAGTATCGCCACACCAACACGAACGCCGCCACTTCGAACAGCAGCAGCAGCACAAAGATGGCGGGATAGCCCAATTGCAAGGTCGCCCAGCCCCCCAGCGTCGGCGCGAGAACGCCGGGGACGACCCACGCGACCATCGTCAGACTGAACGCGCTCGCGTGCCGCCCGCCTTGCGCCGATTCCGCGATCAGCGCGGAGTTTGCCGGGCGGGAGAGCGAGGCAAGCCCGAACAGAATGATGCCGCCGAGCAGCAGCCCCCAAGCGTTCAGAGCGCCGGCGAGCGCGCACAGCCCGTACGCGGCGACGACGAGGAGACTCGCCGCGAGCAGAAAGGGCTTGCGGCCCGCGCGGTCCGCCAGCCAGCCGCCGAACGATTGAGCGAGCGTCGTAAAGATTCCGTTCATCCCGCCGATGCCGGTGAGCAAGCCGACCATCGGCATAGACGCGCCGAGCGAGAGGGCAAAGGGTTGCCAGATGACGTTGTAGACGCTGTTGTGCGCGCCGCGCAAGAACGAGGTAGCGATCAGCACAAACAGATTCCTGCGCCCAACGTCAAGTGGTGGTGTCGAATCGGTCAAGCAAGTCTCCCCAAGAGTTTGCTCCAATTATAACACAAGAACGCACGCGCGAGTAGAGGTGAACTGCGGGGTCGGGGAAGTGGGAGAGGTTAGTTCATAGCGAGCGAATTCATTCGCCCAAAACTTTGACGGGTAGCACCACAGTAAACCGTGGACATGGGGGTTCAGGGGGCTTTGCCCCCTGACGGGGGTGCGGGGGTGTC
>DYLA01000069.1 GCA_020722265.1 Anaerolinea sp.
CTCGCTGCAAATTCAATCTCGTTGGTAATGTACGTTAGTTTTGCACCTACTGCTTCTTTCCGATGTCATTCAACCTTATGCCAAGACGATGGGGCTTAATACCGAAAAGGTTGCGGTAGGAATCAATTATCGGCAATTTAGCGACAAGAATGGTTCGCCTTTTGTAGTTGCCATTACCACAGACAACACTCCATTGCTGGTGTATGATTCGACAAATGGCTGGCGCGAAGCAACACGCGGCGAACTGGGGACAAAAAAGGGGATGCTCATAGGCATTGACGCGCGCGGTTGGAAGATTGGATTAGGAGACAGACGCTATATTGGTACATTGGTCAGCGATGCAAATCATTTCCAAATGGATGATATGTGCAATTGGAGTGGTTTTGAAAAAGTCCATGGTGCTCTCGCCTATACCACACGGAATTCCGAGATAACTTACCCTATCAATCTCGCCCAACAAAACCACAAGACTTTGTCTGCGGGATGCGGTATTATCTGGGGCTATCCAGACGCCATACCAACATGGCTCAAGAATGGACGGTATAGTCAAGAGCAATTGCTTTCAATTGCTGAACAGCACATTGAAGCATTCTTGGCTCCTATCAAAGATGATGTACAAAGAGTCGCAGTGGTCAATGAAGCCCTTCCGCATCTGTTAGGCATTCCTAATTTTTGGATAGACACCAATCACATAGACAGAGACGTGCTTTTGCAACGTTCATTCCGCAGGGCACGCCAAGTTGTGCCAAACGCCGAATTGAGTCTCCGAGAGTACTCCGTCGAATTTGCAGGATATCCGCGATCAAATGACTTCTTCAATTTGATAAAGCGGCTGAATAACGAAGAAAAAGCGACCAACGGTAGGAACTTGATTGATGCCGCGGAATTTCAACTGCCTTTGCTGTTGGCTCCGCTAATTGGCAAAGACCCAGCAATGGATCCAAACAACTTTATTGACAGCGGAAGACGGGCGCAGATGATGGAAAAACTGAGAAATAACATCCGACGGTTTAGAGCGATCGGCGTCAATGTTTATATCGCTGAACTCTTACTGCCAGTAGACAGTCTGCCGGGAACCTTGGAGCAAAAATTAGATTTGCAGGCAAGCATCTATAGCGATATTTATCGCGTATGTGCCGAAGAAGGAGTTGGTGTTGGTCTCTTTGTGCAAAACTGGAGTCAGGATACGGGCTACCCACCTGGAAGTACTTGGCCATATCCGCGCGACGACAATTACAATCCATTGCCATCTTATTACGCAATCAATGCGGCGATTCTTTCGACGATGAAATGAAGTCGGATTTATCAATCAGGATGCACGAATCGCAAACACACGCGCGCCATACGGCAACTTGCATCGTTAACGACGCGCCGCCTAACGGCACGCGCTTTAGAGCCTATCCCCAAACTGCCATTCGATAGACAATGAGAGCATTTGCGCAATGCCACAGTCCTTCCCAGTTTTCCGTTTTCTTCTCCCACCGCACTGCTTGAACACGCGACGGTGGCGCCATCCTTGGAAACGCCGATGGACGGTACTCCCCGAGCCATATTGTTGTAGAGGGACGGCTTTCCATTGGCAACCTGTCCGCCACACGTACAGGATGCCGTCGAACACTCGTCGGAAGGGTATCACAGGGCGTCCCGGGGTGCCCAGTGGTTTCTCGGGGGGGGCAAGAGTTTCTGAAGTTCTGGCCACACATCATCTGGAACACACCAAATCGTCTTCAGAATTTCCTGCCGAACTTGGCGACGATGCTGTTTGATCTTCTTCTGGCCCATGGGGCATACCTCGGTGATGGTATCGTAGCAACAGTATACCCCAAGTGTGCAGTTTTCGCATCATTGAGTTTTGGGATGGATTCTAAGCACTCGAATGGTTTGATGAACAACTACGACGCGCCCCAGATCGCGTCGAGTAGAATCAGGATGAACCAGGACATTGGGACTCGATGGTCGGTGGGCGTCAGTGAGACAGTGCACCTTCGAGTTCGAGGAGTTTGCGCTTGAGCGGCAGCCCGCCGCCGTAGCCGCGCAGCGCACCGTCACCGCCGATGACGCGATGACACGGCAGTACGATCGGCAGCGGATTCGTGGCGAGGGCGCGCCCCACCGCGCGCGCGGCGCGCGGTTGGCCGATTTGCCGCGCGATCCACGCGTAGGTGCGCGTTTCGCCAAAGGGAATGTGGCGGGTAACTTGGAGCACCGCGCGCTGGAACGGTTTGACCCTCGACCAATCGAGCGGGATGTGGAACTCGCGCTGGCGTCCCGCCGCGTAGGCTTGCAACTCGCGCGCAATTTCGGGCGGCGTGTCCGCGCCGAGTGAACCATCCGGAAATTCGCGCTGCAACGCGCGCATCATCTCGCTCGCATTGCCGCGCGGCAATTTCAACTCCACCAAGCCGCGCGCGCTCCACGCCAATCCGATGTACCCCAGACGCGTCGGCAGCACTCCCAAGTTCACCGCTCCATACGTTTGCAGCAGGCGCGCGCGCATCGCCGCGCGGCGCGGCGATGGCGGAATCTGCTCGTGGCGGCGCAGCGCCGCCAGTTGATTCTCGATCGTCAATCGGCGCATAGGATTTTCTCCAACTTTTTCAGCGCGCGATGCGTTCGCGCGTAGACGCTGTTCGCCGTGCAGCCCAGCATCGTCGCAATCGTCGCGCCGTCGAGTTCGTCAAAATACACCAGCCAGAGAATCTCACGGTCGCGTGCGCTCAGTTTGCGCAAGCCGCGTCGCACAGCCGCGTACGCATCGGCGCGTTCCAGCGCGGCGTCGCTGCCGTCGCTTCCGCTAGGCGCGAATTCATCGAGCGGCGCGTGCTGGTGGCGCGTGCGGTAGAAATCGGCGACGCGGCGCCCGGCGATGCGGTACAGCCACGCGGCGATGGGCTTGCCCTGCCAGCGCAATCGCCGGATGCCGCGCAGCGCGTCCTCGAACACGCTTGCCGCAATGTCCTCGGCAAGGTCGCGCGAACCGACGCGGCGATAGGCGTACGCGTAGATGCGGTCGTAGTACGCATCGAACAATTCGCCAAAGCCGGCGGCACTCGTTTGGGCACGCGCGAGGAGGGCGCGCTCGTCCGCGAGAGTCACTGGGAATTCTTCTTCCGGACGTACAACAATTTCTCGACGCGTGCGACGGTGTCCCCTTTTTCGTCCACCACGTCAACGACGAAGGTCGGCTCGATCTTTTCGCCGGCGTCGGCGCGGGCGCGCAAGTCGTCAATCGTTTCTTGGGGGATGTGAAACGTCGCCGAGACCTTGCCACGCCCGGGACGCAAAAAGCGAATCGTTGCGGCTTTGTCCCACACGATGTACCCTTCGCCGAGTGCCTGCATCAGAATCAGCATAAAGAACGGGTCGCACATCGCGTACAGCGTCCCGCCAAAGTGCGTGCCGACCGCGTTGAGGTTGCGCCACGTCAATTTCGATTCGACGCGAATCGTCCGGAAATCCGGCGCGACGAAAACGACGCGGATGTTCATACCCAGAAAGGGGGGATAAAAGTTGATGAACTTGATAAGGCGCGCGGGGTTTCGGGGCATTGTGGTTCTCCACCAAGTATATCGGTAATCGGCGCAAAATCTTACAATTGTTGTTATTCCGCGTAATGTCTAGTAATTCGACACGCGGTCCAAAAGCCCGCGTTCGCGCGCGCGCAGTTCGCACCAGCGGAAGACAATCGCGGCGAGAGCGGTAAAGAGCGCGGTCAAGCCCAGCAGAATCGCGAAGAGTTGCGCGTTGCTCAAGCCGGCAAGCGTAGGGAACGCCTGTGCAACCGAACCGACGAGCGTACGGCGCAGCAATTCCAACCAGTACGTAATCGGCATCAGAAAACCGAGCGGCCGCAGGAACGCCGGCAGGACATCGAGCGGAAAGATCGCGCCGCTAAAGAGATAGAGCGCGCCCGCGACCGCCTCTCCCACCGCGCCGTAATGGTGCACGGTCAACAGCGTCACGCCGGCGAGAAGCAAACCCATCATCGCGAGCATCAGCACGCCGATCAACAACGCGACGACGAAGAGCGGCACATCCATCGCGGCAAAATCAATCGGCACGTGCAGAAAGAGGATGCCGCACACGATCGTGATGACGACCGAGAAGGTGCCGGTGAGAAAGCGCGCCACGCCGCGCCCGCACAGATACGTCGGGAAATGCGTCGGCGCGGTGTAGATGTACTTGAGCGTCTTGTAATGCTCGCGGTCGTCAACCACCGCCCACGAGATCCCGGTCATCACCGCGCCAACGTAGATGTAGAACGCGTTGCCGAGATAGATGTACGGGAAAAGGGGGGACGCGAAATCGCCGTGTGTGATGACGCCATACATCACGACCAGAATCATCGCGCTCGCCAGCGGCTTGATGATCGAATAGACGGCGAACAGGAATGGATCCGTCCAGTTCGATTCGATTTGCCAACCGAGCCAAGCCGCTGTTCTAAAAGAGCGCCAGACCGACGAGTTGAGATTCGAGATGGCGGATTTGGAATTCATCGAGCAGCCTTGCCGTAACTCAATGCTTCTCCTCCGGATGCCAGAGAAGACGGATAAACAAGCCAAGAATATCAGTGGGTTTTTATATCGGTGGGAAATTTCATCCGCGACTTTCCGTCAAGCGTCCCTCGCGAATTGCCAGTCGCTCCATATAGCCAAGCAGCACGCGCGCGGCGACGAGAAAGACGACGCACAGAATCACCAGCACGCCGATCTCGATGGGCACACTCACAAAGCCCAGCGCTGCGCCGGAGGGAAAGACCAACTGCCGCATCGCATCAAGTCCGAGGGTGAGCGGAATGATCGAAGCCACCGCCGCGATCCAAAAGTTGAAATGCTTGATCGGAAAGTAAAAACCGGCTAGGAGAAAGATCGGCTCTTGCGCGAGATTCGAAAGATGCCACGCCTCGCGACTCAACAACAAAAAGAGCGACGCGAGCATCATCCCCATTCCATAGAGCGCGGTCATCGCGAGAAAAAAGACAGCAAGGAGCGCGGGTAAACTCACGACGACGTACTGTACTTGAAAGATCACGCTGCCGATGAGGACGACGGCTGCCGCGCGCAGCGAGGTCGCGAACATTCCGCCGACTGCCATTCCCAGCAGAATTGCCATCATCGAATTGGGTGCCATAATGTAGAGCGCAAGGTTGCCTTGCTCCTTCTCCCAGTACAACTGCGACGACATCGCCCACAGCACGTTCATCCAAAACGCCGTCATCGCGCCGCCAATGACGACAAAGCCGACGTACTCCTCCGGCGCGCCAATCGCGCGATAGACGAACACGTACGCCGAGACCGCCAGCAGCGGCAAAAAGACGTCGAAGAACATCCACGACCGCTCCCGCTGCATCCCGATGACGCGCGGGTAGGCACGCGCGATGACTGTCTGCAAGAACAATCGCCAGCCAGTCTGCCTCACGCCATCTCCTTGTCCGCGCTCTCGATCTCTTCCATGCTCCGCCCGACCAAATCCACGAACACATCCTCCAGCGTTGGCTCGCGCTTGCTTAGATTCAACAACCGCACACCCTTTGTGGTCATCGTATTGATGATCGCGCCGACGACCTCTTCGGCATCTAGAATGAACTCGAATGTCGCTTTGCCATCGCCCGGATGATGCGCGACCTGGCGCACGCCGGGAAGCGCTTCGAAATCGCGCGCGCTCAGTCCGTTCGGCGACGAGGTTTCGATCTGAAAGATGGCTTCGCGCTGCAAGCGGCGCTTGAGATTCGCCGGCGAGTCGCATGCGAGCACGCGTCCCTGATTGATGATCGCCACGCGGTCGCACAACTCGTCCGCTTCGATCATGTAATGCGTCGTCAGCAGCACCGTGCGCGCGCGCTCTTGTTCGATCCAGCGCCGAATGAACGCGCGCACGTCACGCGACGCGCCCACGTCGAGTCCGAGCGTCGGTTCGTCGAGAAAGAGCACTTGGGGGTCGGTGAGAAAGCCGCGCACGATGTTCATCTTTTGCCGCAGCCCGGTCGAAAGGTCGGAGGATTTGGTGTTCAGGCGATCCGCCAGCCCGACGACTTGGAGCAACTCTCGAATCCGGCGATTCGCCTCTGCGGAGGGAATGCCGTAGAACTGCGCGAACATCCACAGATTCTCGCGCACCGTGAGCAATCCATAGCCGGACGACTCGCCGCCGGAGACCATGTTGATGCGCGGGCGTACCTGCGCCGCCTCGCGCACCACGTCGTACCCGCTGACGCGCGCCCAGCCACTCGACGGCGCAAGGAGCGTCGTCAGAATCTTGATGAGCGTCGTCTTGCCTGCGCCATTCGGACCCAGCAAGCCGAACAGTTCGCCGCGCGGCACTTGGAGGTTGACATCGTGCAGCGCGACGAGTGTCTTGACGCTCTTCTTTTTCCCCTCGCGGATTTTGTACACGCGACCGAGGTCTTGCGTTTCGATAGAGAATTGTTGTGACATTTCGGCTACTTGGGCAGCGCGCCCGCTAGCAGCTGAATCCAATTCCCACCCAAGATGTTCGCCACCTCCGCATCGCCGAACGACGCGGCGGAGAGCGCGTCTCCCAGTCTCTGCAAATCCGCCACGGTGTCAATCTCGCGCGGCGTGGATTCCACACCGAACCCACCATCGAAATCGCTGCCGATGCCAACGTGCCGCGCGTCGCCGGCGAGGTCGCAAATGTGCTGAATGTGCCGCACCACATCTGCGAGCGTCACCGCCTCCTTCCGCGCCGACTTGTCCCACCCCGCTCGAAGGAAACGATTGTAAGGCACGACGCCGATGACGCCCCCCCGCGCGACGAGCGCGCGAATCATCGCGTCGCTCAACTGCCGATCCGTGTCCACGAACGCTCGGCAGTTCGAATGGCTGGCGATGATGGTACCGCCGAACCGTTCGAGCGCATCGTAGAAACTTTGCTCTGCCATATGCGACGTGTCGAGAATCATCCCGGCGTGTTCGAGGTGCGGCATCAGCGCCCGCCCAAGTTCGGTGAGTGGTCCGGGGGCGCGCGTTCCGCCCGAATAGCGCGTCTGCCCCCATGCGGGACCCACGATGCGCACACCGGCATCGAACCATTCGGCCACTTGGTCCGGCGCGACGATGGGGTCCGCGCCTTCCATCAACAGCACCAAGCCGATCATCGGCTCGCGCGCACTCACCACGCGGTCGAGGTCGCCGCGCGTAGTAATGAGCGAGACGCGCGGGTCCATCGCCAGCATCGAATAGTACGCCACCTGCTCCATCGCCTGGTCGTGCGCCTGCTGGGGCGTCGCGTACGTCTTGCCCCATCCCTTGCGGTCGGGGCGATCCTTCGCGACGTAGATCGTCGCGAAAATAACGCGCACGTTGCCCGCGACGAGTTCGGGGAAACCGACGAGTGCGCTCCCTTCGCCGTGCGCGGGACTCGCCCCTTCGCGCGCGCGCTTGTGCGCGACACTCGCAAAAAAATCGCGCTGGAGCGCCACCGCGTTCCAGGCAAGGTCCTGATGCCCGTCCACGATCAGCGGTTTCCGGTTCGCGGTTTCAGGTTCGGAACGAGAAATGGAATTGGTCATTGGCTCACTCGCTTATTGATCATCGTCCGTACGATTATAGCGCGCATCGCCAAACGCGTCAACGCGCCGTCGGCGTTTCCACCGACAGCGCGTTGGACGGGAGGAGGCAAATCGTATTACCGATCTGCAAGGAGGAGAAGAAAAACCAGTCGAGTTGAGAGATGGGACGTTTCCCTCCAGGCGGGGAATGTCCCTGCGTCACATCGAACACCCGGGCGCTGGATATTCGCAGCCGAATGCTCCGCGTACTTCGGCATCCCCCAACTCGCCCGCAGTGTCGCGTAACGAGATGAGAGGGGAATGAGAGACAAGTTAGAGATACGTGAATCTAGGGAAACGCCGTTCACGGCTCATTGCCCGCTGCCCTGAGTACGCCGTACAAATTCAAATCCGCGTCCGCATAGAACTGTTTGACCACCTCGAATCCGCTCGCCTCTGCCATCCGACGCACCTCCGCCTGCGTGATCAAATGACAATAGCGATACCCCACTCCACCGCGCTCCCACGATAACAACGCGTCTCCCGCTTCGAGCGCGCGCGCGTCAATGCCGACTGTTTGCCATGCGACGATCTTCTTGCGCAAGCGTTCGTTCCGCTCGAAATGCCAGTTGGTCATTACCAGCGTACCGCTCGGGCGCAGCAGCGCGCGCAGATCGCGCAGCACGGCGACGCGCAAAGCGAAACTTGGAATGTGATGCAGAACCGCGAGCGCGATCACAATGTCGAACGACGCATCCGCAAAGGGCAAACTCCACCCCGGCTGCGTGATGTCGGCGAGGTGAAACTCGGCGGAGAGTTGGCGCCAATACGCCCGCCGCGCCGACGCAATCCGAATCAGTTCCGGCGAGGCGTCCACGCCGATGTACCGCGCGCGCTTGCCCTCGCGGTCGAGCCGTTCCGCCAGCCGCCCATTGCCGCAGCCCACATCGAGTACCTTGCCAGCATCGCCGATGTACGCTACAATTCGGTCGAGCCGCGTTTGCGCACTCGAACGCGTTTCCGAAAACGCGCGCGCGAACTCGGAATAGAATTTTCGATTGATCGCGATGAGCCGCTTGACCAGTTGCTCGTCCATTTCAGTCCATCCGATTATACCATGAATCGCCAAGAACGCGAACGCGCTCGCGCCCACTGGCAGGCGCGACATCTTGCCCCCCTTGACCTGGCGCGCCACACCGACGCTCTGCTCGCGCTATTCGATGCCGTGCGCGCGGCGGAGCACTTGACGCGCGCTGAACTGAATCGCCTCATCTTGCAACACGTTCTCGAAGAGGGCAAGCCGGTGCCGCAAGAAAAAATCGTCGCGGCCTACCGGCAACTGGTCGCGCGCGGAACGATTCCCTTCGACCGCGCTCTCTGGGCGCGCTTGCGCCTCAAGCCGGCGCGAACGCTCTCCGGCGTCGCGCCGGTCGCCGTGATGACGAAAGCGTACCCCTGCCCCGGCACATGCATCTTTTGCCCCCAAGCGGAGGGCTTTCCCAAAAGTTACCTCCCCCTCGAACCGGGCGCGCAGCGCGCCGAAGAGCATCAGTTCGATCCATTCCGGCAAACGCAGGCGCGACTGCGAACGCTCGAAATGTTGGGACACGCGACCGACAAAGTCGAGTTGCTGATTCTCGGCGGTACCTGGTCGGTGTATCCGCACGCGTACCAAGAGTGGTTCGTCCAGCGCTGCCTCGACGCGCTAAATGGCACCGACTCGACATCGCTCGCCGACGCGCAGCGCGTCAACGAAACCGCCGCGCATCGCAACGTCGGTATGGTGATGGAGACGCGCCCCGATTACATCACCCTCGATGAGGTACAGCGATTGCGCACACTCGGTGCGACCAAAGTGCAAATGGGCGCGCAGTCGCTCGACGACGCGATCCTCGCGGCGAACGCGCGCGGACACACTGTTGCCGCGACGCGGCGCGCGGTGCGCTTGCTCCGCCTCGCCGGTTTCAAAGTGCATTTGCACTGGATGCCGAATTTGCTCGGCGCGACCCCTGAGTCGGACCGAGTGGACTTTGCCCGTCTGTGGGACGATCCCGCGCTGCGCCCAGACGAAATCAAAATCTACCCGTGCAGTCTTATCGAGGGCACTGAACTCTACACGCGTTGGCAACGGGGCGAGTATCGTCCGTACACCGACGATGAACTGATCGAGTTGCTGATGGCGTGCAAGCGCGTCGTCCCGCCGTACTGCCGCATCAATCGCGTCGTGCGCGACATTCCGGCGAGTTACATCGTCGCGGGGAACAAGCAATCGCATCTGCGGATGGTCGTGCAGCGCGCGCTGCGGCAGCGCGGCTGGCAGTGCCAGTGCATTCGCTGCCGCGAAGTGCGCGGCGAAAACATCGTCGCCGACGCATTGCGTCTCGACACGCTGATGTACCCAACCGACGCGACGACCGAATATTTTTTGAGTTACAACACCTCGCGCGGTCGGCTCGCCGGCTTGGCGCGTTTGTCGCTCCCTTCGTCCCACGCGCCGCGCGACGAAATTCTGGACGAGTTGCGCGGATGCGCGGTGATTCGCGAGGTGCACGTCTACGGACGCGCGCTCGAAATCGGCGCGGAGAGCGAGGGGCAAGCGCAGCACACCGGGCTAGGGGCGCGGCTGATCGAACGCGCGGTGGAGATCGCGCGCGACGCGGGCTTTGGGCGAGTCGCGGTCATCGCCGCCATCGGCACGCGCGAGTACTATCGCAAACTCGGGTTCGAACTCGGCGAGTTGTATATGGCGAAATCGCTGTAAACCTTTGCGCCGACCGTCAACCCAAAACAAGCGAGGCAGGACAAATGTCTCGCTTGTTTTTCTCTCTGCCCTCGGTGTATAATTGCAGCGTGCGGAGCACCTGAAACATGAAAACCCAACCCCTTCTCACCCTCACGTTTCTATTCGTCGCCGCGTCCGCCTTGCCCGCGCGTGCCGCCGCGTCGCTCGAACTGTACGGCACTTTCCACGCGATGGGCGTCATCGTCACCCTCGGTGCGGCGGACGATCCGGATGGCGACGCGTCCGCGACGGTCGAGTATCGCACCGGCGGCGCGGCGTATCGCGCCGGCTTTCCCCTGACGCGCACGAGCAGCACGCGCTTCGTCGGCAGTCTGTTTTGGCTAACGCCCGGCACGACGTACGAGGTGCGGGTCACCTTCGCCGATCCGGACGGCGGTCCGCTGAATGGCACAACCGTATCGAGCAGCGCATCCACGCGCACCGAAATCGCGCTTCCTACGCCGAGCCACGCGTACTACGCCAGTCCCACCGGCAGCGGCGGCGCGTGCATCGAGACTGCGCCTTGCGCGCTGTCGGACGCGCTGAATCAAGCGCAAGCGGGCGATGCGGTCATCCTGCGCGGCGGCGTTTACTATCAGGGCGAGTTTGCTCTGCCGCGTTCTGGCTCTGCCGGCGCACCCATCGTCATTCGCGGCTATGCCGGCGAGACGGCGATCCTCGACGGCGGCGACCCGGCGACGTTCGCGTGGACAGCGCAGGATGGCGGTGTTTATCGCACGACAGTCAACGTCGCCGATCCGCATCTCGTTACCGCGAATGCCACGCGCCTGATGCCATACACTTCGCTTTCCGATTTGCAAAATCTCGTGTGGGGCACCCCCGGCTTTTACGCGACCGGCACCACGGTTTACGTTCGCCTTGCCGGCGACGCCGACCCAAACACCGCGACGATGGTCGTCTCGCGCTACAATCACGCGTTCTATGTCGAGCAGAATTACATCTACTGGGTCAATCTCACCTTTCGCCACTACGGGCAAGGCGATTATGCCAAAGCCATCTACTTGAACAACGCGAGTGACAATCTCGTGCAGGGGTGTACTTTCGCGATCAACGATCTCGGCATCGGCATCAAGCGCGACTCACATCGCAACGTCATTCAGGACAGCACGTTCTACGACACGCTTTTCGATTGGAACTGGGACGCGTTCTACGCCGGCATTGATCTCTCGTCCGGCGGAATTCGTTTTTACGATCCCGCGACCGGACGCGGCAACGTGATTCGCCGCAACACGTTCCACGATTATTTCGATGGGTTCGGCGTGTGTCCCGCTTCGACCGGTGGCGTTACGAACGAGACGGATGTGTACGAGAACCTCGTCTACAACGCCGGCGACGATGGAATGGAAACCGACGGACAATGCAGCAACGTTCGCATCTGGCGCAACACGTTCCACGATGTCTTGATGGGCGTTTCGCTCGCGCCGGTCTACACGGGACCCGTCTACGCGATTCGCAACGTCATCTACCGCACCGGCGTCGGCAACAACAACTACACCGGCAGTCCGTTCAAGTTCAACAGCGGCTACGGCGCGTCCGGCGCGATGTATCTTTTCCACAACACCGCCGACGCCGCGCTGCCGGGCAACAACGGGCTCTATGTCAAATCGCCGGGAACGTGGGCGTTGATCCACGCGCGGAACAATGCGTGGATTGGCGATGCGGCATACGCCATCGAAAATTACAACACGAGCCAGCCGATCAACCTCGACTACGACAATGTGTGGAACAACAACAGCGGCAATCTCGTGCGCTGGAACAATGTCAACTACGCGACGCTGTCCGCGTTCGCGAGCGCGACCGGGCAGGAGACACACGGTCGCAGTGTCGCGCCCGGCTTTGCGAACGCAGCGGCTGGCGATTACACGCTCACTGTCGGTAGCAGCATGATTGACGCCGGCCTCGTGGTTTCCGGCATCAACGACGATTACGCCGGCAGTGCGCCCGACCTTGGCGCGTTCGAATATCACAGTGACAGCGCGCGTGTCTATTTACCGCTCCTCCTCAAGTGACGGTAACGCTACATTCAATCGTGGAGACGTCAAAACTGGTGCACTTGATGCCCC
>DYLA01000070.1:0-8734 GCA_020722265.1 Anaerolinea sp.
GATTTTTCCACCAACCCTGCGCCCTCTCTCCATCATTTCTCCATACGTTTGGGTTATGATGCAGACAAAACAAAACGGGCGAAAGGAGCAAACGGAATGTCCTCACGCGGACTCTCTCTGAAAACACGAATGAACTGGCTGATCGACGCGTCGGTATTCTTGGGCGGCGTGCTGGCGGCGATCACCGGCATCTATTTTCTCTTCCTCCCTTCGGGCGGCTATCGTGGCGGACGCAATCCAATGTACGGTGTCACGATTCTGTTCGAGCGTCACACCTGGGAGGATTGGCACACGTGGACCGGCGTGCTGATGATCGCCGCGGTCGCGATTCATCTGGCAATTCACTGGGCGTGGGTCAAGGCGATGGTCAAACGCGTCGTGCTCGCGCTCGCGTCGAAAGGTTCGCCTCTTTCGACCGGCGCAAAAATCAACGTGCTAGTGGACGCATTGATCGCGACTAGTTTCCTGCTCGCCGCCATCTCTGGACTGTACTTTCTGCTCGCGCCGACGAGCGGGCAAGGTGTCGCCGCGACGATGCCGTTCCTGTTCGATGGTACGACATGGGACTTGATTCACACGTGGGCGGGCGTCGTGCTGGTCGGCGCGGCGGTGGTTCACTTGGCGATTCACTGGCGCTGGGTAGTGAACGTGACAACGCGATTCTTCGATTCGCTTGGACAGACACACGTCACCCTCGTCAAGGCACAAACGTAGAGAAACTACCAATTACAATGAATGGAGGATACAATGGTCAAGAAAATTATCTTCGGCGTACTGCTCGTCGGGCTGATCGCGATCCTCGTCGTCGGCGCAATCAACCGCACGATGGATCGCACCGCAGACCCGGCAGCGCACGGGCAAGGGCGCGGTCGCAGTGCGAACAAGTCGCTCGAATACAACGGGCAAGGACGCGGTGCGAACGAACCGCTCAACCTCGCGGAGGAGCACGCCGTCGAGTGGTTGACCCTGCAAGGCACTGTCGTCAGCGTGGACGAGAACGCGCTGGTCGTCCAGACGACGACGGGCGAAACGGTCACAATCGAGAATCGCGCGTGGTGGTTCGCGCTCGAAAACAAATTCTCGGCAAAGGTCGGCGACTCGGTCAAACTGACCGGCTTTTACGAGGGCGCCACATTCGAAACCGGGCAGATCGAAAACGTGACGAGCGGTAAACTCGTCCAGTTGCGCGACGATGCCGGGCGCCCGGGTTGGTCGGGACGCGGACGGCGCGGCGGATAACGAGGCGACCGGAAACGTAAAGCGTGACAACGCCGTTCACGCTTTACGTTTTGCGTATTCCGTTTTATAATCCCGCCGATGGCACACCGCATTCTGGTCGTTGACGACGACAAACAAATCGTGCGACTTGTGCAGTCGTATCTCGAAAAAGCCGGCTACAGCGTTCTGACCGCGTACGATGGCGACGACGCGCAGCGCGTCATCCGCCGCGAGCACCCCGACCTCGTCGTGCTCGATCTGATGCTGCCCGGGCGCGACGGCTACGAAATCACCCGCTGGCTGCGCGCCGATCCACACCTCGCCGCGACGCCCATTCTGATGCTGACCGCGCGCGTCGAAGATGGCGACAAGGTTCTGGGGCTGGAACTCGGCGCGGACGATTATCTCACCAAGCCGTTCAATCCGCGCGAAGTCGTCGCGCGCGTGCGCGCGATCCTGCGCCGCGCCACGCGCGCCCCCGCCGCGCCGCGTGTCCTTACAATCGGCGGCTTGCGTCTCGATACGGACCGCCACGCCGTCACGCTAGACGGACGCGCCATCGAAACGACACCCACCGAGTTCGCGCTTTTGCGGACGTTGATGGAAAATCCCAATCACGCGTTCACACGCGGCGAACTGATCGAAAAGGCGTTGGGATATTCGTACGAGGGCTTGGAACGGACGCTCGACAGCCACATCAAGAACTTGCGCCGGAAAATCGAAGCGGACCCCAGCGAGCCGCGCTACATCGAAACGGTCTTTGGGGTTGGCTATCGGATGAACGACGCGCCGGCGGTTGTCTCGGAAGACCGGAGGGACCGGTGAATCGGCTCTGGGTTCGCCTGATGCTCGCGTTCGTCGCGGTCACCCTCGTCGCCGTCTCGATCGTCGCCGTCTTGGCGGACTGGAGCGCGAACGCGGTCTTTCGGCAGTATCTGGCGCGACAAGATGTGATCGCGCAGAGTGGCGTCGTCAACGACTTGGTGGAGTACTATCGCCAGCACGGAACCTGGGACGGACTTGTCTTGACGAGCGTGGGCGGGTACGGGCGCGGTCAAGCGCGCGCCCGTCCCGCGTTGATCGTGACCGATGCGCGCTATCGCGTCGTCTACGACGAGCGCGGCGAACGCGTCGGCGCGGCGCTCGCGAGCGATGAGCGCGCCAGCAGTCAACCCATCGTCGCCGACGGACAGACCATCGGCTATTGGCTCGTCAGTCGCGCCGGGCAAGGGCTATCGTCGAGTGAAGAAAATTTTCTCAACCAACTGCGTGCGACCTTCGCGCTGGCTGCCATCCTCGCGAGTGGCTTGGGAATTCTCGTCGGCGGTTGGATGAGCCGCACCCTTGCCGCACCGCTGGCGAATCTCGCGCGTGCGGCGCGGCTCTTCGCGGCGCGAGACTGGCATCATCGCGTCGAGGTGGCGGGGGCAGACGAGATCGCGACCGTCGCGCGCGAGTTCAACGCGATGGCGGACGAACTCGCGCGCGCCGAGACGCTGCGCCGCAATTTGATGGCGGACGTCGCACACGAACTGCGGACGCCGCTGACCGTTCTGCAGGGCAATCTGCGCGCGCTGCTCGACGATGTGTACCCGCTCGACCGCGCGGAGATCGCGACGTTGTACGACCAGACGCGCCTGCTCAGCCGCCTCGTGGACGACTTGCGTGAACTCGCGCTCGCGGACGCCGGGCAGTTGCCGCTCAACCTGCAACCCACCGACCTCGCGCCGATCATTCAAGCCACCGTCGCGAATTTTGCGCCAGCGGCGGAGGCGCAAAAGGTGCGCCTGCACGTGGAGCCGCTGGACAATTTGCCGCGCGTCAATGCTGACGCGGACCGCGTCGCGCAAGTGCTGGGCAACCTGATTGCGAACGCGCTCCGGCACACGCCAGCAGGGGGCATAGTCGGTGTACAGTGTGCAGTGAACGGTGAACAGCGGACGGTGGACGGTGGGCAGACCACGTCTCTGCGCGTGACGGTGAGCGATAGCGGCGGAGGGATCGCGCCGGAAGAATTGCCGCGCGTCTTTGACCGATTCTATCGCGGTGCCGCGTCGCGCGCACGCGGCGGCACGGGGCTAGGTCTAGCAATCGTCAAGGCGTGGGTCGAGGCGATGGGCGGACAGGTGGGCGCGACAAGCGACTTGGGGCGCGGCAGTCGTTTTTGGTTCACGCTGCCGATCGCGCCGGCGTAAGCACGCCAAAGCCAAAACCGCGAATCACGCGAGCACACACTCGCCCAGATTCGCGGTTTTCTTTTCACGCCTCGCGCCTCACGCTCCGATTTCGCGCACGATTCTCCGATGCTCCACCGTCCCCACGCGCGACGCCGCGGCGTCCACATCAATCGGGGGTGGTTGCAGAATACCAAAACGCGCTTTGAGTTGCAAGACGCGTCGCACTGCCTCGTCCAAGCGTGCCAGCGGAATCTCGCCCCGCGTGACCCGCTCGACGCAGAGCGCGTGCGCGGCACGATGGCGATCGTGCCCTTCGTTGAAGAGCAGCACGTCCGCGCCGGCTTGCAGCGCGGTCGCCGCCGCCAGCGGAACGGGATAGCCACTCGTCGCCAGGGCACCCATCTCGAGCGAATCAGTCATGCGCACGCCGGCGAATTGCATTTCGTCGCGCAAGAGCCCGGTCATCACCTTGGGCGAGAGAGTCGCGGCGAGACTCGGCGTGGGGTCAATTGCCGGAAATGCGATGTGCGCGGACATGATGCTCGCGACGCCCGCAGCGATTGCCGCGCGGAACGGCGCCAGTTCGATTTGGTCGAGGCGGGCGCGGTCGTACGGTACGACCGGCAGTGCGAGGTGCGAGTCCACCGTCGTATCGCCGTGGCCGGGGAAATGCTTGCCGCACGCGGCGATGCCTGCGGCTTGCAGCGTCTCGATAAACGCGACGCCGCACGCGGCGACGCGCGCCGCGTCTGCGCCGAACGACCGATTGCCGATGATTGGATTCGCGGCGTTGTTGTTCACGTCGAGCACCGGCGCGAGGTCCATATTGATTCCGACGGCGCGCAACTCGGCGGCGAGGACGCGCGCGATCCGTCGCGCGTTCTCCGCGTCGCCGGTATCGCCAACCGCTTGCGCGCTGGGAAACTCGGTGAACCCTTGCGCTTCCTTCAGCCGCGCGACGCGTCCGCCCTCTTGGTCAATGCAGAGGATCAAGCCGGGATGCCCGCTGGCGCGCGCCAGCCGCTGCAACTCGGCGTTGTACGCCGCCAGTTGGCGCGGCGACTCGACGTTGCGCGCGAACAGCACGACCCCACCGAGATGCATCGTTTCGATGAGCGCGCGTTCTTCCGCCGTAATCGTCGCGCTGTCGAATCCGATCACCATGATCTGTCCCACTTTTTGCGCGACGGTCATTTGCGCGAGGAGAGTATCAATGTCCATGCATCCTCCCTCATCCTTTGATCGCGCCGATGCGCAGCCCTTGCATAAAGTACTTTTGGAACGCGAAGAAGAAGATGATCATCGGAATCGCCGCGAGGGCTGCGCCTGCCATCATCATCCCATAGTTCGTGCCGAATTCGCTGGTGTGGATGAACGACAAGCCGACCTGCAGCGTGAACAAGTCCGGTGTCTGCAGCACGATGAGGGGCCAGAGGAACGAGTTCCAGTAGCGTTGGAAAGAAAAAATCGCGGTGACGGCGAGCGCGGGAACAGTGAGCGGCAGGATGATTTTGGTGTAGATCATCCACTCGGACGCGCCATCAATGCGCGCGGCTTCTTCCAACTCGCTCGGCAAGGTCTGGATGTACTGTTTGAGCAAAAAGATGCCGATGACGTCCGCCAAGCCGGGCAGGATGACGCCAGGAAACGTGTTGACCAAACCCATTCGTGTGATCATCAGATACAATGGAACGAGCGTGACTTGACCCGGAATCATCAACGCGGCGAGAATCAGCCAGAAGAGCACGTTCGAACCGGGGAATTTGCGCTTGGCAAAGGCGTACCCCGCCATCGAATCGAAGAGGACGTGGACCGCCGTGCTAAAGATCGCAATGAACGCTGTGTTGATGAACCAGAGATAGATGCGCGGAATGACGAGCGGTTCGGCGCTGCCGGGAATCGGAATCTTGCTCGTCCCCGCCGTGCGGATAATCTCGGTAAAGTTGTTGAGCGTCGCGTTCATCGGGATAAGGTCGGGCGGCAATTTCACCGTCGAAGTGGCTGGGGTAAGCGCGGTGTTGAACAGCCAGTACAGCGGAAACAGACTAACGATGGCGACGAGCGTCAACAGGACGTAGATGATGATCTTGGGTACCTCTGCCGCGACGCGCCGGGCGGACGATGCGCGGAGGGTGTTGGCTTGAATGGTCATAGGAAAACTCCGGCGAGGTCTGACCAACAACTGCCGAGGGCAGACCGCACGCTGCGCGGCAAGCGTCTAGTACTCCACATCCGTGCTCAAAAACTTGAACTGGAGAATCGAAAAGGTCGCGATGATGGCGAAGAGAATCAACGCTTGGGCGCTGGCGCGTCCGTAGTTGAAATCGCTAAAGGCGGTTTGGAAGATCAACTGCACGATGGTCGTCGTCGCGTTGATGGGACCGCCGCCGGTCATAATGTAGACGCGCTCGAAAATCTGAAAGCCGGCGATGGTGTAGATGACGGTGAGATACAGCGTCGTCGGCTTGAGGAGGGGAAAGGTGATGTTGATCAGTTTTTGCAACGCGTTCGCGCCTTCCACATCGGCGGCTTCATAGTACTCGCGCGGAATCGAGCCCATCGCCGCAGAGTACAGGACGACGCCGCTTCCCGGCACGATCAAGATGGTGCTGAGGACGATGCTCCACAACGCAATGTCCGGGTCTTGCAGCCACAGCACGCGCGGGAGCCCCACGAGTCCCAGGAGATAGTTGAAAAAGCCATAGTCCGGCTCGAAAATCCAAATCCACACCAGCGAGATGACGACGATGCTAATGACATTGGGCAGATAGAACGCGCCGCGAAAGAGCGATTGGATCTTGTTCGAGAGGGGCTGGATGAGGGACGCGACGAGCATCGAACTGGTAATCCACGCCGCGACGACGAAAAAGGCGTAGATGAACGTGTGCCGCATCGAATCCCAGAACAAGCGGCTATCGGCGAGGTCTTGGAAATTCTTCAAGCCAACCCACGCGCTGCCGCGCAAATCCACTTTTTGGAACGCGAGCAGAAATGCCTGCGCGACCGGATACGCGATGAAGAGGAAAAAGAGCAGCATACTCGGAAAGATGAAAAAATAACTCCACTTGTGCTTGTTCCAGAATCGGACGATGCGCTGGAGCGGCGTGGAGCGCGCGGTTAGCGTTGTGTTCATCTATCACCTCGATGGTTGGGGAGGCTGACCGCCGCCCGTGGTCTGCGGTCGGCGGTCAGCCGTCGTTCCTTACTTGTTCAGGGCGTCGAGTTCTTTCTGATACTGTGGCGCGATCTCGTCCATCGCTTGTTTGGCAGTCTTTTTGCCGAGGATGATCGCTTGGAGCGCCGCGCCGTAGTTGTTGCCCAGTTCAGCCGACGTGGCGACCGGCGCTTCGTACACACCGAACTCGACCAGTTTCGCGATCACTTCGCGATTCGCGTTCGTTGCGTAGCCGGTGTTGCTGCGGCGCAAGCCCGGGGCGAGTTGCCAGCCCGGGATGTCCTTCGCCACCTGGCTGCCGGTCAGGTACTTGGCGAGTTCGTGTGCGGCTTTCATCTTGTCCTGATCGTTCACTTTGACGACCGCGTACAAGCCGAACGCGCCGTTCGTCACCAACTTGCCCATCGCGCCGGTAGGCGGCGGGGTGACCGCGAGCGGGAATTTCTCTTTTTCGAGATCGGGCACAAAGCCAGGAGTGCTCATCAGAATCGCAACGGTCTTGCGGTCCTTGAACTGTGCGCGCACGCCGGCTTGGTCCACCGTGCCGAAATCGGGTGGCGTGCATTTGTGCACGAGCGCGAGATCCGCAATCTTTTGCAGCGCGGAGACCCCTTCCGGCGAATTCTGCACGAACTTTTTGCCGTCGGGGCTGAGGATGCGTCCGCCGTCAATGTACATCAGCGGATAGTACTCGACGGCGCCCCATTTGGACGACGAGGTGAACCCGTACACCTGCGTGCCATCGGCGCGCTTGAACGTGAGTTTCTTGCAAGCATCTACGAACTGTTCCCACGTCCAGGGTTTTTGCATCGTCGGCAGTTCGACGCCGCGTTCCTTGAAGATGTCGGTGTTGGCAAAGTTGCTGATCGCAGTCACCCACAGGGGCCACGCCCACACCTTGCCATCCACCGTCGCCACCTGAAAGCCGCTGGGGTAGAAATCGGCTTTGTCCGCCTCAGTCAGGTACGGGGTGATTTCGGAGAGGATGCCCTGCTTGGCGTAGCGCGGCAAGTTCGGACTGGTGACGCGAAAGATGTTGATGTCCGCGCGCGCGGAGAGCGCGGCTTCGAGTTTCGTGTCTCCTTCTGCTGTCCAGGGGATGCCGACGATGTTGACCTTGATGTTGGGATTGTTCTTCTGGAAGATCTCGATGGCTTTGGCGGTGGTGACGGAACCGGCATCCGTGCCGCCTTCGACATAACCGCGCTGATAGAACGTGATGGTGACTGGCTTGGGTGCAGGCGGCTGCGTTGGCGCGGGCGCTTTGGTCGGCGGCGCAGCCGTTGGCGCAGGCGTCGGCGCGGGCGCGCAGGCAGCCAGCGCGACTAGCACGGTGACCAAAGCGAACAGAACTAACAGGCGTTTCATGGTAATCTCCTCCTTGGGTCTAGTTTGATCCTCTGTGATTGGTTTCGCTGTTCATCTTCGAATTTCGTGGCGATACCCCCTTTCGACACCGGCAACTGTCGAGCCCGCCCTAGCGCGCTCAACCGATCTCCGGCAAGAATTGCAATCGTCGTACCCACGCGCCTGGATTCATCATCAGCGCAGCGCCTTTGCGAAATCCGCCGAGACAGCCGCGCAGCGTACCCAGCGCGTCGTAGTAATCGAGGTAACGAAACGCCGAAATGTTCCCACCCATCAATTCGTGCGAGCGAAGCACGCGCAGATAATCGTCCCACACGTCCGTCACGTCGAGGTAAATGTCCGCGCGCCAGCCCTCCATATCCTCCCAGTTCTCCGGAAAGTAGAGCGCGGCGACGCGATGCGCTGGCAAATCGCGCGGGAGGGCGGGAAGCGCAGCGTAGAACACCGCGTCGCGGACGATTTCGTGCGTGGCGATGTGGTCTTTGTGGATGCTCCCTTTCCAATGCGTGAGAATGAGCGTCGGCTTTTCCGCGCGGATGAGGTCGCACACCTGCATCTTGATGGCGTCGTTGACCGGCAGTTCGCCGTCACGATAGGAGAGTACGATCGCACGCGCGCCCATCAACCGCGCCGATTCTTCGACTTCGACTTGGCGCTGCGCGGCGTACGCCGCCGGCGCAAGCGTCGGATGTCCGGCTTCGCCGAGCGTCATATGGACGATGGTGGCGTGATGCCCGGCGCGCGTGTGCTTGAGCACGATCGCGCCTGCCATATTCTCCGCGTCGCCCGCGTGCGC
>DYLA01000070.1:8834-12366 GCA_020722265.1 Anaerolinea sp.
CGAATTGCCGTACCGGTTCGAATCCCGCCAGCGCATACAGTCGCGCCGCAGCCTTGCCCGTCCACAAAAACCACGCGCAGTGAAAACCCTGCAGCCGCATCGTCGCCAGCGCGCGGAAAAGAAGCAATCGCCCGATGCCGCGATGCCGCGCCTCTTCCGCCACGCCAAAGGGACCGAACCGCTCCCGCTTGTGCTGACAGTAGCCGACGATACGCGCCCCTTGCCTCGCGACGAGAAAGCCGATTTCGTCCGACCCCGCCCCGAACAGTTCGAGCAGATATTCCTGCGCGAAGCGAAACCAATCCCAGCCGAAATGCTGTACGATGAATGGCATCAGTTCCGGCAAATCGGCGGACTCGACGGGACGAATGACGACGCCCTCACGCGCGCGCTGCGCTTCCAGGTCGAGAATCTCGCGCGGCATCCGCCAACCGGTCAGGTCCGCGCGCATCGAAATCGGCTCCGCAGCGACCGTCCAGCCGGTCGCGCCCAGAAAGGCGAGCGCGTCCGGGTACGCGCCTACGTCCACCCCTGGGATGAAATAGTTCGGCGTGTACGGCGAGATGAGCACGCGCGTGCGCCCCAGCGCGCGCATCCGCGCGAGTGCAGCGTCGAACAGGGCGCGCCCGATGCCACGCCGTCTAACTTCGGGATGCACGCCGAACGCGGTGATCCACCCGGTTTCCGGTTCGAGGCCTTGCAGAAACAACGGCACCTGACGCGTCAGTGCAAGCACAAAGCCGCGCAGTCCGCCGGCATCTTCCGCGATGAGCAAGCCCTCGGGCACAAAGTTCGCGTCGAGCAAGACACGCGTGCGAAACGTCGCGGCATGGATGCCGTCGTGCGTCATCGTCGCGTTCCAGAGCGACAGGAGCGCGGCTTCATCGTCACCGCGATAGGAGCGGAGGGTAAACGCCATCGTCAGGTTGAGCAGAATCGGGATACTCGCCGGCGGAGCGGGTGGATATACGGCGCACAGGCATACCGTCGCGGGGCAGCCCGCGCGTCGTGCCGGGGAGATTTTTGATCCGAGTGGTCTAGACCACTACTAACCAAATTATACCGGGTTAGTGCGTGGCTGTCAATTCCACCAGCGGCGTCAACAGTTCCAACTTCCACGGCTCGACGTGCGGGGAGACTGAACAAGCGGTGCTCAAGATATAGCCGCCACCCGGCGCGCCCGCGCGCAAACACGCGGTTGCTTCCGCGATGACCTCTGCGGGCGTTTTGTACGCCAGGAGCGCGACCGAATTCATATTCCCCTTGATGAACAATCGGTCGCCGATGACGCGCTTGGCGTCCGCGAGGGTGACATTGCCGAGTGGCGGCGGATCGAGCGTATCAATCCCTTGCGTGCCGGTGTCCGCCATCAACTCCAAGCGATCGCCGATTTTGCCGCAGGTGTGCGTGTAGACCGGCACCCCTTGGGCTTTGACCGCATCGGTCACGCGGCGTTCGTACGGCAGAACGAACTCGCGGTACATTCTCTTCGAGATGAACGAGCCGCCGGCGAACGCGGACGAAATCAACACCGCGTCTACGCCGCGCCGCGCTTGCGCCACTCCCCACGCCACCGACGCCTCGCTCAAGCGGTCGAGCCAGGCGCGCGCTTTTGCCGGATCGGTCACGAGCGCGACGAGCGCGTTCTCATAGCCGAACAACTCCATCAGGTACGTGAAGGGCGAAAAGACTTCGCCGTGAATCGAGACCGTATCACCAACTTGAGCGCGCACCAGGTCAATCGTCCGGAAAAAATACTCGGGCACGCGATTCCACGCGCCGGGGGCAGCGAGACGCGGCACATGGTAGATGTTCCAGATAAAGCCGGGCAAATCGTCCAACGCGTCGAATCGCGCCGGGTCGCTCGCGTCGAAATCGGCGCGGCGCGGGAGCGTGCCATCGGCGGAGACATACTGCGGGTTGTCATCACGCGGCACGAAGGTGCGGCTGCCATCGCGCCATGTCAACCACTCGCCGTCGCGCGTCGGCTCAATCGAAACTGCATCATCCAGGAGATTGGAGGGGCGGCCGGGGAGGTTGATCAAGATGCCGTCGAAGCGATAGCGGCGCTGCAACTTGACCAGCGCGTCGGCGAATCCTTCGCTCGTGAACCAGATGCGATGGGGCGGTAAGCCGGCGTTGAGAAAGTAATGCCCCAGCGAAAGTTGACACATCACCGGCACGCGGTCGGTGGGTTGGTGGCGCAGCGCGCGCGCGATGCGTTCGCGTCCGGTCATCTCAAAGACCGCCGACCGCGAATGATCGGCGGCGGTTGGCGATCTGTGATCGTGTTCACGCATACAGCAAGTACTTTTCGCGCCGCGTCGCGAATTGCTTTTCGATGTCGTCCCACTCGGCAATGAGTTCGTTTACCGGCTCGCCGCGCGCGAGTCCTGCGCGGATCCGCGCGTCGCCGGTGAGCAAATCGAAATGCGGCGGGGCGCCCTCCCAACTCGAAGGCAAGAACTCGAATCGTTCGGGCGCTTGCGCGCGGCAAGCGGCAATGACGTGCAAACCGGTTTCGACCGGGCGGAGCGCGTGGCGGTCGGTCACGTGAATCTGGACGCCACGGCACACTTGGCCCGCGTGCTTGCTCGCCGTCGGCGTAAAGTGAATGGGGCGAAAGCGCGCGCCGGGAAGTTGCAAGGCGTTGAGCGATTGCGCGAGCGCGTGACCATCGAGCCAGGGGGCACCGACGATTTCGAAGGGGAGGGCGGTGCCGCGCCCTTCGGAAAGATTCGTCCCTTCGATGAGGCACATTCCCGGGTAAACGATCGCCGTGTCGAGTTTCGGCATGCCGGGCGAGAGCGGCAGCCAGGGCAAGCCGGTTTCGTCGTACCACAGCGCGCGTCTCCAACCGCGCATCGCGACGACAGTGAGTTCGACGCGCCATGCGAACTCGCTGACGATGTAGCGCGCGAGTTCGCCGCACGTCAGTCCATGCCGGATCGGGATGGGGACGATACCGATGAACGAGGCGAGCCCCGCTGCGACCAGTCCTCCTTCGATTTGCGCGCCATTGATCGGATTGGGGCGGTCGAGCACGATGACCTGACGCGGCGCGGCTGCCGCGCCGCGCAGAACGTAGAAGAGGGTGCTGATGAAGGTGTAGAAACGCGCGCCGACATCTTGCATATCGAAGACGAGCGCGTCTACGTTCGCGAGCATCGTGGCGGTTGGCTCTTTCGTCGCGCCGTAGAGACTGTGCACCGGCAAGCCGGTGCGCGGATGCGTCGCGTCACCAATCGCCGCGCCATCGGCGGCAGAACCGTCAAAGCCATGTTCGGGACCGAAGAGCGCGGTGACGCGGACGCCGGCGTCGAGCAGCGCGTCGAGTGCGCTGGTGAGATCGGGCAGCACGGCCGCCGGGTGGGTCACCAGTCCGACGCGTTTGCCGCGCACCAGAGCAAGGTTTTCGTGGACGAGGAGGTCTAGGCCGGTTTGGATCATCGTTGATTACCTTTGGAAAGCCACGAGGGGGTAACGCTACATTCAATCGTGGAGACGTCAAAACTGGTGCACTTGATGCCCC
>DYLA01000071.1 GCA_020722265.1 Anaerolinea sp.
CGCAAACACCCCTAGCCACGCAAACGCGCCCAGATTGAGCAGCGCCATTTGTGGAGAACCGGCAAGCGCTTGCAGCCCAACACATAGTGACATCAGTCCAAACCAACGAATCGCGTCATGCCCGGACTGCCGTGCACGCCAATAGCGATGTTGACACAGCACAAGCCAGGGGAGCCAAGAACAAACCGCGAACGCATGCTGCGTATGCGCGAGAAAAAACCCGCTAAAGCCGAACGTCCAACCAGCGAACAACGCGCTCGGTAGAGACATCCCCGCCGATCGCACAAGCAGATACATCCCAACCGATGCCCAAGCCAAATGAAAAAGAATCGTATAGGACAATGAGATCGGCGGAGAAAAAATCAACAAGGCAAACAGATTCGGTGGATACAGCGCCGCCACTTCGCCCTCGGCGAAAAGAGGAAAGCCGGCTTCGACGCCGGGGGTCCACAACGGCAATCGTCCCTCACCCAGAGCGCGCGCCAACTCGATCCGAAGCGGCAAGAACAATCGAACAACATCGTTGCCGGAAAAAACTTGCTGCCCTAGAGTCACAGGCAGATAATAAATAAACTGCCACACGGAGAGAAAAGCAATAGCCAGAAAATCCGAGCGATTGGGTTTCATCAAAACCTACTGTGGGATTCTAGTTTCGCAAACCACGAATTGCGTACCTGTGGGAGTAGCCAACTCTTCTCCCCTCCCCGCATCGTACACCACGAGCACCAGCCGGTACGTCCCGGCTCCCGCGCCCGGCGGGATGAAAAAGCCGGCATCGTCTTGCACGACCTCGCCCGCCGTCCAGCCGATCGTCGGACGCAGACCGCTCCCAGGCTCTGCATCGCGTTGGTACACCAGGCGACCCTGCGCGTCCAGCACCCGCAGCGAAATCGTGAACCGCGCCCCCACCGATTGCGGCGCGCGCCACTGTAGCATCAGCAATCCGAAATCCCCCGCGTGCAGCGTTGCCGCCGGAAACACGGCATACCCCAGCAGTTCGATCGAGCGACCCGCGCGGTCGCGGAAGGTCGTGCGCGACTCGATCATCGGCAAGCCGCAACTTGCCACCTGCGGCGCACAGTTCACCACCCGCCACAACTCTCCCACGCGCGTCAAACGAAACTCGTCCGCCAGCGCACCGAGCGTTTCGGTTTCGCTGGGATGTACGGTGAGATACACCGGGCGTCCGGCGCGCACGGCGCTCTCGATGTCCGCTTGCCGCGAACCGTACAGCGTCAGATCCAGTTGCTCTCGCTTGACGATCACCTTCCAGCGTTCGAGATCGGTGCGACGCCCCTCCACGTATTGCGCGTACTCGAGCGGCGTCAGCGTTTCCCAGGGACCAACGATGAGCGCGTGCTGCTCCAACGGCTGCGACAGATTCTCGTTCCACGTTTCGATGACGGCGGTACGCGCGCTCAAGTCGTTCACGGCATAATTCGCACGCAGCAGATAGCCGGCGGTGGCGACGAACACGAGCACGAGCACGCCCTGCGTCACCCAACGCGCCGGACGCGCGGCAAGCCAATCCCAGATGCGCGCAATCCCAACGCCGACGAAGAACAAGAACGTAAGGTACGATGGGATGAAAAATTTTTCGACGTCCATCGTCCAGAACATCACGCAGAACGCGCTGTTGCCGATGTTCGCCAACACGATAAAGACGAGCGCGTCACGCGCCGGCAAATCGCGTTGCCAGCCGCGCGGCACGCGGTCGAGCGCGAGCGCGAGCATGCCGACGAGTCCAGCGACGAAACCGAGCGGTGTAAATTGCTCGACCAGCAACGGGATGTACAAATCGGTGACGCGACTGACGAGCCAATCGAGTGGACCGTAGCGCATCCAGCGGCTCGCGTTGCCGCCGAGAATCATCTCGCCAAAATCCTTCAAGTGAAACTCGACACCGACATCGCTTTCGCCGCGCCAGAAAACGTAGCCGTACAAAAGCAGCGGCGCGAGGAACGCGAGCGCGAGTTGTGCCACGCGTCGCGGGCGCAAGAGCGCCGCGCGCTCTTGCCACAAGACCAGACACGCGATCGCCGGCGCGAACCAAATCATCGTCCGATGATTCGTCAGCGACAAACCGAAAGCAAAGATGGGCACGCTCAAATCCACCTTGCCCGCGCGCCACAAGAAGAACAGCAGCGTGACGATAACCACGAAGAACGCATTGAGCGTGTACGGACGCGGGACGACGGCTTGCGACCATTCGACACGCGAGACGGCAAACACCAGCGCGCAGAGAATCGCCGCCCAACGATTGCGCGTGAGCCATCGAACGAAAACGAATACCGCCGCGACCGCAGCCGCGCCCCAGAACGCGGCGAACCAGTTCGCGCGCACCGCCAGCGTGCCGACCGGCACGAGCAGCGTCCACACTTTGCCGAGCAGAAAGAAAAGTGGATAGCCGGTGTGACTCACGCCGAGCCGCGCGATGTTCGTTTGAAATTCGCCTTCGTCGCCGTCGAGCAAGCCGGGGGCAGCCGTGCGCGCGTACAAAACAAAGGACGCGGCAACGACGAGTCCGATCGTCGCCCAGTCCGATGCTCTGGTGGTCGAACAGTTCGCCCAGCGAGTCTTGAGCGCGACGAAGCGACTAGCCGCCATCACCGCACCTCCAGCGCAACATCGAGCGCGATCGCATTGCCAACGCCATCACGCGTCGGCACGCGCGCACCGGTTCCAAGATCGTACCATCCGATCAACACGCGGTATCGGCCCGCCGGCGTCTCCTTCGGCAAAGTGAGCGCGACCTCGTCGCGGACCACCTCGCCCGCATCCCAAATCGAAGTGGGATAATTGCCGCGCTGCGGCTGATGATCGGCTTGCGCGATGATTTGATCTTGCGCATCGAGAACATGCACGAACACCGTATAATCCTGCTCCATCGTGGCGAGTCCTTGCCAGTACAATGTCAGCGCGAACGCGCGCGCGTCGCTCGGTCGCGCATCATAACCGATGAGCGCGATGCGGTCGTCGAAATTCGCGCGCTGGGCATGTTCCGGATTATACGCGATGGCATCGCGCGGCGCAACTTTGATGCTGCCAACGAGGACGCGACTGTCCGCCACCTTGCCCGCGTCATCGAGCACATCGAAGCGGTTGGAATCGAGCGGGTTGTACAAGCCGATTTCCACCGAGTACTTGCCCGGCGCCGCGCGCGCGGGCACTCGGATGCGATGATGCGTCGGCACCAGTTCGCCCGGCTTCCACAAGAACGTCGGATACGCGCCGAGCGCGGGAATCACGTCCGCCGTCGTCACCACCGCACCGCGGGCATCGAGCAAGTGCACAAAGATCATCGCGTCGTCCGATAAGCGTTGCGCCGTGCGCCACCACAACGTCACCGCGAGCGATTCACCCGGCAAAACGCGCGACGGGGTCAACGCAAAATCTACGAGCGCGAGATTCGGCGCGAACGGCACGGCGCGCGTGGACGCCGCCACAGGCGCGAACTCTAGCCGCGACGTATCCACCCAGAACGCGCGCGCGACCGTTTCCCCGAACGCGTTGCGAATCTCTTGCGCCGACGCGTTGGGGAGTTTCTCGAGCGCATCATTTTGAAGCGGCGGCAACAAGCGCACCGCATCGTCGCCCACCCAAACGTACATCGCCGGGTCGTGGGCGTACGCGCGGCCCTCAAAGCGCGGGCGCGCGTGATCCAGCGGCAAGACCACCCACGCCGACGCCGGCAGAGGCACCGCCGCGTCGAACGCGCGGATTTGCGGCGCGCGCGCGCCAATCAGGTAACGCACCGGTTGCCGCGCGTACTCGTTGAGCGGCACCAGCACCGGCGCATCCGCGCGCGCGATCCATTTGCCCTCCGCCACCTCGCCGAGATTGAAATTCGGATCGTCGCGCTTGCCCCAGCGATTAAAGTACGCGTCGAAGGTGTTGACGCCGCTCCCCAGCACAAGCCCCACCGCCAGCAAGTTAGCCAGATGCGGTTGCCAACGCCGACTCCAATCCCAAGCCGCTACCCAGCCGACCGCGCCGATAAAAAATGCCGGCGGAATCGCGCCGATGACGCGCAACTCTTGCGGATACACTTCGTTCCCACCCATCAAGTCCGGTATCAACATCACGACGATTGTGATGAGCGACCACGCATACTCGATGCGGCGCGCGCGGCGTAGGCAAATCACTACGCCGATCAGAAAGCCCGCGAACCAAATCGGATCGAGCAGCGGCTGTGACAACGGATTGTACTGCCCCTGCCACTCGATACCGAACATCTTCGCCTGCCCCAAGAGTTTGAGCGCGAGCACACCCAGCCAGCCCACTTGGGCGTACGCGGGATGCTGGAACAACGTGACTTGGCTCGCGCGAAAGAACGCGGCGTGCGGATAAACAAGTTCGAAAACGAGCAGCGGCGCGGCGACGCCGAGTGCAGTCGCGAACAACCCGACGACAGCACGCCCGCGCGCGACGAACCGGGCGCGGTCGAAGACGAATTGATGCGCGAGCAGCGCGCCCAGCAGAATCGGCAAAAAGATCGCACTGAGATAAGTGTAGTAGCCGATGCCCAAAATCGCCCCGGCGATGATCGCGTCGCGCGCACATCCGCACTGCCAGACGCGCCAGAAAAAGTACAGCGCGAGCATTTCGACGAGGGGAATGAAAATCGCGCGCAAACCCAGCCGGCTCAAGTGCGTGTGTTCGATGGAAATCGCCAAGCCGAACGCCGCCAAGAGTGCGACGCGCCCATCGAATTTGAACGCGCGCGCCAAAAGGTACAGCGCGGGAATCGTCAACGTGCCGACGACCGCCGTCACGATTCGCAGCGCGAACACGCTGACGCCGAACAGCGCGACGCTCAAGGCTTGGGCGTAGATGATGAGCGGTTCCGGCGCGCCGATACGATAGAACAGCGGACGGATTCCTTCGCGCAAAATGTAGAGCGCGTAAACGCCGTTCGTCGCCGCGTCGCGATCAATCCCTGGTGGCAGCGTGTCTAGAGCAACCACGCGCAGCGCCCACGCGATCAGCACAACACCGGTGACAGCGAGTATGCGGCGAGATTCCATTTCAACCTCGCTATGGGCGCACGTCCAACAAGACGTGATCGCTACTGTCCACCGCGAGCCGCGCGCCGGTATCCGCGCGGTACAACCCAATCGCCAGGCGCGTCGCGTTCATTGGCAAAGCGAACGTGTACTCGTCGCGGATTTGTTCGCCGACGAGCCAAAGTGAGGTGGGGTTGTTGCCGGCTTGCGGTTCCCGATCTACCTGCGCGATGATGCTGCCGTCCGCGTCGAGCGCGTGAACGAACACGGTATAGTCGTCATCGAACGGCGCGAGGCATTGCCAGTAGAGTGTGAGCGAATCGGCATCGAGGTCGTAGCCAAGCAAGCGGGCTTTGCCGGCGAAATCTTTTTCGATGCGCTGGCGCGGCGCGTACGCGAGGCTTGCACTCGGCGCGAGTTTGACCGCGCCCAGAATCGCGCGATCGTCACCCGTCTCGGTTGACAGGCGCTCGCCCGGCTTGCCCACCGGATACAGTCCAACCTCGACGAGGTATTTGCCCGGCGGCGCGTTCGCTATCGGCACGGCGACGACGTCGCGCAACGCGTCGCCCGGTTTCCAGTACACCGTCGGAAACGCGCCGCGCGCGGGAATCACATCCACGCCCCCGGCGAACTGGTCCCCCGCGCCAATCAGATGAACGAAGACGCGGTACGATTCGTGCATCGGTGTGTGCGCGCGCCAGTAGAGCGTGACGCGCAGGATGTCTCCCGGCTTGACGACGCGCGATTCGATCGCATAGCCGCGCAATTCGATTCGATCCGCGAAGACGATGCGCGTCGGATTCGGCGCGCGCCCAAGTTCGTCGGCAGAAAGAAGCGGCGGGCGCGCGTAGGCGGGGAGGGTGTAGGCGAATGGGACGTAGAGGGCGAGGAGGAAGAATGAGCCAATAAGCCAATGCGCCAATGAGCCAAAATGCCAATGCGCCAATAAGCCAATGCGCGAATGAGCCAACGAGCCAACGAGCCAATGAGCCAATGTGTTCAATCCCAGAACGAAAAAGAGCGCGATGATCGAGACGGCGGGAAAGAGATAGCGGCCTTGATCCGCGCCGGTGGTCGTGCGGATGAATTGAATTTGCGCGATCAGAATGAACGCGAGCCACGCGGCGAGGAGGAGCAGCGAACGACGAACGGCGAACGGCGAATAGCGAACGACGAACAGCACCATCCCCATCATCGCACCCAGCGCGAGGAGGGCTAACGCGACCAGAAACGCCGGCGCGAAATCGCCGGGCGTCGGTCCGCCCCAGAACGTTTGCCAGAGCCAAGGGAGCGAAATTTGGAACAGTTCGGCGAAGGTAAGTTCGCCCGCGCGCGGGAAGAGCGCAGAGACGGTCATCAACCGATACGCCAGCGGATCGCCGTACAGCATTTGGTTGCGTACGAACCACCAGCCGCTGACGAGCGTGATGACGGCAAGCATCGTCGCGTTGCCGAGGAGCGCGAAACGCGTGTCACGTGCGCGCCTCGCAGCAAGGCAGAGCGCGAGCATCGAAAAGGGAATCAAGCCCAGCGCGGTCGTTTTCGTGAGTGCGCCCAGCGCGATGAGAACTCCGAGCCGCGCGGCAGATTTCAGCGTCGGCGCAGATTGTCCGGTGAGCAAGCGAACCCACAGCAGCAGCGTTAGCGTCGAGAACGCGGCGAGCGCAGCATCGTTCGACACCAGCGCGCTCGCGAAGAGGAAACTAGGATTGAAGGCGACGAGCGCGGCGGCGGCGATTGACAATTGATCATTGATAATTTTCAATTGTCTTGCGATCAAAAATGTCGCGGCGACGGTAACCGCGCCGAAGAGAATCGAGAGCAAACGCGCGAGATGAACGGCGAGCGTGGTGCGCGTGTACGGAAAATTTTCGGAATCGGTGTGATAGTAGAGGTTGCGCCCACAACACGACGGGTCGCCGACGAAGGTGGCGGCGTAGTTGCGCCCCAAGTGCTGTTCATAGTCGGAGGTGTCAATCGGCGCGATGACGAGCGCGACGAGCGAATAGTACAGCGGCGGCTGCCAGCCCTGATGTCCCGCCGCGCCACCGCCCGGCTCGAACGACTGGACCGGCCACGCGCGCTGATCGGCGATGAATTTGGCATAGCGGAAGTGATCGTCTTCGTCGGGACCTTCGAAGATGGGAATGCTGAGCGCGTAGAAGAGCGCGAGCGCGCAGAACACGGCGAGGAGAACGGCCAAGGCGCGGTTCGATTTCAAGAATGCAAGCCAAAGGGTCACAGCCTTCAAACCTGTGGGAGGCAGCCCTCCGCTACGCGTTCGGTTGTTTTTGCAAATCCGCGCGCGTCGGTTCGACCAAGGGCGGCGCTGTGCCGAGCAAGCCTAGGCGTTTGCGGAAGAGGAAAAAGAGGTTGTAGAATCCATCGCGCCAGATATGGAGTTTGCTGACGCCGTGCCGTTCTTTGTAATAGACCGGCAACTCGATGGCGCGGATGAGGTTCGGTTTGCTCATCGCTTCGAGTTTGATTTCCTCCGAGAAGGCCATCCCATCGCTGGTAAGATTGAGATGCTCCAACACCCCACGGCGAAAGACCCACATCCCGGATTGCGAATCGCGGACACGAAACCAAAAGAGGAGGAGGATGAAAAAGTTGAGCACGTCGTTGCCCAAGACGCGGAGGCGATTGCTCGGCTTGTCTTTGTGTCCGGTGCGGTCGCAGGTGATAAAATCGAATCCCTCGTCAATCAGCACGTCGAGCAGAATCGGGATAAAGTTGCGGGGGTAGGTGCCGTCGGCATCCATCGTGACGATGATGTCGCCGGTGGCAGCGCGCAAGCCGGTCTTGTACGCCGCGCCGTAGCCCTGTGTGCTTTCGCGAATCACCCGCGCGCCGAGCCGCCGCGCCACTTCGGCGGTGCGATCCGTCGAATTATTGTCCACGGCGATCACTTCGTCCACGATTTTCAGATCGAGATCGCGAAAGACTTCGGGTAAGCCGCGCTCTTCGTTGTAGCACGGCAAGACGAGCGAGATGCGATGGTTTTTGTACATCAGAGTTCCACCCGATAACTTTCGACCGCACGCGGCGCGGCGGGCAGCGCTTCCGACGCGCGCCCGTGCCGCCATTCGGCCCATTTGAGCGTCGCCCATTCTTTGAGAATGACCGGGTACATCAGCGGGTTGAACAGAATGTTCACGGTGAGAAAACATTCGTACGTGCAGTAGCACTTGGTCTTGGTAATCCAGCGACGCACCTCATCGGCTTTGGGCGAGTACCAAATCTTTTTGAAATCGTAATCGTAATCGCGCACGTTGCCCAGCACGAACTCTTCGCCCATCAACTCGCACGCCAGCACATCGCCGTTCGAGAACATATTGCCGCCGAGCGTGCCGGCGTAGCAAGGAATCACAAAGCGACGCTCTTTGACCATTCGCGTAATCAGTTTGGGACGGATGATGCGCTTGGCGTTGATGAAATCGCCAAAGGGCATCTTGTAATAGCCGGAGAGTTCGCGCGATTTGTTGTCCCGTTCGAGCCGATAGTGGAAATTCAAATAGTTGTCCACATCGAACTGGTTGGCGTGCGGGTCAATCGGCGGGGTGTATTTGCCAGCCGGGTCTTTGGGCGCGCCGCGAAAGAGGAGCGTAAAGACGGTGTTCACGCCGACCTGTGTGCGGAGGTAATCGTAAATCTCGTTCAGTTTGTCGTGATTGTACGCGCTGACCGAAATCTGGATGCACGCGGAAAAGTTGGGATAGTGCTTTTCGAGGACGCGCAATTCGCGGTACGTCCGAATCGCGCGGTCGAACAGACCCGGAAAGCCGCGGATCTTGTCGTGATCCTCTCCCACCCCGTCAATCGAGACGTCAATGTGCAGATCCAGATCGGGACATGCGTCGAGCATCGCGCGCGTGCCATCCACGACGCGGCTGGTGAGCGAGCCGTTGGTCGGGATACCGACGTTCGGCGCGTGGTTGTTCTTGTGGAAAATCTTGACGATCTCCGGCAAGTCCTGACGCAAGAAGGGCTCGCCACCGGTCGGCGTGAAAAAGAGCATATCGTCCATCGAGCGGCTGACGCGTTCGATTTCGTCAATCGTCAGTTCGCCGGTGTGCCGTGCGTGCGAACCGAGCAAGCAGTGCCCGCAGCGCGCGTTGCAGTTCTTCGTCACGAAGAAGACGAAATAGACTGGCGACGCGCCCTTTTTCCAAAGGATGCGCGGCGCGAATTTCAAATAGTGTGTATGTGACATTCAAATTCCTTTACTGCCGGGATGGAATAGTCCCGCAGGCACGAACGGGCTGCGCCGCTCAATATTTCTTCCCGCGCACGAACGCGATGAGTGCCGCGAGCATCCCCGCGCCGACCGCCAGCACATCGAGCGGTTGGAACAGCGCGGCGAGGAGCGCGAAGCCTACGCCGCGCTCGCGCGCGAGGTAGACGAGCCAAGTGAAGAGCAAGCCGTAGGTAATCAGCAGCAGGCACAGGCACACGCCAAGAAAAATCGGATGGACGAGCGTGAACGCCAGCGCTCCCAGCGCGGCAAAAAGCATTGGCACGGCGAGTTGGTAGAACGTTGGCACGCTCGTGAAAAACGGCTGCCCCCACTTGCGGAGTCGCATCAGCATCAGGGCGCGTGCGCGGAGAAAATCGGTTCGCAAGACCTCGCGCGGCGTGTACTGTTTGCAGTGCGTCACGCTGACGCGTGGATCGAGGACGATGGTGTGTCCCGCCGCCCACGCGCGCTGTCCAAACTCGGTATCTTCGGCGAGGCTCGCGCCGCGATAGTTTTCGTCAAAGCCGCCGAGCGCGAGAAAGATTTCGCGGCGCATGGCCGCGACACTGGTGTAGAACAAGCCGATGCGTGTGCGCGGCATTCGCGCGTACGTAAAACGCATCCACAGATTCTTGAAATGGCTCGCAAAATCCTCGAACGGAATCGCGCGGTCGAGTAAGCCGACGACGCCCGCGACGCGCGCGTCGTCGAAATCTTCGGCGAGCCGCGCGAGCGCGTCGGGCGAAACGATCACATCGTCGTCGGTGAAGAACAGCACGTCGCCGGTGGCAGCGCGCGCGCCGCGATTCTTCGCGCGCGCCGCGCCGATGTTTTCGTCAGTGCGGATCACGCCGCAGCCGTACCGCCGCGCGATGTCGCCGGTGGCGTCGCTCGACGCGTCGTCCACGACGATGATTTCGGCGGGCGGAAGCGACGCGGCACGGAGCGATTCCAAGCACGCGGGCAGAGTGAGCGCGCCGTTGCGCGTGGGGATGACGACGGAAATACGCGGGCGGTTCATTTGAGCGGGGGGATTATAACACGGCGGGGAAGGTTCGTCAATTGAGATGTCTTTACCGCCCCGCTCAAGCATCGGTTTGTTGAGCCAGGTAGGCTCGAACTAGGGAACGAAACATCTTATTGTGCCCGCCGTGATTTAATTTCAGGTGCACCAGTTCATGGACGATGACCTCACGGCGGAAGGCGGCGGGCTGGGCGAGCAGGTCACGATTCAAGGTAAGCCGTCCTCGGCTGGAGACACTGGCCCATTTGCGCTTCATCGGCTGGACGTGAATCTCATGGAGACGCACCTCCAAACCCATGCGCCGCGCCCATGTATAAACCTCCGCTTTGAGAACCTCCACAGGCACGGTCTCTTCCAAGGGCGGCGACAAGGTGTGCTTGACCTTTTTCATGAGCCGCGATACCTCCGCAGCACGTTCAGGATTTGCTCTACAAGACCAGGCACATCCTTCACGCCAGTCCGGTCCAACTGCTCATAAAGCGCCCGCCGCACCTCTCGCTCTTGCTCCGCGTGGGTGCGCCAGTGGGGATAGTCTTGCAACCTCGCTCCCATTGCCGTAGTGATGCGCTGGCACTGTCCCTCGGACAGCCCCGCCTGGCCAAGTAGCCAGCCCAGGGTGAATGCCTCCATAGAAACGCCGCTTTCCACCTGTTGCCGCTGCGCCTCGTTGATTTGACGGACGAGTTCCTCCAACTGTTGCAAGGCTTCCCGGGTGGATAGTTGCCGCTGCTGGAAGGCTTTGGCAATCTGCTCGGCGCGCTCGCCGATGGGAATCAGGTACGGCGCACTGGCTGCTTCCTCCTGCACCTTCTGGGCAACGCTCTTGAACAGGTTGAAGACCCTGACGGTCTCCGACTGGTTGCTCTGCGCGATCTGCCCCAGGGTCTGCGGCGTGATCTCGTAGACTGCCACGGCCTCACGAATGAGTCCGCCTGTTGTGTGCTCTTGCACCAGGTAGGCGGTCTTGCGCGCCAGATCGCGGTCGGCGGGCGTCCCGCTTTCGAACGCGGCGCGCAGCAGGGCGTACAGGTCTGCCAACCGTTGATAGTCGTCCATGAATTCCCGCAAAAACGGGTCGGGGGAGAGGATTTCGTACAGGTCTTCCAGTTCGGTGAAGAACTGGTAAAACGCCTGCCGCTTCTCTTCGTCCAGAAAGTTCTGCAAGGCGGCCTCGGCCGCCTTGTCCGCTGGCTTACCGGCTAAAAGGGAGAGATAATCCGCGCGCCCGCGCGCCATCTGTTCTCTGAACCGCGCCTTGAGTTCATTCAACCCCTCAATGACGCCCGATACATCCCGCGAGTCGAATGCCAGCGCCTTTTCCAGATTCTCAAAGATGCCCACAAAGTCCAGCACGAACCCGCCTGGTTTGTGTCTGCCGTTCTCATCCTCGTAAGGGCGGTTGACGCGGGCGATGGCTTGCAGAAGCACATGGTCGCGCATCGGCTTGTCCAGGTACATGCAGTAGAGAACTGGCGCATCGTAGCCCGTCAGCAGTTTCTCCGTCACGATCAGGATTTTGGGCAACTCTTCGGGCTTGAGGAACGCCTTGCGGATGCGCTTCTCTTCCTCTTCCGAAAGGTGGTAGCGCGCGATCTCCGGCGGGTCGTTGTGTCCTGGACTGATGACCACCTGCGAATATTTGGGTGGCAAGTATTGGTCCAGCGCCTCCTTGAGCAGACAGCACGCCTGGCGGTCCACGCCGACCAGAAACGCCTTGTAACCCAGCGGCTCGACCGTTTCGGTAAAATGCTTGGCTACATATTGGGCAACGCGCTGCACTCGCTCTCGGTTTTTGAGCATGTTTTTAAGCGTCACCGCTTTGTCGAGCACGCGGTTGAGGTCTTCAATGTCGCTAACGCCTTCGGCTTCCACGAGGCTCAAGAATTCTCGCTCCAACGTCGCGCGATCAACCCGCAGTTCGTTCGGGGCGAGGCTGTAATACAAAGGCACGGTCGTGCCGTCCTCGATAGACTCGGCGATGGAGTATTTGTCCAGATACCCTTGCGCATCTTCCGCGGCGAAGACTTTGAAGGTGCCTTTGCCGTGGGCGGTTTTGTCAATCGGCGTGCCGGT
>DYLA01000072.1:0-9534 GCA_020722265.1 Anaerolinea sp.
GGGGCATCAAGTGCACCAGTTTTGACGTCTCCACGATTGAATGTAGCGTTACCGATTTTCGATCACCGGCGGAAAGAGAGATCGAGCATCCTATGCTCTACGTAGGCACAAGCGGTTTTTCGTACGACGATTGGGTAGGACCCTACTATCCTCCCGGTCTGGACAAAAAAGAGTGGCTGGCGTTCTATGCGCGCGAGTTTCACGCGCTCGAAGTCAACTTTACGTACTATCGCATGCCGACGGCGCGCACACTCGCCGGGATGGCGCGCCAGACGCCGGCAGACTTTCGTTTTACGCTCAAAGCGACGCAAGCGATGACACACACGCGCGAGGCTGACCCCGCGCTCTTCGCGCAATTCGCTGACGCACTCAAGCCGCTGATCGAGGCGCAGAAATTCGGAGCGATCCTCGCGCAGTTCCCGGCGTCGTTCCACAACACGCGCGAAAACGTCGCGTACCTGAAATCGTTCCGCGAACGCTGGCACGACCTGCCAATCGTCGTCGAGTTTCGGGATGCGCGCTGGCTGACGGACGAAACGTTCGCACTGCTGCGCGAACAACAGTTGGGCTTTTGCTGCGTGGACGAGCCGCGCCTCAAAGGGCTGCTCCCCCCGATTGCGCGCGTGACCGGTCCGGTTGCCTACGTGCGTTTTCACGGACGCAACGCCGCCAAGTGGTGGCGGCACGCGCATGCTTACGAACGCTACGATTACACCTACACGCAGGCGGAACTCGCCGAATGGAAGCCCAAGATCGAAAAGTTGAATCGCCTCGCCGAGACGACGTTCGTGTTCGCGAACAATCATTATCGCGGGCAGGGGATTGACACAGCGCGGCTGCTCAAAACGATGCTCTAGGATTTCTCGCGATGGCGTGGTATAATAACGAATGGATTAGTACGGCAACATTTGCTCCTGCGGGAAGGTGGAGTTTGCCAACAAGGAGATAGTTTATGTCTGGACATTCCAAGTGGGCGCAGATCAAACGGAAGAAAGGCGCCGCCGATGTGAAAAAGGGCGCGATGTTCACGCGACTCGGTCGCGAAATCTCGATTGCCGCGCGCGCGGGGGGTGGGGACCCCGACGCGAATTTCGCGTTGCGGCTCGCGATTGACAAAGCGCGCGCAGCCAATATGCCCAAAGAGAACATCGAACGCGCGATCAAACGCGGCACCGGCGAACTGAAAGAGGGCGGTCAACTCGAAGAGGTGATGTACGAGGGGTACGGTCCAGGGGGCGCCGCCCTGCTGGTCCAAGTCCTCACCGACAATCGCAATCGCGCCGCCGCCGAAGTGCGACACCTCTTCACACGCGGCGGTGGCAACCTCGCGGCTGCCAACGCCGTCGCGTGGATGTTCGACAAAAAAGGCGTGGTGACCATCGAAGGCGCGAAGAACCCCGAAGACCTCGCCCTCGAACTGATTGACGCCGGCGCAGAAGATTACCGGCTCGATGGAAACGTGCTCGATTTGTACTGCGCGCCCGAGTCTCTCAAAACACTGAAGGACGCCGTCGAAAAACGCAAAATCCCCATCGTCTCGGCAGAACTCGCATGGATTTCCAAAAACCCAGCGCAAGTGACCGATGATCAAGCCGTCGCGACGATGAAATTGATGGAGTCGCTCGAAGAACACGACGACGTGCAAAAGGTCTTTTCCAATCTCGACATTACCAACGCGATCGCCGCCAAGTTCGAGGCGGAAAAGGCCTAGCGGGGATGATTATTCTGGGCGTTGATCCCGGCACCGCCATTACCGGCTATGGCATCGTCCGGAGCGACGCGGACGTGTTGACGACGATGACCTACGGTGCGATCACGACGCCAGCCGCTTGGCCACTGCCACGCCGCTTGCAGCACATTTTTGCCGAACTGACCGCGCTCATCGCCGCGCACGCGCCGACCGATGCGGTCGTCGAGAGACTGTTTTTCAACAAGAACGTTCGCACCGCCCTGTCAGTGGGTCAGGCGCGCGGTGTCGCTTTGCTCGCCGCCGCCCAAGCCGGTCTCGCCATCCATGAGTACACACCGCTCCAAGTCAAGCAGGCAATCGTGGGCTATGGGCGCGCGGAGAAAACGCAAATCCAACAGATGGTCAAGATGCTCTTGCGTCTCGACGCGGTGCCGCAGCCGGACGACGCGGCGGACGCGCTGGCTATCGCGATTTGCCACGCCCACAGCGCACGCTTTGAGAGGTTGGGCAGAGAATGATTGCATCGCTTCACGGTAAACTCCAAGCGCGCACCGGCGACGCGCTCATCGTCAACGTGGGCGGGGTCGGTTTCTGCGTGCGCGTGACGACGAACACGCTCGCGAATCTCGGCGCCATCGGGAGCGAGGTGCAACTCTTCACGCACTTGCGCGTGCGCGAGGATGAACTGTCACTCTACGGCTTTGCCACCGAGGACGAATTGCGCTTGTTCGAAACTCTGCTGACGGTGAGCGGGGTCGGGCCCAAAGTCGCCCTGGGGCTTCTTTCGGCAACGACGCCGGAGACGCTGCGGCTTGCCCTCGCACAAGGAAACATCGAGATGCTGACGACGTTTCCCGGCATCGGCAAAAAGACCGCGCAGCGTCTCGTGCTCGAACTCAAGGGCAAGCTTGACGTGAGCGGCTTGGGCGAACTCGGCGAACTGGCGCCGGTGGACGAGGACGTGGTGAACGCGCTGATCAATCTGGGCTACAGCGCGGCGGAGGCGACGCGCGCGGCGCGCACAGTGCCGTCGGAGGTGAAGACGGTGGAAGAGCGGGTGCGCGTGGCGTTGCAGTACTTGGGAGAATGAAAAAAGACACCAGGTTTCCCCAAGAGACCTGGTGTCTCTCATTTCACTACCTTCGTCCCCACCAAATACCGCGCCACCCACGGCTCGTAGCGGCTAAAGAATTTTTCGCGCTTGACGACCTGACCATTCACCAGAATCTTACGCCACACCGTCACGTCCGCGCCCTCCTTCGCCCATTCGACCTGCTTGATTACTCCCTTGTTCAACGTTGGGTCGTCGGTGTAAATCGGCGCGCCGGGTTTGACGATGTTTTCGATGATCGGCTCTTCCATTTCGACCACGCGATTCGGCTTGGTGCCGTAGAAAGCGAACGTGAGTGTGCCGGCGCGCAAATCTATCTTGGGTTGGATGAGGAGATACGCTTCCGTGTCGTTCCGGAATTTCAAATCCACCGACGGCGAGAAAATCGTCGCGTCCAGCCCAACCGGCGGCTCGTACCAACTGACGCGATACGCGTGCGCCCAGCGCTCCACAATCGGAAAGCCGCCAAAGAACGCCGCACGAAACACGGTACTCGACACTTGACACACGCCACCGCCCGGTCCCAACACTGTCCGATCCGCAAAGATGATGTACGCGTCGTCGTACCCGTTCGCTTCGGTCACGTCGCCAAGAAACTGATTGAACGAAAAGACCCCGCCCGGCGGAATGACCACCCCCTCGAACTGCGCGGTCGCCGTGCGAATGTTCTGGATGCGCCCTGCCGACGACCCCTTGAAACTGCTCGTCCCCTGCGCGACCAACTCCTTGATGCCGAATTTTGCCGCGTCCTCCATCGCAATCGTCGGTTTGGTCACGGTTACCGGCAGCGCAAGTGTTTTCTCCTTGAGCGCGCCCGATAACAATTGCTGTTCGATTTGTTTCGCCGCCGCGTCCAGGTCGAGCGATTGCCCCGGTTGGCTCGTGACGATGGGGGTCAGCGCGCCGGTGTTCGGATCGAAGCGGAGGCGCGCGTCACGCGCGGGCTGATTGATCTCGCGCGCGATCGTCTGCAACTGCGCGGCGAGTTGCGCGCGGTCGAGTGACACGACGAGATGGGCAGCACCGTCCGCGTGGTGCTGCCGTTCGACGCGCAACATCGCCGCCAGCGCGGCGCGGTCAATCGTCCACGCGCGCCCGCCAAAGGTCAGGGTCAACGACGCGGCGAGAATCGCTTCGGCTTGTGCCTTGGCTGCCGCCGCGTTCGCGTCGGAGACAAGCGGCGGGGTGTCGCGAAATGGGACGAGCAAATCGTCACGCGCCTGGCTGAGGACGTGCTGCCGCATCCGTTCGAGCATCGCCGCGCCGTCGAGGGCGCGCCCGTTCTGCGCAGGCGTGGCGACGACGCGCAACCCTTCGATGCGGACGGACGCGTCGCGCGGCGGCTGTTCCACTTGCGGCGCGAGCCAGTCGAGGTACGCTTGTGCGATGGTTTGATCGAACTGCACATCCACGCCGAAATCACAGCCCGCCCAGAGACAGCGCGCCTGATCACCGAGCGCGTCCCACCACGCGCCGCGATGTCCGAGCGTGATCGCCGCTTCGGCGACCGGTGCAAAATCGGTGCGCAAGCCAAGTTCCCAGGGGTACGCGCGCCACATCCGTTCGCCGGCGCGGACGATGACCGCGTCGCCGCCGTAGCGCGCAAGGATCGCCTCCGGCTCGCCGAACTTGGCTTGGAGGAATTGTTGCGCTTCCGTGCGGGTGAGACCGCTCATCGGTTGTCCCCCGATGCTCACACCGAGAATGACGCGGTCGCGGTAGATCAACTCGTACGCGCCAAAGAGAACGAGCAGAATGGCAAAGAGCAAAGCGAAGGCGAGGAGAGTGAAGCAAGTTGGAGACAAGCCGCGCCGGCGGCGCGCGCGGCGCGGTGCCGACGCAGAAGATGGCGTGTCTTTCATCGTGCGGTCATTCTACGCGGAACCCAGTGATTCGTCAAAGTGCCGCCGCCGTTTTCGAACGACGGCTCAATCAGGTGGAATCTCAACCCATTCCCTTGTGTAAGCGCAGACGTCCCGGTCAATCGAGTTGGCGCAAGCGGAGGCGCTCGCCAGTCGCGCGGGCGCATTTTGGCAATCACCCTGAAGAGTGGTATACTTTGGCGCGGAGTCTGCTTTGTCACACACACTCACCCCGATTGATTTTCGTCGCAATTCGCAACACGTTGCCCCCCCTCTGCGCGCGGCGACGCAAAAGAACACGCGCACGGCAGTCCTCAAGCGCGCCGAAGCGGTCGAGCAGTTGGGCGACGCGCTCTGGCAACAATTGCGCCAAGCCGCGCACGATGCACGCCTCCACACCCTCCTCCATCTCGACGAGTACCTGCTGCAACTCGAAGCCCAAGTGACCCAAGCCGGCGGTTATGTGCATTGGGCGAACGACGCGGCAGAGGCACGCCGCATCGTGCTGGAGATCGCGCGGCAACACGCCGTCCAGCGCGTCGTCAAAGTCAAGAGTATGCTCTCGGAAGAAATCGAACTGAACGAGGCGCTGCGCGATGCCGGCATCGCCGCACTCGAAACCGATTTGGGCGAATACCTCGTCCAACTCGATGGCAGCCGCCCTTCGCATCCGACCGCGCCCGCGCTGCACATGACGAAAGAGGACATCGCCGCGCTCTTGCGCGCGAAACTTGGCGTGGACGCGCCGCCCGATCCCCAGGTGCTGACGGAGATCGCGCGTACGCGCCTGCGCGAAGAATTTCTCGCCGCCGAAATGGGCCTCTCCGGCGGGAACTTTCTCGTCGCCGAAACCGGCACGCTCGTCCTCGTGACGAACGAAGGGAATGGGCGAATGTGCACATCACTCCCGCCGGTGCACGTCGCCGTCGTCGGCATCGAAAAAACGATTCCGAATTGGGACACGCTGGCAGTTTTGCTCAACCTCCTGCCGCGCAGCACGACCGGGCAGCAGATCACTTCCTACGTCACCTGCATCACCGGGACGCGCGCCGGCGGTCCGCGCGAGTTTCATCTGGTCTTGCTAGACAATGGACGCACGCGCATCTTGCGCGACGAACGCGCGCGCGAGACGCTGCTCTGCATCCGCTGCGGCGCGTGCGCGAACATCTGCCCGGTCTACAACACCGTCGGCGGGCACGCGTACGGCTGGGTCTACACGGGACCGATCGGCGCGATCCTTTCGCCGCAACTCATCGGCACGACGCTGGCGCGCGATTTGCCGTTCGCGTCGTCGCTCTGCGGCGCGTGCGCGGACATTTGCCCGGTGAAAATTCCGATTCCGGAAATCCTGTTGCACCTGCGCCATCGCGTCGTCGAAGGGGACGCGTTCGCCGCGCCCGCCGCGCCGCCGATCCTGCGCGCCGGCGCGCAAGGTGTCGGACTCGCCCTGGGAATGCCCCTCTTGTACGAAATCGGGACGCAACTGTTGCGGCGCGCACAATTCCCGCTCAAGCGCGGCGCGTGGCTCCCTACGCTGCCGCCGCCGCTGAATCGCTGGACGATGACGCGTCCGCTACCAGCGTTCGGCGCGACGATTCGCGACTGGATGCGCGCGCGGACTCCCGGCGGCGCGGTGCGCGTCCGCGCGCGCAACCTCGCGCTCGCGCTCGCGGCGGTAGGCGCAATCGTTCTAGGACTTGTGTTCGCGTTCAACCGGCGGAGGGGCAAATGAGAGACGCAAACGCGCGGACGGCGATTTTGAGCAAGGTGCGCGCCGCGCTGGCGCACGCGCCGCGCCCGGCCAAGCCCGCGCTCCCCGCGCTGCCCCATCTGCCGGGCGACGCGGACGCGCAGATTGCGGCGGCGTTGCAAGCCATCGAGCAAGTGGGCGGGCGGACGCGACAGGTGCGCGGTCGAGACGATTTGCGTGCCGCGTTGGAAGAACTCGTCCACGTCGAAACGGTGCGGCGCGCGACGCTGTGGCAGACGCGCGAGTTGCGCGAACTGGGCGTGGCGGAGATGCTCGCGCGCCTAGGCGTCGAACTGGTGCCGCCCAGCGCGGGCACGCGCGAGTTGGCGGCGTGCGATCTGGGAATCACCGGCGCGGATGCAGTCCTCGCGCAAACTGGCACACTCGCCCTGCGCGCGACGACAGAGCAGTCGGAGTTGACATCCCTTTTGCCGCGCGTGCATCTGGCGATCTTTCGTGCCGCCGCGCTGCGCGCCGATTGGTACGCTTTGCTTGCGCCGTTCACGCGCGCCAAGCACCTGACGCTCATCACGGGACCGAGCCGTACGGCAGACATCGAAAAGGTGTTAGCCATCGGCGTTCATGGACCGAAGGTGTTCTACGCGTGGAGTTATGCGGAATAGGAAAACCTCCCATGAGGAGCAAAATGAAAATCCAAAAAACGATCGCGCTGATCGGTTTACTCTGGCTCGTCGCGCTGCTCGCCGCGTGTTCGTCGCCGGCACCGACTGTGCCAGCCGCTGTGACGATCAGCACCCCCGCGCCGACAAGCGCCCCAGCCATCGGGATGGCGAATCCCGCGTCGGTGTATTGCGTCCAGAACGGTGGCCAGTTGGAGATTCGCAAAGACGCGCAAGGCGGCCAGGTCGGCTACTGCGTCTTCGCGGACAAGAGCGAGTGCGAGGAGTGGATGTTTATGCGCGGCGAATGTAAGCCGGGGATGAAACCGATCACCGTGACCAAAGCGGACAACGGCAAGACGATCGAGGTGGCAAAGGGCGGTACGCTGATCGTCACGCTGGAAGGAAGTCCGGGTTCGACCGGGTATATGTGGGGCTTGGAAGCCGGCAATGACGCCGTGCTAAAACCGCAAGGCGACTACAAGTTCACCTCCACGTCGAATATGCCGGGCGCGAGCGGTCTGTTCGAGTTCAAGTTCACCGCCGCGAGTGCCGGCAGCGCGATGCTCAAATTCGCGAACAAGCGGTCGTGGGAGTTGAACGATCCGAAAGCAGAGACGTTTAGCGTGACCGTGAACGTCAAGTAGCGCGTGACCAAAAACCCGAAGGGTCTCCAGAGACCCTTCGGAAGTGATGAGGGAGAAACGGTGTCCACTACCCTAATTCGAAACGGTCGCCTCATCACTGCGAGCGATGATTTCGTCGCGGATATTTTGATTGACGGCGAAACGATCAAACTGATCGGCAAGGATTTGCCGATACCAGCCGAGCGCGTGTTGGATGCGACCGGCTTGCTGGTTCTGCCCGGTGGAATTGATCCACACGTGCACTTGCAATATCCGCAAGGACCCAACCGCATCGTCTCCAGCGACGATTGGCTGACCGGCACGATTGCCGCCGCGTGCGGTGGCACGACGACGGTACTCGATTTCGTCGAAGCGAAACCGGGCGAAGCGTTTTTGCGCGCGTTCGAGGCGCGCCTCGCCGAAGCCGCCGACGCGGTGATTGATTTCGGTTTTCATATGACGTTCAACCGCGCGGATGACGCCGCGCGTGCGGAGATTCCCGCCGTCATCGCGGCAGGGATGCCGAGTTTCAAGATTTATATGGCGTACGACAACATCCGCCTGACCGATCGCGAGATGCTCATCGCGCTGGAGACGCTGAAAACGCACGGCGGCTTGCCGATCATCCACGCCGAAGACCACGACGTGATAATGACGCTCGGCGCACAGCACATCGCGCAAGGACACACCGAACCGCGCTGGCATCCATTCACGCGCCCGATTGCTGGCGAAGCGGACGCGACCGCGCGCGCGCTGGCGTACGCCGAAATCATCGGCGTGCCGGTGCACATCGTTCACGTCAGCGCCGCGCGCGGTTTGGCCGCGATCCAAACCGCGCGCGCGCGCGGTGTGCGCGCGACCGGCGAAGTGTGCGCGCAACACTTGTTGTTGACCGACGCGCTGTACGATCAGCCCCTCGCCGAAGCCGCCCAGTACATTATGGCACCGCCGCTGCGCTCGGCAGCGGACACGCGCGCGCTGTGGGAGGGCTTGCGCGAGGGCGTCTTGGAGTTCGTTGTCACCGATCATTGCCCGTTCACGATGGCGCAACGCTTGGGGCGGCGCCGCACGCCGGAATTTCGCAAACTACCTAGCGGTATCGTCGCGAATCCGCCCGAAGTCGCGTGGTCGAACGAATTGCCCGCGTTCAATCGAATGCCCGGCGGCGTGCCCGGCATCGAAACGCGCGTGCCGCTGCTCTTTCACTTTGGCGTGAATCAGCGGAAACTCTCGCTCAATCAATTCGTGAACGTGACGAGTACCGCCGCCGCGAAATTGTACGGCTTGTATCCGCGCAAAGGGACGCTCGCGCCCGGCGCGGACGCAGACCTCGTACTGTTCGATCCGACGCGCGAGGTGACGATTTCTGCAGCAATGCTGCGTCAGAATTGCGATTACACGCCGTACGCAGGAATGCGCGTCAAGGGCTGGGTGCGCACCGTGCTTTTGCGCGGCAACGTGATCGTCGAGAACGGCGCCTTCATCGGTCAAGTCGGCGCGGGAAGATACTTAAAAGAACCTTCAACTGGGATGGACGAGCCTCCCAGCCGCGCGACGCTATTTCGATGCCCATCCGAAAAAAGCACAGCGCCTAATTCTTCGGCGACTTGCTGACTTTTGAGAAGCCGTGGTGGATAGGCGGTTGACTTTCCAGGCAAGTGTGTTATACTGTTGGCTGTAAGTCTGGTCTTTGTCTCGCGGGACGCGCGCTGATCGCTCGATTACCAGAGGCGTTGGATGAACTCTTTCGCCCGTGCGCTAGATCGGCTTGAATCTTTTTCCGCACCTGCTGTTCGGCGCGTGTAATCTCGCGCGCTGGCGGCAGGTGTTTTGGTTGTAGTCGTCCGCGAGTCCACGCGAAACCCAAAGGGACTT
>DYLA01000072.1:9634-12261 GCA_020722265.1 Anaerolinea sp.
CGGGGCATCACTGGAATCCCGAGCGCAAGCAGTGGCAGTTTCCCGATACGCCGGAGACGCGCGCCGCGCTCGCGGAGATCGTCGCGCCGCCGTCTGCGCCGCCACCGAAGATGCTGGCGGTCAAGCCGAAGGTGGAGGCGCAACCCCCGCGCAAGCCGCGCGTGCGGTACATCCCGGGCAAATCCGAACCGTTGACGACGAATCCTCCGCATGCGCTAATCAAGCGCGCGGACGACGAGTTGGTGCTTCGGGGCATGGCGTATGGGACGCGCAAGAGTTACGGACAGCAGCTGCGAAATTATTTTGGTTGGCTGAAAACAAAGCACATCACGCCAGAGCAAGCCACACGCGAGCAAGTGCGCGCATATTTGGTTGAACTTGCGTAAGTGGACGAGTTTCAGCGGCATATTGTCGCGGCGCGCGGGCGGCAATCATCGTAACTCATAATCTAAAACACCGCGCGTTATTGATGACGGCATACTCGGCGGGCTTGCGCGTGGGGGAAGTCGTGCGATTGAAGGTGAGCGATATTGATTCCAAGCGGATGCAGATTCGCGTCACGGCGGGCAAAGGAGCAAAGGATCGCGACACGTTGCTGTCACCGATCGCACTAGAAGCATTGCGCGAGTATTTTCGCGCGTTCAAGCCGAAAAGTGGCTTTTCCTGGGCGAAGAACGCAATGATCATTTATCAGAACGTGCGGCGCAGGAGATTTTTCGAGACGCCAAAAAGAAAGCAGGGATTCTGAAACCGGCGACATTTCATACCCTACGCCCAATACGGTTTAGTTAACAGCTGGCTCAAAGCACGCAGATGTAGCATAATAGGGCATCTTCTGCGGGTGGGAGGTGCCTCATGCGAGTCCGCCTTCGAGTGTTTGAGCCGGGCGAAAAGTTCACCGATGCCGTGAAACTCGCCGCCCTTGAAAAAGCCGTTCCTTTCCAACAGATTCAGAGCGTCGTCCGCACGTGCGGGGTGGCTGAACAGCGCATCCGCAAATTGCCTGCGGCCGTGTGTCTCTTGCTCGTCATTGCCATGAACCTCTTCATCGTCGAAGACCTGCCGCAAGTGCTGCGCCGGATGGTCCAAGGCGTGCGCTTGGTGTTTGGTGATGGCGAATACGCACTGGCCGGGAAGAGTGCCATCTCGCAGGCACGGGATCGGCTCGGCGACCAACCCCTGGAGACGCTGTTTCACTCGGTCTGCAAGCCGATTGCGACTGCCGCGACGCGCGGGGCCTTCCTCTTCGGGCTGCGCGTGATGGCGATCGACGGAACCAGTGAGGATGTCCCCGACACTCCCGCCAATGCCCAAGCGTTCGGTCGCCATCGCAGTGATCGCGGGGAGGCCGCCTTTCCCCAAGTCAAAGGGGTCTATCTGATCGAGTGTGCCACGCACGTGATTTGTGATGCGATCTTCGGTGCCTGCCATATGAGCGAGCGTGCTGCGGCGAAACGCTTGCTCCGCAGTGTCGGAAAAGGGATGTTGGTGACGTGGGATCGCGGCTTTTTCGGCTATGAATTGCTCCGCGCCGCGCTGGCGACGGGGGCGCACGTCTTGGGACGCGTGCCCGCCAATGTGATTTTGACCCCCGTGCGCTGCCTGTCGGACGGCTCGTTCTTGGCGTATGTCTATCCTTCACCCAAAGCCCGCCGCCAGCGACGAGACGGGATCTTGGTGCGGGTGATTGAGTATACGTTTGACGATCCCCAGTTACCGGGATATGGTGAAACGCATCGGCTCATTACTTCGTTGTTGGACGCCGAGCAGTATCCCGCGCTGGACCTGATCGTGGGGTACCACGAACGCTGGGAAATCGAGATCACGATTGACGAATTGGACACGCACCAACATCTACCCGACCGCCCGTTGCGGAGTCACAAACCGGTTGGGGTGCGACAGGAATTGTACGGCTGGCTGTTGGCGCATTTTGCCATCCGCGTCTTGATGCACGAAGCGGCGTTGAGTCTGGACGTGGATCCCGACCGGCTGAGTTTTACGAACGCGTTGCGGATCATTCAGCAAGCGATCCTGGAGTTTCAATTGGTGGATCCTTCTCAACACGGAGAGTTGTATCAGCGGATGTTGCGCGACATCGCGAAACAACGCTTGCCCGAACGCGATCATCGCATCAATCCGCGGGTCGTCAAACGCAAGATGTCCAAGTTTTACTTGAAACGTCCGCAGCATTGTCACCCGGCTCAACCCACCAAGCCGTTCGTTGAGTCTGTGGTGATCCTTAACTAAACCGTATTACTGCTAAAGACCAACTTTTCCTTGACCGTAAGGGCAACCGATTTTCGTCGCGATGAAAAGAGGGGACTCTTATACTACCGCTATGAGCACCTAACGAGAATAGAGTCTTTGAGGATGGACTGTTGGCCTTTCGTAGATATTGAACTATTCTTCACGCCTCAAGGCAGTGAGCAACGACTGTATAGACAGGGTTTGATACACGTAGACCCACAATGGGTGTAGGCGAGCCAAGATTCTATAGCGCGTCCGCTAACACACGCACACCGACAACGGCGGTATCGGTTGCCAGCGAAGTAACTTTTTCCAGCAATACACTTTGCCCGCAAAGGTGGCTTGCCCAAGTCCGCCGTTGTCGGTGTGCTGTAGCGTTT
>DYLA01000073.1 GCA_020722265.1 Anaerolinea sp.
CAGGGGGCAAAGCCCCCTGAACCCCCATGTCCACGATTTACTGTGGTGCTACCATCTAATGTGGAGGTGCTTTCCAATGACTGGCAAATTGGCAGGCAAGCGCATCGCGATCATCGTCGCCAATGAATTCGAAGACGTCGAACTGATGTATCCGCTGCTGCGTCTCAGCGAGGAGGGCGCGACCATTCTGCTCGCGCCAGTGCCGATGGGCGCGCATCCGCGCCCGTATCTGGAGAACAAACCGGTCACCGGCCGCTTTGGCACTCCTGTCCCCATCCCCTTTATGCGCGAGGGCAACCGGTATCATCTTTGCCGCGTCGAAGACCTCGCGGCGGATCAACTCGACGGCTTGCTCTTTCCCGGCGGCTTTTCGCCCGATATGCTGCGGCGGCATCCGCGCACGCTGGAACTGACGCGCGAGTGTCACAACCGCCACAAAATCATCGCGGCGATCTGTCATGGTCCCTGGGTCTTGATCTCGGCAGGCATCGTCAAGGGCAAACGGCTGACCGGCTTTGCCGCCGTGCGCGATGACTTGATCAACGCCGGGGCGGAATATGTGGACGTGCCCGCCCTCCGCGACGGCAATCTCGTCACCGGGCGCGTGCCGGACGATCTGCCCGAGTTCTGTCAGAAAATCATTCGCGCGTTGTCCGAGTGAGTTTCAAGATGAAAACCTTGAACGTCGCCATTATCGGTCACGGCTTTATGGGGCGGGCGCACAGCCACGCCTGGAAAAACGTCGCACAGTTTTTCGACGTGGACATTCAGCCGAATTTGCGCGTCGCGTGCGGACGGGACCAGGCCGCGCTGCGCCGCTTTGCCGACCGCTGGGGCTGGGCAGAGATCGAAACCGACTGGCGTGAGACAGTCGCGCGCCCCGATGTTCACATCGTTGACATTGTCACGCCGCCGCTCCTGCACCACGATATTGCGATACAAGCCGCGCGACACGGCAAGCACATTTTTTGTGAAAAGCCGCTCGCCCTGAACGCGCGCCAAGCGCAAGAAATGTACGACGCCGCGCAAACTGCCGGCGTCGTCCACTATGTGAATCACAACTATCGGCGCGTGCCCGCCATCGCCCTTGCCAAACAACTGATTCAGGAAGGTCGGCTCGGGCGCATCTACCATTGGCGCAGCGCGTACCTCAATTCGAGTTGGGTGGATCCCCAGCGCCCGATGACCGCCGCGCTGCAAAAAGAAAAGGGCGGTATCGGCGTGGCCGCCGATCTTCATTCGCACACGATTGATCTGGCGCGCTATCTGGTCGGCGAAATCGCCAGCGTCGTCGCGCTGACGAGGACGTTTGTCACCGAACGCCCCCGTCTGGGCGAAGCGGGCACAGGACGCGTGACTGTGGACGACGCGACCTCGATGCTGGTGGAATTCGAGAATGGCGCGCTCGGTTCTTTCGAAGCGTCCAGGTTCGCGCTGGGGCGGCGGAACTATAACTATTTCGAAATCTATGGCAGTCGCGGCAGTCTAAGTTTTAATCTGGAGCGAATGAACGAACTCGAATTCTTTTCACTGGACGATCCCGAATTTGTGCGCGGCTTCAAAACGATTCTCGCGACCGAGCGCGTTCATCCGTACGCTGCCGCGTGGTGGCATCCCGGCCACATCATCGGCTACGAACACACTTTTTATCACGCGGTCTTTGATTTCTTGAACGCGGTCAGCACGGGCAAACCTATCGCCCCGAACTTTGCGGATGGCGTCCAGATTGCCCGCGTACTCGATGCCGCCACACGCGCGGCGGAAACGGGCGAGCAAGTGGTCTTGGACGCGGGATGATGAAAATCGGCTTGGTTATTTCATCATCGGAATCTGGATGCCCACGCGTTGGGCGAACTCGATGGCTGCGGGATAGCCGGCATCCACGTGCCGAATCACGCCCATCCCAGGATCGCTCGTCAACACGCGCTCCAAGCGCCGCGCGGCAGCGGGCGTACCATCGGCAACGATCACCTGCCCCGCGTGAATCGAATAGCCGATACCCACCCCGCCGCCGTGATGAATCGAAACCCACGTCGCGCCGTTCACCGCGTTGATCAGCGCGTTGAGCAGGGGCCAATCCGCAATCGCGTCCGAGCCATCGCGCATCCCCTCCGTCTCGCGGCGCGGTGAGGCGACCGAACCCGCGTCGAGATGATCGCGCCCAATGACGATGGGCGCGGAGATTTCGCCGCGCGCGACCAGTTCGTTAAAGCGCAAGCCGGCGCGCGCGCGTTCGCCGTACCCCAGCCAACAAATGCGCGCGGGCAAGCCCTGAAACGCCACGCGCTTTTGCGCCATCCGAATCCAACGCGCCAAGTGTTCGTTTTCGGGGAACAGTTCCAGAATCGCTTCATCGGTGCGATACAAATCTTGAGGTTCGCCCGAAAGCGCGACCCAGCGGAACGGTCCCTTGCCTTCGCAAAAGAGCGGGCGAATGTAGGCAGGCACAAAGCCAGGATAATCGAACGCGTTCTTGACCCCCGCATCGAACGCACGCTGGCGCAAATTGTTCCCGTAATCGAAAACAACCGCGCCGCGCTTTTGAAATTCCAACATCGCTTGCACGTGCTTCGCCATCGCCTGCATCGAGCGTCGCTGATATTCCGCGCTACTTGCCGCGCGCAACACGTTCGCTTCTTCCAGCGGCATCTCCGGCACGTACGACAGCGGATCGTGCGCGGGCGTTTGATCGGTAACGACATCCGGGACGACGCCGCGCACGACGAGTTCCGGCAGAACGTCTGCCGCGTTGCCGATGAGCCCAATCGAGCGCGGCTCTTTTTTCTTGAGCGCATCTTCGACGCGCGTCATCGCGTCTTCCAGATTGTCAGTCAGTTCGTCGAGATAACGCGTTTCCAAGCGTCGTTGGGCGCGCGCGGGATCCACTTCGACGATGAGTGCGACCCCCTCGTTCATCGTCACCGCGAGCGGTTGCGCGCCCCCCATCCCGCCGAGTCCGGCGGTCAACACGAATTTGCCCTTGAGCGACGACCAGCCCTGCTGTTGCGCGAGTGACGCGAGCGTTTCGTACGTCCCTTGCAAAATGCCTTGCGTGCCGATGTAGATCCAACTGCCCGCCGTCATCTGCCCGAACATGATCAAGCCCTCGCGCTCCCACTTGTCGAAATTCTCTTGCGTTGCCCACGCGGGCACGATGTTCGAGTTGGCGATGAGAACACGCGGCGCGTCGGGATGCGATTTCAGAATGCCGACCGGCTTACCTGATTGCACGAGCAGGGTTTCGTCGTTCTCCAATTCTTTCAACGCGCGCACGATGGCGTCGAAACATTCCCAGTTGCGCGCGGCTTTGCCGCGACCGCCGTAGATGATCAGTTCGTCGGGTTTTTCCGCCACGTCAGGATCGAGATTGTTCATCAACATTCGCATGGGCGCTTCGGTCAGCCACGATTTGCAGGTGAGGTGTGTGCCGCGCGGCGCACGGATGATTCGATTCATTTTCTTATCCTCCCAAATATGCCGCTTTCACGCGCGGATTCTGCGTTAATTCTGACGCCGTGTCGTTCAAAACGATTTTTCCATTCTCCAGCACGTACCCACGTTCCACAACTTGCAACGCTTCATACGCGTTCTGTTCCACGAGCAGAATCGTTACGCCGCTGGCGCGCAATTGTCCAATCACCTCGAAAACTCTTTTGACGAGAATCGGCATCAAGCCCATCGAGACTTCGTCGATCAGAAGCAACTTGGGACGCGTCATCAACGCGCGCGCGATCGCGAGCATCTGCTGTTCGCCGCCGGAGAGCGTCTTGGCGATTTGATGCTTGCGTTCGTTCAGCACTGGAAACAGATCGAACATCTCGCGCGCGCGCTGCTGAATCGTCGCGCGATGTTTTTCCGTGTACGCGCCGAGTTCGAGGTTCTGCGTGACGGTGAGATCGCGAAAGACGCGTCCGCTTTCGGGGACGACTGCCAGTCCCAGCGCGGCCCGATCCCAAATCGGCAGGCGCGTGATGTCTTTGCCGTCGAAGAGGATGCGCCCGCGCGAGGGTGTGTTCCAGCCGATCAGCGTTTTGATTAGCGTGGACTTGCCCGCGCCGTTCGCGCCCAGCACGGCGACGCCTTCATTGTCGTTGACCGCGAACGAGACATCGCGCAATGCCTGAATGTGTCCGTAGTGAACGTCGAGGTTTTCTACTTGTAGCATGATCCTTTGACCGCAGACCGCCGCCAGCAGACCGCCGCCTTTTTCAGTGGTCGGCGGTCAGTCGTCGGTAGTCATGAAGTTAGTGTCCCAAATACGCGTTGATCACGCGCTCGTCCGTCTGCACCTGCGCGGGCGTGCCTTGCGCGATGATTTCACCTTGTGCCAGGACGACGATGCGCTGACAAAGGTTCATCGCGAACGCCATGTTGTGTTCGATGACGATGATCGTTTTCCCCTGGGCGCGTAGTTTGCGGACGAGCACGGCAAGTTCGTCGGCTTCGCCCGACGTCAAACCGGCGGCTGGCTCGTCGAGCAAGAGCAAGCGCGGCTGCGTCGCGAGCGCGCGCGCGATCTCCAATTTGCGTTGCAAGCCGATGGGCAAGTTGCCTGCCAGCGTGTCTGCCCATTTGGTCAAATCGGTGAACGCCAGGATTTCGCGCGCGGGTTCGATTGTGGTGCGCGTGGAATATTGCTCGGCGAATACGCGCGGCGTCGCGTAGATGTGACAGCCCAGACCCGCCAGCACATTGTCGAGCACGGTGAGGTCGCTGAACGGCTTGACGATTTGGAAGGTGCGCGCGATGCCACTCTGCGTGATTTCGTGCGTGCGCTTGGTGTGAATCGCGCGATCTTCAAAGATCACTGCACCGCTCGTCGGTCGCAGAAAACCACAAATAATGTTGAACAACGTCGTCTTGCCCGCGCCGTTCGGACCGATCAGACCCAGGATCTCGTCTTGCGCGGTTACGCTTACTCCGCGCAGCGCTTCGAGTCCGCCGAAGCGCTTGGTGATGTTCCGCGCTTCAAGCCGCGTGCTCATAGTCCACCTTTTCTTTGCGCACGAACAAGCGCCGCAAGCCGCGCATCAAGGTACTGTCATCGCCGAGCAGACCCATGGGCTGGAACAGCATCATCAGTACGATGAGTCCGCCGTAAAGCGTGAAACGATAATCATGCACCTCGCGCAAGAGTTCGGGCAGCGCGCGCAAAATAATCGCGCCGATAATTGGACCGCGCAGCGTGCCGACCCCGCCGACGACGACCATCGAAAGGATGACGATGGATTCGATAAAGTTGAAATTGTCCGGAAAGAGACTTTTGAGGTAATGCGCGTACAACGAACCCGCGCCGCCAGCCAGCGCTGCGCTGACGATGAACGCGTAGATTTTGAAACGGGGGACGCTGATGCCGACCGCTGCCGCGGCTTCTTCGTTAATCCGCACCGCATTCAGCGCAAGCCCGGTCCAGGTTTTGGAAATGTACCAACTGATGAGGATCGCGGCGCCGACGTAGAGCCAGACGAGAATCAGGTACGGGATGTCGTTGTTGACGCCGAAGAAGCGCGGCGTCGGAATATCAATCAGCCCGAGCGCGCCGCCGAAAAAATCCACGTACTTGAAGATCGCGACGACGACAAAGTTGACGCCCATCGTCGCGAGGACGAGAAAATCGTGGCGCACGCGCAGACTCGGCAGACCCAGAAACGCGCCAACAAAGCCGGTGACCAGAATCGCTGCGAAAAAGCCGACGAAGAAGGGCTGATCGAATTTGAGCGCGCAGAGCGCGCTCGTGTATGCGCCGATCGCGAAGAACGCGGCTTGACCGAGACTCACCTGTCCCGCGAATCCCATCAAGATATTGAGACTGAGCGCGAGCACGACCCAGATGCCCGCAAAAACCGCAAGACTGACGAAATAGTCCATAGTGTGACCCCAGGCAAATTGCCAATTTGCCTTACGCGCGACCGAGCAAGCCGCGCGGGCGGAACATGAGCAGCAGAATCAAAACGAGAAACGCGATCGCGTCGCGCGGCATGAGTGACCCGGCGAACGCGACCATGAACGTTTCGGTCACGGCGAGGACGATGCTCGCGACGATCGTGCCGGGCACGCTGCCGAGTCCGCCCAGTACGACGACGACAAACGCTTTGTACGACGGCACGTCGCCCATCGTCGAGAAAACCATGTTATCGTACACACCGACCAAAACGCCAGCCGCGCCTGCCAGCATCGAACCGAGAAAAAAATTCAAGACGATCACATGTGTTACGTTCACGCCGACGGCGGCTGCCATTTCGGGATCAAGCGAAGCGGCTTGCCAGCCCAAACCAATACGCGTCCGATTCAGGATTACATAGACGATGGCAAGAAGGATGAGGGTGACGAAAAGAATCAAGACCTGGGTTGGCGTGATCATGAACCAAGGGGTTTCGATTCGCGGCATTCCTGCGCCTCCGGCAGGATAGGGTTGTTGGCGCGGTCCGAGCAGAAATGGTTTTTGCAGCAAGTCTTGGATCAGGGTGAATAATCCGACGCTCGCGACAAGCGAAATAGTTGGTGATTTGCCCCAGGTGTAGCGATAGATCAGAAGATAAATCAGCGCGCCCATGACGCCGGATACGATCATCGCAATCGGCAGCGAAATCCAAAATGCGAGGTTGCTGGCGAGGCGCGCGTCTTCGAGCGTCGGCGTGCAGAACGGACGCACGAAATTGAACGCGCCAAGTCCAACAAACGCGCCGCTCGCGTAGACACCGGCGTGCGCGACGTGCAGCACCTTGAGTACGCCGTACACCATCGTCAAGCCGATGGCGATGAGGATGTAGGTGGACGCGAGAACCATCGCGTTGCTCAGGTTTTGAGCGATGGACATGAAATCTCCGTTGTGGTGTAGGGGTGGGTCCCTTCGACTTCGCTCAGCCTCGCTTTCGCACCCTCGCCCAAGCAATAGGAATGAGCGTAGAACGGTGGCTTGGGCTGGGCTGGTTGGCTTATTCCAGCGTGCAGGTGCGAAATCTAGGCTCAGGATACCCCCACCCCTACGTCATTTCTCAGGGCGTCGTGACGGCAGGATCGGTGAATTCTTGGTACAGGTGGAATGCGCCGCCCTTGACGATTTGGGAACTGACCGGGCGAACCAGTTCGCGATCAGCCGTGTACCTAAGGAACGGCCCCGTCGCGCAGTCCTTAAAGTCTTTGAGTCCTTTGAGCGCCTTGATGATGCCGTCGGTCGTTGTGCCGCCTGTCTTCATCGCGTATGCGAGCACCTGCACCGCGTCGAACGCGGACGCGCCGACCATATCGGCGTCTTCATTGTACGCTTTCTTGTACTCGGTCAAGAATTTCTGCGTCATTGCTTCTTTGCTATCGCGATTGAGATCAGTGGTGATGATGACGCCTTCCGAGTTCGCGCCGGCGAGTTTGATGAATTGGGGCGAATCATATCCTTCCTGACCGACGATCTGCGCTTTGAGGCCGGCGTCCTTTGCCTGCGAGACGAGCGTAGAGGCTTCGGCGTAGTACCCCGTGGCGTAGACCACGTCAGGATTCGCGGCTTTGATCTTCTCGATGATCGGGCGGAAATCTTTCTCGCCAAAGGAATACTTTTGTTCAAAGATGATTTCCAAACCGACCTTGAGTGCGTGCGCTTTGAAGCCAGCGGTCAGACTGACGCCGTAATCGTTGTCGATCGTGAGGATGGCGACCTTTTTGGCTTTCAGATTCTTGGCAACGAGTTCTGCGCCGACTTTGCCCTGAACATCCGCGAGCGTACCGATGCGGAAGATCTTGTCGCCTACCTTGGTGATTTCAGGGTGAATCGCGTACGCGCTCAGCATCACCATCCCGGCTTGCTGGAAAACCGGCGCGGCAGCGCGCGTGGGTCCCGAGTACGCGCCGCTGATGGCGGCGACCACTTTGTCCGATTCGATCAGTTTGCGCGCGACCGATGCGGCTTGGTCGGGCTTGCCCGCGTCATCGTAATTGATCAGTTGCAGCGGCGCGCCGTTGATGCCGCCCGCGTCGTTAATCAACTTGACCGCGAGTTTCGCGCTGTTGAACGCGGATTGGCCATCGGCGGCGGTGGGTCCCGTCAATGGCGAAAAGAAACCGATTTTGATCGGACCGGCTGACGGGGGTTTGGTCGCCTCGGGGGCTTTGGTTGGTTCTGGTGCCTTGGTGGGCTCAGGGGCTTTGGTCGGTGGCACCGGAGTTGGCGCGGGCGCGCAACTGACGACGAGTACAGCCAGTGCGACGAGCCACGCGAGCATCGCGAACTTTTTCATCTCATTTCCTCCATAATTGAATTGCAGATTGCAGAGTGTGGATTGCCGATGAATACCTTGATCTACGCGGACGCATCCCCCCTTTCCGATTGACGTCCTCAAATACCTGCCGCTAGGTCAACCTCTGCGCGAAACTTGTACTCGTTGCTGCGATAGAGGGCTTGATACCAGATGGCTGGATGATCTCCAGTAGTGTACGTGAGACGATCGACGAAAAATGTAGGCGGGCCGGGCGGTACTTCGAGCAGCTTCGCTTCGGCGGGCGTCTGCAAATGCACTTCGATGGTGTGAATCGCGCGCGTCATCGGCACGTTGTAGTTGTAGCGACGCGTCAACAATTCGTGGATGGATTCGTTTTCAAGATCGTTGTGGACAAGTTCGGGAGAGTCGCTTGGCGAGGTAGCGCCGTTCGTACAGAACAGGGCGATTATTCGCCAGGCGCAAGCGCTCGATGTGAATGACGGGTGTGCGCAGGCGCAAGCGGAGACGTTTTTGAACCTCGAGTGGGGCTGGAATGACGCGGCATTTGAGAACGCGCCTGCGCGGCGCGAGGCCTTGCCGCTGCATATCTTCGACGAAGCTGCCTAGCGTGAAATAGGGAGAGCGAACGCGATCGCTGCGAATATAGGTGCCGCGTCCGGGTTCGCGACTGAGGAGACCTTCCTGGGTCAGCGTGACGAGCGCGTGACGGACCGTGCCACGGCTGACGCCGTATCGCAGGCAGAGTTTTTCTTCCGTGAGGACTTGATCGCCGGGTTCGAGATCGCCGGCGCGAATCAATCCTCGGAGAATTTCTGCAAGTTGGTGATGCTTGGGGATCGGACTACGTTTGAGTACGCTCATTGTGTTCCCGCGAATAGAGATTGTCTAATTGTATAGACAATTAGATTATACGATTGAGAAGATGAATTGTCAAACGATTTGCGTGGTGGGGTGTGCGTCAAGCTTTGGGTCAGCGCGGCGCGTCGGGATGCGATTTCAGAATGCCGACCGGCTTACCTGATTGCACGAGCAGGGTTTCGTCGTTCTCCAATTCTTTCAACGCGCGCACGATGGCGTCGAAACATTCCCAGTTGCGCGCGGCTTTGCCGCGACCGCCGTAGATGATCAGTTCGTCGGGTTTTTCCGCCACGTCAGGATCGAGATTGTTCATCAACATTCGCATGGGCGCTTCGGTCAGCCACGATTTGCAGGTGAGGTGTGTGCCGCGCGGCGCACGGACAATGCGAGGGGCAACCATCGGTGTACCTCCTGTTCGAGTTAGTGCTGATTATAGCCCCGCGCGCGGGGTGTGTCAACGTGTTCCCAAAGGCTCATTGGATTCCGACTACCCACAGCGCGCCGCGCACGACGAGCGCGATGGCGATCGCAAGCCCGGTCGTCAACGCCGCTACGCCCAGCGTTTGCCGGCGACCCAGTTCGCGATACAACGCGGCGAGGGTGGCGAGGCAGGGAATGTAAAAGACGATAAAGACCGTGAAGGTCAGCATTTGTCCAGCGGAAAGCACCGTCGCGACGTCGGTGGTGTTCAGGGCTTGGCGCAGCATCGCTAGCGCAAGTTCCTTGCGCAGCACACCGAAAATCAATGTCGTCCCGACGGCTTGCGGCAAGCCTAGCAGCCCAGTCAGCGGCGCCAAGAGAAGATTGACCCACCGATCCAGTTGCAGAAATTCGAGCAGACTCAAGACGATACTTCCGACGATCAGGATGGGCCAGGCGACGACGACGAACTCGCGCACGCGATAGTAACTTTTGGCAAGCATCGTTTGCAAGGTTGGCAGACGATACACCGGCATTTCGAGAATCAAGCCGGGGGTCGCCTCCGGCATCAGGCGCGTGAGAATCGCGCCGGTGAGCGCGACGACGATGAGGTTGAGCGTGTAGATGCCCAGCGCAGCAACCGGTCCCAGATAGAACGCGGCGAGTCCAAAGACGACCGTGAGGCGCGCCGCGCACGGCACCATCGTCGCCAGTGTCGCCGCGATGACACGATCGCGCGGCTCTTCCAGGATTCGCGTCGCCATCACCGCCGGCACGTTACAGCCGTACCCCAGAATGAACGGAATGACCGCCTTGCCGTGCAAACCCAACCGATGCATCAAGCCATCCACCAAGAACGCGACACGCGGCAGATAGCCAATGTCCTCCAAGAGACTCAACCCCAACAGAAATGGCACGAGGTAGGGCAGAACGATCGCGATGCCACCGGCGATGCCGGACACGACCCCATTGGCTAATTCGAAAGCCAGCGTCGTTTCGCCAAGCGCGACTGCCAATCGCGCCACGATGCCATCGAAGAGTGTGAGCATCGGCTCCTCGACCAGACGCCCGACGCCGTACACGAATTGGAAGAACAGAAACAGGATGAGAAGGAGCGCGGCATAACCCCCCACAGGATGCAATAGCACATCGTCCATCCGATCGCGCCAATCGGCGGCGCCCGCGCGCGCGACGGTCGCGGTCGCCTCAAAGAGATTGAGCGCGACCGCATGCCGCTCCGAAGCGATGACCGCGTCCGCCGGTCTGCCGCGCGACGCGACCAGTTCACTGGCAAAGCGTTCGGCTTGGGTGAGCGCGAGCGGAGCCCCCGCGCGCGCACGTTCGCGCATCGCCGCGTTCCCTTCGAGCAATTTGATGGCGGCGAGGCGCGGCGGCAGGGAAAGGGACTGGTCAAGCACGGCAGCGATCTGGGTCAAGGCGTTTTCCACATCGCGGCTGAAATGGATGCTAGCGGGGCGCGCCGATTGGCGCGCGGCTTGCCGCGCAGTCGCGAACAGTTCGCGTACGCCAATGCCCTTGCGTGCGATGAGCGGCACGACCGGAACTCCGAGCGCCGCGCTCAATTGGGCGCGATCAATCGTAATGCCCTTGCGTTGCGCTTCGTCCATCATATTGAGCGCAAGGACAATGGGGAGACCCAAATCCAAGAGTTCCAGCGTCAAATCGAGACTGCGCGCGAGGAGCGAGGCATCCACGACGTTGATAACGACATCTACACCGCGTTCCAGCAGAAAACTTTGCGCGACCGATTCCGCCGGGTTCGCGCCGGCGAGTGAGTAGGTGCCGGGCAGGTCCACCAGCTCGACTACCTCGCGCCCGAGGCTGACGCGGCTCAACGTGTACGTCACCGTCGTGCCAGGGAAATTCGCGGTCAGCGCTTTGTAGCCGGCGACTTGGTTGAACAACGTGCTCTTGCCACAGTTCGGTTGTCCGACGAGAGCGATTCTCATTTTATTCGACCCTGATCTTGGCGGCGATGCCGCGTCCAAGCGCGATCTGCGTACCGCGACATTCGACGAGCAGCGGTCCGCGAAACGCCGCGCGTCGAACGAGGCGTATCGTGTCGCCGGGAAAAAGTCCGAGTTCACGGAGTTGCTGCTGCGCGCCGCGTCCTCCGCCAATCGAGACGATTTTCGCTTGGGTGTCTTCCGGAAGTTCCAAAAGCGTCATCTGTGGCCTCCTGCCGAAGCGCATTCTATCATATTAGTATCAAAACACAAAATCTGTTAGCCGAGAGTAACTTTTCCGTTCCAGCAGCATCTAAACATGTGAAGCCCGAACGGAAGATTTGGGCGAGAACCCAATCGGAGGATCACGATGAATGGTTTGATCGGTTTTATGCGGTCGCTCTGGGGGCGCGCGCTCCGTGTGCTTCTCGGAGTAGCGTTGATCTACGTCGGTCTGGCGGTGGTTGGCGGCACTGTCGGTATCGTCGTGGCGATTATCGGCTTGCTGCCGATTGCGATGGGGGTATGGGGACCCTGCTTGATCGAGTTTGTTCTTCCCAAGCAACAGAACGTCTAGCCGCACAGCAACTTAACCTGCTCTAGTAAGTGCCTGACCCCGCGTGGATTTTCTTCGGACATTTACCGATATATTCCCGTCGGGCTGGTAGCACCACAGTAAATCGTGGACATGGGGGTTCAGGGGGCTTTGCCCCCTGA
>DYLA01000074.1 GCA_020722265.1 Anaerolinea sp.
ATGCCGTGGCTCACTCTCCGCAGGTTCGAATAGACATTCCCCGGGCGCATACAAAAGTTGGAGGAATCGGGCGGTTAGAAATCGCAATTGGTAAATGCGCCCGCATCCCCCCTTTTGAGCGTGCTCGCCAGACCACACCGGCGCAAAACGGTGGATAAATACGCCTCATCCCTCGCAAAAATAGAGCCGATGCCATTCTTTGATAGTTTTTGAGAGTCCTATCCGTGTATACTATCGCGTGTTTATGCATCAAAACGATAGGAGCAATCTGGCTTTGTGCGCCTCTTCCCGCCTCGAAGGATTCTACCGCTTGAGCCTCGCCGAGCGCCAGTCCGATATTCGCGAACGCTGTGACTTGACAGAAGATGAAATTGCCGCGCTTGCAAGCGGCGGTCTCTCGCCCGATTTGGCGAATCGCCTGATCGAAAACGTCATTGGCGTGCATGGCTTGCCGCTCGGCATCGCCGCGAATTTTCTGATCAACGGGCGCGACTATTTGATTCCGATGGTGATCGAAGAGCCCTCCGTCGTCGCGGCGGCGAGCCACGCGGCGAAACTCGTGCGCGATACGGGCGGATTCACCGCGAGCGCGGACGCGCCGATTATGATCGGACAGGTGCAAGTCGTCGGCATTCGCGATGTGAACGCGGCGCGCCAGAAAATCCTCGCCGCGCGCGACGAGATCATCGCGCTTGCCAATTCCAAATCACCGCTCGTCGAATTCGGCGGCGGCGTGCGCGATTTCGAAATCCGCGCTTTTCCCGAGACGCGCGTCGGCGCGATGATCGTCCTCCATCTGCTCGTGGACGTGCGCGATGCGATGGGCGCAAATTCGGTCAACACATCGTGCGAAACCGTCGCGCCCCTCCTTGAGCAATTGACCGGCGGGCGCGTCGTCCTGCGGATTTTGTCGAACCTCGCGGACAAACGCCTCGCGCGCGCAAGTGGTCGCGTCCAGCGCGACGCCTTGGGCGATCAAGTGATTCGCAACATCATCGCCGCGCAAGCGCTGGCGGAGGTTGACCCGTACCGCGCGGCGACACACAACAAGGGCATTATGAATGGCATTGACGCGGTCGTGGTCGCCACCGGCAACGATTGGCGCGGCGCAGAAGCCGGCGCGCACTCGTTCGCCGCGCGCGATGGACACTACCGCGCGCTGACGCAATGGGATCGCGACACGAATGGCGATCTGGTCGGTTCGCTCGAACTGCCGATTCCAGCGGGCATCCTCGGCGGCACGGTGAACGCGCATCCGCTCGCCCAGATCGCGCTCAAGATCCTCGGCGTCAAGACCGCGCCAGAATTTGCCGGCGTGCTCGCGGCGGTTGGACTGGCGCAGAATCTCGGCGCGCTGCGCGCGCTGGCGAGCGAAGGAATCCAAAAAGGGCATATGGTTTTGCACGCGCGGCAAATCGCGATTGCGGCAGGCGCGTCCGGCGACCTGATTGATCGCGTTGCAGATAAAATGGTCGAAGAGAAAAATGTGCGCATCACGCGCGCACAAGAATTGGTCAAGGAGATGAGCCGATGACTGTCCCACGCCTGATCGCGATCGTTTTCATTTTCGCGTGCGTTAGTTTCGCGTGGCTGATCCTCGCGGGCGTCACCGTCGTGCGCACTCAGGACGTGAGCCGCGCGCTCGCGCCGCAAGTGGGTGAACTGTGGGGACCGCCGCTCACGCAAGTTGCGCCCTCGGCATCCATCAGCACCGGCGACCGATCGGCGCGCGCCCAAACCGTGCAGATCGAATCGTCCGACATTGCCGTCAACCTGCACCTCGACTATCGGCAAAAGGGGCTGCTGTGGTACTCGACCTACAGCGTAGATTTCGACGGCAAGTACAAATTCGTCAACCCGCTCGAACAACCGGTGACGATGACGATACAGTATGCCTTTCCGGCGTCGAACACGCTGTACGACAATTTCAAGTTCGAGATCAACGGCGCGCAGATCTTGCCCAGCAGCGATCTGAGCAAGGGGCTGACGACGACGATCACCCTCGGCTCGCGCGAGACGGCGAACGTGAACGTGACCTATCGCTCGCGCGGCGTGGACCGCTGGCTCTACAAATTCGGCGACAGGATCACGAACGTCAAGAATTTCAAATTGACCGTCACCACCGATTTCCGCGAGTTCGATTTTCCGCAGCAGACCGTTTCGTCATCGGTGAAGGAGCCGACCGCGAATGGTTGGAAGTTGCAATGGAATTTCGCAAGTCTCGTCGCGGGGTTCAACATCGGCATCGAGATGCCAAAGAAGACGCAGCCCGGTCCGCTCGCCAGCCAGATGAGTTTCTTTGCACCGGTGTCTCTCTTGTTCTTCTTCGCCGTGCTCGTCATCATCGGTGCAGTGCGCGCGCAGAGTCTGCACCCGATGCACTATTTCTTTCTCGGCGCGGCGTTCTTCTCGTTCCATCTCTTGTTCGCGTATCTCGCCGATCACGTCGCGGTGGAAGGCGCGTTCCTCGTCGCCGCGCTCGTCGCGCTCTTGCTCGTCGTGACGTACATCGCGCGCGTGCAGAACGTGCGCTTTGCCATCGAGGTTGGCGTCGCGCAATTCCTGTTCCTGATTCTCTTCTCCTATGCCTTTTTCTACGAGGGCTATACCGGACTCGTCATCACGATCGGCGCGATCATCACGCTCGCGGTGATGATGCAGGTGACGGCGAAGGTGGACTGGGAGAGCGTGTTCAAAACTCGAAGGCAGAAGGATGAAGGATGAAAGAAGATTCATCCCTCATCCTCCATCCTTTGCTTGGAGGTAGAGTTCTCAATGAGCGTTATGAAACCCAAACGTGACGTCGGCATCATCGGCTACGGCGCGTACGTGCCGCGCTTTCGCATCCGCGCGGAAGAGATCGCGCGCGTGTGGGGCGGCGCGGACGAGGGAGTACCTATCGAAGAGAAAGCGGTGCCGGGTCTGGATGAAGATACGGTGACGATGAGCATCGAGGCGGCGCGCAACGCACTCGCGCGCGCGGGCATCCAGCCCAAGCAATTGCGCGCGGTGTGGGTCGGCAGCGAGTCGCACCCGTACGCGGTCAAGCCGTCGTCCACGATTGTCGCGGAAGCCATCGGCGCGGCGGGCAGGGCGAATCATGATTCGCCCTTACTCGCGGCGGACTGGGAATTCGCGTGCAAAGCCGGCACGGAAGCGCTCCAAGCCGCGATCGCGCTCGTCGGCTCCGGCATGGCGGATTACGCGATGGCGATTGGAATGGACACCGCGCAGGGTCGCCCCGGCGACGCGCTGGAGTACACCGCCGGCGCGGGTGGTGCGGCGTACATCGTCGGTCCTGCCGAAAATTCGCTCGCGTACTTTGAGGGTTCGTACTCGTACGTCACTGACACGCCGGACTTTTTCCGCCGCGAGCATCAACACTATCCGCAACACGGCAATCGTTTCACCGGCGAGCCGGCGTACTTTGATCACACCTTGCACGCGGCGCGCGGTTTGATGGACGAGTTGGGCTACCAGCCAAGCGATTTTGCGTACGCGATTTTTCATCAACCGAATGTGAAGTTTCCGCAGACCGCCGCGAGGAAATTGGGGTTCGCGCCAGAACAGATCGCGCCGGGGTTGCTCGCCGGCAAAATCGGCAACACCTACTCCGGTGCGGCGATGCTCGGCGCGACGGCGGTGCTCGACATCGCCAAGCCGGGCGACCGCATCCTGCTCTGCTCGTTCGGCAGCGGCGCGGGGAGCGACGCGTTCTCCTGGGTCGTCACCGACAAAATCTTGGAACGCCGCGGACGCGCGCCCAAGACCGCGTGGTACGTCGCGCGGCGCGAGGTGATTGATTACGCGCTGTACGCGCGGTATCGCGGCAAGTTGGTGATGAACTAGTTTCAGGTTACAGGTTCAAAGTTGACAGACTTGCCTGAAATCTTGAACATGAAACTCGTCTGGAGGATCTATGCAAAGCGTATCAGTAGTCGGCATCGGACAAACAAAAGTAAAAGAACACTGGGATCGCTCGCTGCGCGAGTTAGCCGTCCAAGCGATTCTCGGCGCGATGCAGGATGCGCGCGTGGATCACGCGGACGCGCTCTACGTCGGCAATATGCTGAGCGGCGAACTGACCGCGCAGGAGAATCTCGGCGCGCTGATCGCGGACGCGGTCGGCTTGCGCGGCATCGAAGCGCTGAAGGTCGAAGCGGCGTGCGGGAGCGGCGGTGCGGCATTGCGCGCCGGCTATCTCGCCATCGCGTCGGGAGAGTACGATGTCGTCATCGTCGCCGGCGCGGAAAAGTTGACGGAATCATCCAACTGTTATGCCACCGCATCGCTCGCGATGGCAGCGGACGCGGATTATGAAGCGATTCACGGCATTTCGTTCGTCGCGCTCAACGCGCTCTTGATGCGTCGCTATATGCACGAGTACGATTTGGTGCCGGAAGATTTCGCGGCGTTCTCGATCAACGCGCACGCGAACGCGGCGCACAATCCATACGCGATGTTTCCCGCGCCGATCACGCTCGCGCAGTACCAACGCGCGCGCCCGGTTTCGGAACCGATCAGCGTGATGGATTCCGCACCGATGGGCGATGGCGCGGCGGCGCTCGTCCTGATGCCGACGGAGCGGCTCAACGGCAATCGCAATCGTGCCGTCAAAATCGCCGCGAGCGCGGTGGCGACCGATGCGCTCGCGCTGCACGCGCGCCGCGACCCGCTGTGGTTCGGCGCGGTCGAACTTTCGGCGAAAAAGGCGTACGCGCAAGCCGGCGTGACACCCCAAGAGATTGACCTGTTCGAAGTTCACGACGCGTTTTCGATTATGAGCGTAATGTCGCTGGAAGCCGCTGGCTTGGCGGAACGCGGGCGCGGCGCGTACCTCGCGCGCGAGGGCGAGATCGGCATTCAGGGACGCGTGCCGATCAGCACGATGGGCGGGCTGAAAGCACGCGGGCATCCGGTCGGCGCAACCGGCGTGTACCAAGCCGTCGAGGTCGTGCAGCAGTTGCGCGGCGAGGCAGGCAAGAATCAGGTGCCGAACGCGCATATCGGCATGGCGCAGTCGCTCGGCGGCGTCGCGGCGAACGCGGTGACGCACATCTTTGTCAATTAACCAAGCATTGGTTCATTGGCTCATTGGTTCATTGGCTCATTGGTTCGTTGGAGGCATTATGGATTTAGCGCGTCATTGGCGATTGAAGGATCAACGCTATCGTTTAGAGGGGACGGTATGCGCCGAGTGCGGAGCAAAATTCTTTCCGCCGCGCCAGGTGTGTACCGAATGTAAATCAACAAACCTGAAACCGCATGAGTTTGCGGGGCGCGGCGAACTGTACTCGTTCACGACCGTCTCCGCGCCGCCCTCGGGACACGAAGAGTTTGTGCCGTACATCGTCGGGATGGTGAAACTGGACGAGGGACCGCTAGTCGAAGCGCAGATCACCGACGTCAATCCGGCGGACGTGAAAATCGGTCAGCGCGTCGAAATGGTGACGCGCAAACTCCGCGCGTACGGCGACGACGGAGTGATCGTGTACGGGTACAAGTTTCGTCCGATCGTGAATGGGAGTTGAAATGCAAGACCTTCGGGGTTTAGAAACCTCGAAGGTCTTTTGTTTTTATGGAACATTCTCCTCCCGCCCGGCGTCTTCCTTCTGAAACCCTCTTGCCACGCCGCCCCATTCGTGCTAAAATCTAGTCAGATAGTTCACCTAGTCTCGTAGTCAAATAGCCGAAATGATTGAACTTGTTGACGATCCGACCACGTGACCAGGTGACAAGGAGACCACTATGAACGCCCTGCGTTCCTTCGCGCGCGCGCTCGGTCAGCACCGCGTCGCCGCCACACTAACCACCGTGCTGGTCCTCCTCGCCATCCTACTGGCGGGAACCGTGTACATCCTCAACCTTCCCCGCTTGGCACTCGACCATCAGCAAACTGTCGTCTTGGGTCCGACGCAATTCGCGCCGGAAAATCCCAGCGCGCTGCGCGTCGTCGTGCGCGACAGCACCTCCGGCGCGCTGATCGCGAACGCGAACGTTGCCGTGCGGATGCAGCCGAAAGCCGGCGGCGCGGCGCAAACGCTCTACACCGGCAAGACCGACGCGCGCGGCACCGCGCCGGTGGCGTTCACGATTCCGCCGGACACCGCGCGCGAGCAGACGCTCATCGTCGAGACCGATTCCGGCGCGGGACGCGACCGCGTCGAACGCGCGGTGACGGTGCAGCGCAATTACAAAATCCTGGTCACGACCGACAAGCCCCTCTACCAGCCCGCGCAGACGATCCACTTGCGCGCGCTCGCGCTCGGCGCGCTGGACCGCGCGCCGGCGAAAGAACAGAACCTCGAATTCCTCATCGAAGACCCCAAAGGCAACAAGATCTATCGCAAGACAGTCAAGACCTCCGCGTACGGCGTCGCGAGTGTAGACTTTCTGTTGGCGGAGACCGTCAACGCCGGCACGTACAAAATTACCGCAAGCATCGGCGACACGAAATCGGAAAAGAGCGTCACCGTCAAGCCGTACGTCTTGCCCAAGTTCAAGATCACGGCGGAGACCGCGCGCGGTTATTATCTGCCCGGCGAAAAAGTGACCGGCAGCATCCGCGCCGATTACTTTTTCGGCAAGCCGGTTGCCAAAAGCGACGTGACGATCAAGGGCATCGTCTACGACGTGGCGCGCGCGGAGACGATCAGTCTCACCGGCAAGACCAACGACGATGGGGTGTACGCGTTCTCGTTCACCCTGCCGAATTACTTTGCCGGCACCGGCTTGAACAAAGACCGCGCCGATTTCGGCCTCGAAATTTCCGTCACCGATCAGGCGAATCATACCGAGCAGACAAGTCACGCGCTCGTCATCGCGAACGCGGCGATTATGATTGACGCGGTGCCGGAGAGCGGCAGACTCGTCGCCGGCGTCGAGAACATCGTGTATGTGCTGACCGCGCTGCCGGACGGCTCGCCGCTCGAAACCGAATTGACGATTGCCAACGTCGGCACGGCGCGCACCGGTAAGTACGGTCTCGCCGAAATCAAAGTCACGCCGCCACGCGGCAACACCACCCTGACGATTACCGCGCGCGATGCGCAAGGGCGCACCGCAACGCGCCACATCACCCTGGCGAGCGAGACGACCGCGACGCAGATTCTCCTCCGCCCCGACCGCGCGACGTACCGCGTCGGCGAGACAATGAAACTCGACGTGCTGACGAGCGGTGGCACCGGCACGGTGTACCTCGACCTCATCAAGGAAAAGCAAACGCTTTCGACGCGCGCGGTGGACGCGGTGAATGGGCGCGCCACGATTGACGTGGACGTGACCGCCGAACTCATCGGCACCGTGCAACTGCACGCGTACCACATCGAGCGCGATAGCACGATCACGCGCGACACGCGCATCGTCGTCGTCGAGCCACCCAGCGATCTAAACATCGCGATTCTGCCAGACCGCGATGTGTATCGCCCCGGCGACACATCGAAAATCACCTTCAACGTGACGAACGCGCAGGGCAAGGGCGTCCAAGCCGCGCTGGGTATCGCCGGCGTGGACGAGGCGGTGTTCGCGCTCGCGGAGCAAGACCCAGGTTTTGCGAAATTGTATTTCCTCTTGCAAAAAGAACTGCTCGAACCGAAATATCAAGTCAAGGGATTCACGCTGGACGAGGTCGTGATGTCCAAGCCCGCACCCGAACCCGCCGAAGTGCGCGTCGCGCAGACGCAATCGGCGAACGCGGCGTGGGCAGGCGCGGCGCCGGTAGACTTGGCGCTCCGCGCCGATTCGCAGACAGAAAAGCGCGCCGCGACCACCAAAGCGCAGCAAGAGGGCTTTAACAACCTCGCCACGATGCTCGCTCTCATCCTCTCGATTGTGCCCCTGATTCTCGGCGCGGCGGTGATGGCGGGACTGCACGCCAAGAACATTCTCGGCAAATCGCTCGCGTGGTGGATGGCGGGCATCACCGGCTATTGCATCGTCTCGCCCTTCTTCGTCGCGGTCCTCGCGATTGGCGCCGGCATGCTCGCGCAATTGAAACTCGGCATCCTCGTCACCGCGCTCGCGCTCGTCGCGTGGCTCGTCTGCTTCGGCATCCTCATCGCGTTCGCTATCCTCCGGCGGGATGCGTGGATGCAGACGGCGCTCGTGCTGCTCGCCGCGTACCTCGTCTTCCTCGGAATGTTGCTCTTCTTGCAAGGACACGTGACCGCGTTCGGCGAGTGGAGCGCGTTCTTCGTCATCGTAACGTATCTCGCGGCGCTGTCCACGCTCGTGCTGATGGGCGTTGGATGGCTCGTCCAAAAAGAAGTCGCGCCGGGCATCGCCGCGATCTTGCTCGCGATCCTCTTCATCCCAACGACGATTCTGCTCGCGGCGATGCCGTATGCGGGACCATTCTTGCGCGCGATGGGGAATCCCGGCTTGTACGCGCCGCCGGCGTGGCTCACCGGTTGCGCCGCCGCGCCGACGCCTTCCGCGCCGGGCAATCTCTTCGATCAGTTCTCGGGCAGGTTGAGTGGCGTTGGCGCGCCACAACCGATGCTCGCTGCGCCCACGGCCGCGCCCAAGGCGAGCGAAGCCGCGAAAGAGCTTGCCGCTGCGGAGCAACCGCGCGTGCGCCAGTACTTTCCGGAGACGCTCTACTTCAACCCGCAGGCGATCACGGACGAAAACGGCACCGCGACGCTCGACATTCCGCTGGCTGATTCGATTACGACGTGGCGTCTCGCCGTCACCGCGTCGTCGCAGCGCGGCGAACTCGGCGCGAACTCCAAAGGCATTCGCGTCTTTCAAGATTTCTTCGTTGACCTCGATCTGCCGGTCGCACTGACGCAGAACGACGAAATTTCGATCCCGGTCGCGGTGTACAATTATCTTTCGACCGCGCAAAAAGTGCGACTGCAAATCGAAAAACAGTCCTGGTTCGAACTGCAAGACCAAGCCGAAAAAACGCTGACGATTGCGTCGAACGATATTGACGTGGTGTATTTCCGCATCAAGGCATTGAATTTCGGAATGCAGAAACTGAAGGTAACCGCGCTCGGCGAAAAGATGAGCGACGCGATCCAGCGCGAGATTCGCGTGTACCCGGACGGCAAGTCGTTCGAGACGACGACGAGCAACTGGCTCAAAGACGCGACAACCCAGATCGTCGAAATTCCGGCGCAGGCGATTCCCGGCGCGTCGCGCGTCGAGGTGAAAATCTACCCGGGCATCGTCAGCCAAGTCGTCAACGGTCTCGATGGATTGTTGCGAATGCCCTTTGGCTGATTCGAGCAAACGACGTCGGTGACGTTCCCCAATGTGCTCGTGTTGAACTATCTCAAATCCACCAAGCAGGCATCGCCGGAAATTCAGATGAAGGCAGAGAATTACATCGCGCTCGGTTATCAACGCTTGCTCACGTTCGAAGTGTCCAGCGGCGGTTTCTCGCTCTACGGTCGCGCGCCCGCGAGCGTGATGCTCAGTGCGAAAGGTTTGCTCGAAATCAGCGATATGGCCAAGGTGTTTCCGGTGGATCCGGCGTTGATTGATCGCACGCGCAAGTGGCTGCTCGCGCAGCAGCGACCCGACGGCACGTGGACGACGGGAGCGTCGTCGTGGGACGCGCCGCCGGGGAGTGCAAACGATCCGCTGCCGCTGACCGCATACGTCACGTGGGCGATCCTCGAAAGCGGCTTGAAGGACGATGCGCGCGTCAGCCGCTCCATCGCGTACATTCGCGAGAACGCGGCGCGCGCGAGCGACGGCTACACGCTGGCGATGGTCGCGAACGCGCTCGTCGCCTACGACGCGAACGATGGATCGGTGCGCGACGCGCTCGCGCGGCTCGACGCGCTCAAGATTACGGAAGGCGACGGCGCGTACTACCCAACCAAGGTCGGCTCGTTCACCGGCGCTTACGGCGTGTATGGCAACATCGAAACGACCGGGCTGGCGGCGTACGCGTTCCTGCGCGCCAAGCAGTATCCCGAATCGGCGCGGCGCGCGTTGACGTATCTCGTCCAGAAAAAGGATGCGCGCGGCACGTGGGGCTCGACGCAGGCGACGATCCTGGCGCTGCGCGCTCTCATCCAATCGGTGATTGATTCCGGCGACGCGACGGCGGACGCGACCGTGCGTGTGACCTTCAACGGCGCGGCGGCCAAGCCCATTGTCATCAAGCCGGAGAACGCGGACGTGGTACAAATCGTCACCTTCGACGACATCGCGCCGGGGACGAACCGCGTCGCGTTCCAAGTCGAAGGCAAGGGCTCGTTCGCGTACCAAGTTTCGGCGAACTACTACCTCCCTTGGTCGGCGGTGCCGCCGACGCCGGAAAAAGACAAACTGGTGGACGTGCAGGTCAAGTACGACCGGACGTCGCTGGCGGTGAACGACGAAGTGGGCGTGACGGCAACGGTGCGGCTGCGCGAAGGCAAAGCGCGGATGACGATCATTGACCTCGGCGTGCCACCCGGATTCACGGTGATGTCCGAAGACCTCGACGCGGCGGTGAAAGCCAAAACGATCGCGCGCTACGAACTGACCGGGCGGCAGATCATCGTCTATCTCGAAGAGTTCGATGCGAAAAAGCCGGTGACGCTGACGTACCACCTGAAAGCGAAATTCCCGCTGCGCGCCCAGACGCCCAGCACGACGACGTACGATTACTACAATCCGAGTGCGACAGCCACGCAAGCGCCACAGCTGTTGACGGTCAAGTGAAAGGAGGAATTCAGAAGGGTGAAGGATGGAATTTCCCGCCTTCATCCTTTGTTTTGACATTTTTCTTTGTTGTGGTATGATTGCGCCAAATCCCCAAACGAGGAATACGCGCGCGTGCGAAAGATTTGTGTAATCGGTGTCGGCTACGTCGGCTTGGTGACCGGGACATGCTTTGCCGATCTCGGCAATCAGGTCACTTGTCTCGACATCGCCGAAGACAAGATCGAAAAACTCCGACGCGGCGAAATGCCGATCTACGAACCTGGCTTGGAAGAACTGGTCGCCCGCAACGTTACCGCCGGGCGGTTGATCTTTACCACGCACTATCGCGACGCGGTGCCGCACGCGGATTTCATCTTCATCGCGGTGGGCACACCCTCCGGCGTAGACGGCGAAGCCGATTTGAAATACGTGCGGATGGCGGCGGAAAGCATCGCCGAGACGCTCACGCATTACGCGATCATCGTCAACAAGAGTACAGTGCCGGTCGGCACTGGCGATTCGGTCGCGGAAATTTTGATCGAGCGCGGCAAACAGCCCGGCGTGGATTTCGACGTCGTCTCGAATCCGGAATTTCTACGCGAGGGTTCGGCAGTGTACGATTTCACGCAACCCGATCGCGTGGTGCTGGGCGCGACGAATCGCGACGCCGCCGATCAAGTGGCGCAACTCTATCTCCCCTTGCGGTGTCCGATTATGATCACCGATCTGCGGACGGCAGAGATGATCAAGTACGCGTCGAACGCGTTCTTGGCGACGCGCATTTCGTTCATCAACGAGATGGCAGCGATTTGTGAACGACTCGGCGCGGACATCAAAGAAGTGGCTGCCGGGATGGGGATGGACAAGCGCATCGGCCGCGCGTTTCTGGACGCGGGGATCGGCTTTGGCGGCTCGTGCTTTCCCAAAGATGTCAAGGCGCTGACGTGGATGGCGGAGATGAACGACTGCCATCCGCAGCTCTTGCGCGCGGTGATGGACATCAACCGCGATCAGCGTCGCCGCATAGTCACCCGCTTGCGCGAGCTACTCGGCAATCTGCGCGGCAAGATGATCGCGATTTGGGGACTCGCCTTCAAGCCGAACACCGACGACGTGCGCGAGGCTGCATCGCTCGACATCATCCATATTTTACAGGCTGAAGGCGCGCACATTCGCGCGTACGACCCCGTGGCGATGGAGACCGCGCAGCGCGTCAGCCGGGACATTGTCTTCTGCGGCGATGCGTACGCGGCGGCAGAGGGCGCGGACGCGCTGGTGCTGGTGACCGAGTGGAACGAGTTCAAGCAGGTGGACATGGCGCGCGTCGCGGCGGCGATGCGGCGCAAGGTGCTGGTGGACGGGCGTAACGTGTACGAGCCCGCACAGATGCGCGCGTTGGGATTCGAATATCGCGGCGTGGGGCGAGGATATTAGATGTTATCCACCGGCATTGACCTCGTCGAAGTGAATCGAATCGAAACCGCCGTC
>DYLA01000075.1 GCA_020722265.1 Anaerolinea sp.
GGGGCATCAAGTGCACCAGTTTTGACGTCTCCACGATTGAATGTAGCGTTACCCCGATATGTTCCAGCAGGGCTAGTATGCAACTCTTTCAAGTTGCTGCACTAGCGCCACCAAGCCGAACCCGAGGATGATCGCGCCGGAAATTCGATTCACCCACTGCAGCGCGCGCACGTCCAAGCGCGCGCGGAAAATGCTCACCCCGCCGCTCAACAGCAGCCACCACAACGCCGAGCCGAGGAAAACGCCGGCGACGAGTATCGCGGCGGCAAGGTAACTCGCGCGCGCGCCGGCAAGATCGAGCCCGGCGAAGATCGCCGCGAACGAAAGAATCGTCAGCGGGTTGGTCAGGGTCAGCACAAACGTCGAAGCGTACGCGCCGCCGAGTCCCTTGCCTTCTGCGGCTGCGACGCGTTCCGCCGGGCGCGCCCGCAGCGTCTTGACGCCGAGATAACACAGGAACACGCCGCCGAGCAACCGCAGCGCCAGCCGCTGGTCGAGCAAGAAACTGGAGATGAACGTCAGCCCGAATCCGGCGATACTACCGTAGATCGCGTCTGCTGTCGCCGCGCCGAGACCGGAGACCAAGCCGGCAGCGCGCCCGTCCGCGAGCGTGCGCCGAATGCACAGCACGCCGATCGGACCCACCGGCGCGGCGATCGAAAAACCGATGACAAGCCCCGTGATCAGCAGCTCCACGCCTCACATCCCGCCGGTCACCCGCCGCTTGCCGTCTTGGGTAACCCGCAAGCGATAGTCGGCATACGCCTGGGGCAGGTATTTTTCGTACAACGCGAAATTGAAATCGCGCGCGTGCGCCGCGCGAAACTCGCGCAGGCGCGCCAGATCGAGTTCGGCGGTGATGATTTCTTCGCGGTCGCGCGTCTGTGCGCGCGCCAGGTACGTGGTCGTATCACTGTGCAGTCCCAGCGGCGCGGCGATGTGGCTCGGTCCGCAGAAATTCAAACCGAACAACTCGGTCACGAGGTACGCGCGCGTGCTGTAGGCAAAACTCTCTTGGATGCGCGTTTCGTCGCCGCGCACCGCCCGGTACCACTGATCGCCTGTCTCGTCTGCCGACATATCGAGCAAGAGGTCCGCGCCGCGCAGCGTCGCAAGGCGCGTCGTCTCCCAGTACGTAAAATCCATACAGACCGGCATCGCGATCTTGGCAAAGGGCAAATCAAAGACCGTGAGGTCGCGCCCGGTTGTCATCCACTCTCGCTCGAGCGCGGTCGGATGCAATTTGTGCTGCGTGCCGATGAGCGCGCCGCTGGGGTCGTAGAGGTACGCGGTGTTGAACAACTGTCCGGCGAGATTCGAGGTGATGGCCGTGCCGGGCATCAGGTAGACGCCAAAGCGCGAGGCAAGTTCGGCGCCAGTCGTCTCGAAGACGCGTTTGACGATAGGCGCCATCGTCCGGAAAACGCTGGCGAGGGTGAATCCTTTGCCCGGCGCGAGTTGCTCAACCGCGTCTTGGAGCGCGACCTTCTTGCGCGCCAGATCGCGCACGGGCGACAGCAAGCCCAAAATCGGCAACCACGCGTATTCGGGAAAGACGACCAATTGCGCGCCCCGCTCGACCGCTTCGCGCACGAGCGTATAGTAGACGCCGGCGAAGGCGGCACCATCATCGAGCAGGTCCGCGCCCAGTTGAACGACGGCAACGGTCACCCGATCGCGCGTCGGCGCCGGTGGGCGCGTGTACTTGCGCCCCGCCAGGGCGCGGCGAATCGCGCCGGGACGCGATTTGTATTCAAGCAGCGCGGCAGCCGCGCGTTCGACAAGCCAGTCTTTGATCGGCATAAACGCGAAACATAAAACAAAGAGCGGGCGCATACAAAGGTTGGGGGAAATGCACCCGTGAACGGCTGTCAAGCGCGCGCGGTTTGGTAGACCGTCGGGAACGCGCGCGCGTACAGGTCGTAGTTGAAGAAATCGAAAATCGGATACGCGTCCACCGCGCGTTGTAGCATGGCAAAATCAAGCGTCGCTCCGACAAACGTTTCCGTCTCCGCGCGCGCGGCTTGCGCGACGATGCCGGTCGGAGCGTCGTCGCTAACCGGCGCGTAAATCGCCGATTGCCCTTGGCCTATCCAGCACGCTTGCGCGCCGAACACCTGATTCGACTGCACCTCGCGCCAGAGGTCGAAGAGGATGTGTTCGTCGTTCCAGCGCGCGTACGCCGCTGGGTGAATCAGGAGATTCGCGCCTTGCAGTGCAAGGATACGCGACACTTCGGGATATGCCACATCCTCGCCGATGACAAAACCGACGCGCGCCGCGCCCATATCGAACACGCGCAGCGTCTCGCCTTGCGCCAAACCCCAGGCAATCTCCTGCGGCGCGCGATGCGTCTGCCGCTGCGTACCCACGAGCGTCCCGTCCGGCGCAAAGAGGTACGCCGTGTTGTACAGCCTGCCGCCGTCGAGTTCGACGACGGTGCCGGGCGCGAGATAGATGCCCAGCCGCTGCGCCAGCGAGGCGAACAGGTGCGCGAAGAAATCGCGCATCACCGGCGCGACGCGGGTCAACATCGCCGCGACAGAGGGAAACCGGCACGCGCGCGCCACTGGGTCAAGCCGCGCCAAGTGACTGCCTAGCACGGAGGGCAGCGCAATGCCGAGCAACTGCCAGCCAGTCAGATTCGGTAGAACGACGAGCGTGGTGTCGTTCGCGGCGGCATCAGCCGGCGCGACGGCGCGCCCGATCGGCTCGTACATTCGGTCGAAGAACTCTTGCGGCGTGCGCACAAAGGCCAAGTCAAGTTGGAGGACAGAGACGCGTAGCATTGGATTCCAAGATGCACCGTTCAAGGTTCGAGGTCTGCGTCGGCGAACCTCGAACTCAACCGCGTTGCGCCGCGCGCTCGAACTCGGCGCGAGCGCGCAACTGCTCGCGCAGCGTCGCAATGTCGCGCGGCACCCAATACGCGGTGAAGGCGAGAAGGATCGCGCCGAGCAGCCACGTCGAGACGCAAATCAGCAAGATGGCATCGTGGAGCGAAGAGCGCACCGCGATAATGCCGGCAAGCAAGGGAGCGAGCGCGGCGCCGCTGTTTTCGATAAAGTATTGCACGGCGAGCGCGGTGCTGCGAACTTCGGGCAGGGTGATGTCGTACACCGTCGAGATCACATTTGCCGACGCGAAGGGGATGAACACGGCGGTGAACAAGAGCATCACCAAAAAGAGCGTTTGGTTGCCCATCGGCACGCTCATCATCAGCGCGAGCATCACCGCGCCGGTCAACACGCCGACCATTGCGGTCAACACGCGCCCGCGCGACGTGCGCCTGAACATCCAATCGCCCACGGCGCCACCAACGAAGTAGCCGGCCGCCAGCACGAGAATCGCCGGCGCCATCGTCATCAGCACCGCGTCGGGCGAATACTTGCGCTCGGTTTCGAGATAGCGGAAGAACCAGTACGTGATCACGTTCCAAGGAAAGACGCCGACGAAACCTTGCGCGAACAACAAGAGGAGGCTCTTTTTGCGGAACAAACCAAGCGCGATTTTCTTATCGAAACGATAGATGCCGATTTGTTCGAGGTTGGCGAGTTCCGGCTCGCTCTTGCCGCGCGGCATCTCGCGCACAGTGAAGAAGATGACGATGGCGAGCACCAAGCCGAGCGACCCAGTCAGATAATAGATGCCGCGCCACCCCAGACTGGCGACGAACATCGTTCCGACGATCAAGCCGACCATATAGCCGAGCGGCTGTGCGATTTGCAGCAAACCGTAAATCTTGCCGCGCACCTGCGGCCCAAAGTAATCGGCAATTAGGCTGTAAAGTCCTGGGTAACTCGAATCGTCAATACCGGTGGAGGCGCGCGTGGCAAGGAAGGTGGGATACGTCGGCGCAATCGCGCTCAACCACGTCGTCGAACCCCAGATGAACGAAGCCAGCGCGAGCAACTTGGCACGCGCAAAGCGGTCGTACAAATAACCCCACAGCGGATAGAGAATCGAACTGACGATGAGCGCGCCGGTAAAAACCGCGCCCATCTGCGCCTCGTCAATCCCGAACGTCTGCATAATCGGCGTCGTCAGTGGACCGATGAGCAGACGATCCGATTGATGGAGCAGCATAAACACAAAGAACACAGCCACGACGAGCCAGCGGTAGCGTGTAGGTTTCATGCGAGCCTCCTGGTTGGCGGTCATCAGTCTACGGCTTGGTGTTGACTATCTTTTCCCTGCAACAACTCGAGCGCGTGCGGCAGCGCGGGCAAGATGACGGCGAGATTTTCGCAGGCGGCTTTGGGGCTGCCCGGCAGGTTGACGATGAGCGTGCGCCCGCGAATCCCGGCGACCATGCGCGAGAGCATAGCGTGCGGCGTCTTTTGCAACGATGCCGCGAGCATCGCCTGGACGAGTCCCGGCGCGTCGCGTTCGATGACTGCGCGCGTGGCTTCGGGCGTCACATCGCGCGGGGCAAAGCCGGTGCCGCCGGTCGTGAGAATCAGGTCGAGTTTTTCGTCGTCGCACCAGGCGACGAGCGCGCGCGTGATCTCGGCGCTTTCGTCGGGGACGACGCGCGCGCGGTCAACGTCGCCGCCGAAACGTTCCCGCAGCAGTTCGCGCAGCGCGGGTCCGGATTGGTCTTCGTATTCGCCGCGTGACGCGCGGTCGCTGACGGTGAGAATACCGATACGCATCGCTGCCACACTCCTTCACGCGAGATGCACTTCTGTATGCCCGTACTTTCGCATGACTTGCACGACGAGATCAATCGGCAAGCCGGGCACCACGCGGTCATCGCGGCCGAGCATCGTATCCGCTTTGAAGAGGGAGTTGAGCACCGCCTCCTCGGCCGCTTCGACCACCGCCCAAAACATATAGTTGATGAGGTCTCCTTGCTCGATGATTTGCTCGGCGGGGTAGGTCAGCGCGTCGGCAAAGTGCTTTTTGCGCCGCGTCGTGCTGAACGCGATGACGAAATCGCCGCTGGTGTTGCCGGTGTGCGAGCCGGTGCGCGCGAGTCCGTTCTGGGCGCGCCCGGCGAGCCGCGTCAGGATGCGCGACGAACAGGGCGCATCGGTCGCTATAACGACGACGACAGAGCCACCATCCACCACGCGCTTGGGCGCAGGTGGATGGATGACTTGGCGCCGCACCGGTTTGTAACGCATCAACTCGCGTCCGACTGGCACGCCGTCAATCACCAATTGCGGTCGCCAGCCGAAATTCGTCTGGACGAGTACGCCAACGGTATAGCCGCCGAGTTTATCGGGCAACTTGCGCGACGCGGTGCCGATACCCCCTTTGAAATCGTAGCAGATCATGCCGGTGCCGCCGCCGACCGCACCTTCCGCGATCGCGCCGCCAGCGGCTGTGTCAATCGCGTGGAAAACGTGATCGCGGTTGACGTGGCGACCGCGAATGTCGTTGAGGTACATATCGCTCGTCTCGGCGACAATCGGACTGATGCCCCACGTGTCCACTCCCATCGCCCGATTGCGTTCGATGCTCCAGTCAATCACCGCATCCGCGACGCGCGGCACGTTCCAGGTGTTCGTCAGCATAATGGGACCTTCCAAGAATCCCATCTCGCGCACCTGTTCGGAATTGGTCACTTCGCCGAAACCGTTGATGCGCAGCACCGCGCCGGTCACTTTTTCGAGGAAGAGGTCGCCGCCGTGCGGCAGAATCGCGGTGACACCGGTGCGAATCGGGCCCTTGCCGGGAACGAGTTTGCCGCTCCCTTCGATCAACGTCGTGTGTCCGACGCGTACGCCGGCGACATCGGTGATCGCGTTGTAGCGTCCGGTTTTGATTCGTCCGATTCGGATGCCAAGATCACGCGCGCGTGGTCGTTTGGTCAACTTGCCCCCTCGAGTGTTTTGCCCATAAGCGTCACCGGCATCACCTCCCAACCGATCTGGCGATAGAACTCGATGACAGCCTTGCCCCCTTCCGCGACGAGCAGATAGCACTTGAGACATCCCTTGGCTCTCAATCGCCGTTCGATTTCCCGCATCAACAGTTTGCCGAAGCCGCGCCCACGATACGCGTGTTCGACGGCGAGATGGTAGACCAACCCACGCCGCCCATCGTACCCGCCGATGACGGTGCCAACGATTTTTCCCCCATCGGTCGCGACGAGGAACAAATCGGGATCGCGCCGCAATTTCTTGGCGATTTCTTCCCGCGTGTCCGAGCGTCCGATGCCAATGCCCGCTCCCGCGTTTTGCCAGAGCGCATAGACCGCGTCGTAATCGTCCAACGTGAATTCACGGAGGCGTACGGGAACAGTGCCACTCACAACGCCTCCGCCACCAACTCGGCGAGATCCTTGCGCGCGAGGTTCTCGTCCACGCCCAGCGCCTTCGCGCCATCGTCGAGCATCGCCATACAAAATGGGCACGCGGACACGACGATGGACGCGTTCACGGCAAGCACCTGGGTCACGCGCGTCTGGTTGATGCGCGTCCCCGTCTTTTCTTCCAGCCACATCCGCCCGCCGCCACCGCCGCAACACAGGCCGTGCGCGCGCGAACGCGGCATTTCCACAAGGTGACCCTCGGCGCCGAGCGCGCGCAGAACCGCGCGCTGCGGCTCGTAGAGGTTGTTGTAGCGGCCCAAGTAGCACGAGTCGTGATAGGTGAGGCGCGAGAGAGGCGTTGGCTTGAGGGTTATGCGCTTGTTCGTGAGCAATTCGTGGATGAGTTGCGTGTGATGGATGACCTCGAACGTGGCGCCGAACTGTGGATACTCGTTCTTGATGGTGTTGTAGCAGTGCGGGCAAATCGTGACGATGCGTTTGAACTTGTACTGCTTGAGCGCTTCGACGATTTCCAGCGTCGCCATCTGGTACAGGTACTCGTTTCCCAGCCGTCGCGCCGATTCGCAGGTGCAGCGTTCTTCCCGCAGCACCGCCAAGTGCACGCCCGCCGTGCGCAGAATCGTGACGAACGCGCGCGTGATTTTTTGTGCGCGCGCATCGTACGCGCCCGCGCAGCCAACCCAAAAGAGCACGTCGTATTCGATCCCCTCCTCCGCGAAAGGCACGTCCAGACCTTCCGCCCACTTCCAGCGATCCGCCTTGGGGAACCCATACGGATTGCCCTGCCGCTCCATCGAGTTCATCGCGTTTGCGCCAGAGGATTGCACCGAACCCTCGGAGAGGGTGAGATAGCGGCGCAGGTCAATAATCGTGCCGAGTTGGTCAATCGAAACCGGGCACGCGTGAACGCAGCCCATACAAGTCGTGCAATCCCACAACTCTTGCGCGTCGATCACCTCGCCATGCAGCGCGCGCGGCGGCTGAGCATGCGCCGCCTCGAACATCTTGACGATGATATTCTTGGGAGAGAGCGCCTTGCTGGTCAGCGCGGCGGGACAAGCGTCCTGACAGCGACCGCAACGCGTGCACGCGTCAAAATCGAGTAACTGCTTCCAGGTCGAGTCTTCGATCTTGCCGACGCCGAATGTTTCCTGCTCTTCGAGGTTTTCGATCTGGGGAATTGCGCCCGCTGGTTCGAGTCTCTTGAAAAAAGTATTCGCGCTCGAAATCAGGAAATGCCCCATCTTGGTGAACGGCACGGTCGCGAGAAACACCATCACGAGCGAGCCGTGAAAAACCCACACGATGCGATGCAGCGTTAGCAGCGCGTCGAGATCAAAGGGGGCTAGCCAGCGCGCCAGTCGCCAGCCGACGACGGAGCAAGTCGTGCAGTACATCACGCGTTCGCCCAAGCGCGCCGTTTCGATCGGCTGTGTGGCAAGGCGCAGCGTTTCGATGGCAAAGCCGGTGAGGACGATGACAAGGAGCGCACCCACGATCCACAGATCCTCGCGGAAAAAGCGTTTGCCGGAACGACCATCGAGTCGTTCCGGCTTTTGGACATAGCGAATGACGAACGCGAGGAGCAACCCTATCAGTGCGAGGAGGCCAAAGATGTCGAGAATGGTCTTGTAGAGGAAGTAGAATCCGTTTTGGAGCAAGCGCCACCGGTGCGGATCAATCAGGGGGCGCGTGATGTCCCAATCTATCGTCGCCAGCGCGGTGCCGAGAAAAAGCACGAACATTCCCCACATCAAGAGCCCGTGCATCACGCCGGCGGGCTGAATATCGAGCACGACTTTTTTGGCGGCGACACCCATCACAAGCCACATCTTGGCGCGCTCGACCAGCGGCAAGAGCGAGAACTTGCCTTTGCCGCGGCGCCAATGGCGGACGTGCCGCCACAGTCCGTAGAGGAAAATCACCACGACGATGGGCGCGATGATGTACAAGGCAATGTGCAGCCATTCGGGAATGTTCCAGAAGGTGGGACGACAAATTTCGTTCGGAGGGCAAGGGAACTCGTACATCGGCGTTTAGATGGCAGCAGCCAGCCAACAGTAGTCAGAATCCGGCTACGGATGGCTGACGAGGTGTTACTGCTCGACCCCGCCCTTGACCGGCGGAATGGCGGAGTACAGCCCACCCGGGTCTGGCATTGCGCGCGGCGTGCTCAGATCGGGCGCGGGGGGTGGCACGAGCAGTCGTTCTTTTGTGATGATCGCGTCGCGGCGATTGTAGTACGAGAGTTCGTAATCGTGCTCCAGGACGATCGCGCCGGTGGGGCAGGCTTCTTCGCAAAAGCCGCAAAAGATGCAGCGGATGTGGTTGATTTCGTACCGCCTAGCGTACCGTTCGCCAGGCGAATAGCGTGCCGCGTCCGTTTGCTCGGCAGGCTCGACGTAGATCGCGTCGGCGGGACACGCGGCGGCGCAGAGCGAACAACCGATGCATTTTTCCAAGCCATTGGCGTGCCGCTTCAATTCGTGCCGTCCGCGAAAGCGCGGATAGAGCGGGCGGCGAACTTCGGGGTATTGGTATGTGACCGGTGGGTTGAACATCTCCCGCAGCGTCACGGACATACCTTTGATGAGCGCACCAATATCAGGAAAAGCCATAGTTTAACCTCGATGACAGGGGCATCTCATACCTTCTCGATCTTCACCCGCGCGCCCATCGGCAGGGCGGCGGTTCCATCCAAGTTATTTGCCATCAACACGACGCCCGGCGGCACGTGACCATTGACGCGCGCACTCACTTGGATCACGCGCGCGTCAAACGACACACGCACGCGCGCGCCATTCGCAATGCCGATTTCCTCCGCGTCTTGCGAATTGATTTCGACGTACGGCGCAGGCACGCGCGGCTGCACGATTTTCGTCCGACTTGCTAACGTCCCGCCATCATACAACGAACGCGCCACCGCCAGCACGTACTGATTACTGACTACTGAATACTGACTACTGGGTTCCTTCCACACCAACTCAAATTTTGCCGACGCGTCACTCTCCGCGACGCTCGCCCACATTTTGCCGCTGGAAATATTTTCCAACTCGCCCATCGCGATCTGCGCGGGTTCGCCGCTAGGATTGCCTTGCCCTGAACGCGGGCGCGGCAGTTTGACGTTTTCCGCCAGCGCCGCGCACGTCATTCCCTTGTAGAGCGGCACGCTCGCGGCAATTTCCTCTGTGATCTCTAACGCGTGGGCATAGTCCCAGGTTTCGAGTTTCAAGTTAGACCCCGAAACCAATCGCTTGCCGATTTCCGCGACGATCCACCAATCCGGCTTGGCTTCGCCCACCGGTTTGAGTGCGGCGCGGAAAAGCTGCACACGGCGTTCGGTGTTCGTGAACGTGCCCTCGCGTTCGGCGAAGGATTGCGCGGGCAAAACGACATCGGCGAGTTTGGCCGTCTCCGTCAAGAACAAATCTTGGACGACGAGAAATTCGGGTTTGACGAAACCGTCCTGTCGCACGCTCTCGCCTTGCTGGGTTCCAACCAGAGAATCACTTGTCAGCGCGGGGTCGCACGCCATCACGTACAACGCGCGCACCTTGCCACAAGTCATCTCGCGCGCGGACAAACCTTTCGATTCGACTTGCGCGCGTCCCAGACCGTGATCGGGTAAAAAGCCGAAATCGAACGCGCCGGTCGAATTGTTGTGCGGATAGAGCGCGACGAGACCATTGTTCGCGCGACCGACGTGTCCGGTGATGAGTAACAAGGTTGCGATGCCCGACGCGACGGCAGGGTCGTTTTGCTGCGCGAACATCGCTTCGCGACCGTACAAGATCAGCGCATCCGGCGATTTCGCGAACGCGCGCGCCGCGTTGCGAAGCGCGTCTGCGTTCACGCCGCTCAACTCGGCGCATCGCTCGACCGTGTAGGGTGCAAGCGCTGTCTTGAACGCGTCGAAATTTGCAACTCGCGCGCGGATGAACTCGATGTTTTCGAGATTTTCGTCAATGATCGCGCGCACCATTCCTAACAAGAAAGCAGACTCGCCACCATAGCGATAGACGACCGATTGCTTGGCGTATTTTGCCAGTTTCGTCAACCGTCCGTTCGCGACGATGAGGGTCGCGCCGAACACCCGTGCGCTGCGCGCGAGGCGCAAGCGAATGACCGGCTGCTCCTCTTCGGGGTCTGCGCCCAAGACGAGCGCGGTCGTATCATGGGCAAGCGCGCCGAGATTCGTGCCGATGCCCGCGCCGTACAGCCGAATCAGGTCTGCGCCAACATTCGCCGCGCTCCAGCCGACGCGATGATCGAGATTGTTCGAGCCGATGACGCGGCGAAAGAGTTTTTGGAACAAGTACAAATCTTCGTTCGACGCGCGATCGCCGGCGAGCCCACCCACCGCGTTGGGATCGTGCTGCTGGATTTCTTTCAAGCGCGTGGCAACCAGATCGAGGGCTTGGTTCCAGGTGGCCGGTTGCAGATCACCGTTTCGGCGAATCAGCGGTTGGGTCAATCGTTCTGACGACGTCGCAAAGTGGTGTACGAAACGCCCCTTGTCGCACAACCAGATTTCGTTGACCGCTTCGTTTTCGCGCGGGACGATGCGCTTGATGGTGCGATCGCGCTCGCCGATCCACAGGTTGCAGCCGACGGAACAGTGGGCGCACACGCTGGGATAATCGCGCACTTCCCATACGCGCGCGCTCAATCGAAAATCACGCGACGTCAGTGCGCCGACGGGGCAAGTGTCAATCGTGTTGCCGCTGAACTTGGAATCGAACGGTGGATCGGAGAGGGTGACGATTTCCAGACCACGGCCGCGGGCGGCAAAACCAAGCACAGGGTCATCGGCGATCTCGGTTTGAAAGCGGACGCAGCGCGCACACTGGATACAGCGTTCACGATCGAGCATAATCAAATCGCCGAGTGGCACGCGTTTCTCGTTGTGGAATTTCGATTCGACGGGAAAGCGCGACTGCCCAGGACCGTACGCCATCGTCAGATTTTGCAAGGGGCACTCGCCCCCCTTGTCGCAAATCGGACAATCGAGTGGATGCGAGGTGAGCAGGAATTCGATGATGGCGCGGCGCGCGTCCGCGACTTGCGCCGTGTCGGTTCGCACCATCATTCCATCGGAGACGACTGTTGTGCAGGCGGTTTGCAATTTGGGCATCCACGCGATTACGGGCGCGCCGTTTGCGTCGCGTTCGATTTGACCGTCCTTGCCGCGCTTGGGGGTGCCCACTTCGACGAGGCACATACGGCACATTCCCACCGGTTGCAGTTTGGGATGATAGCAAAACACAGGAATCTCGATGCCGACTTGTTTCGCGGCTTCGACGATGAGGGTGCCGTGGGGAACGTCAACGGATTTGTTGTCTATGGTTACTTGGGGCATAGTGGATTTCCGACTGATTAGGCAGGTACTGGAGCCATTTGATATTCGATACGATTTGGAAATGGAACACGACGCGAAGCGTCTAGGATTTCCAGTGACACCAAGTTGCCTACCGCGTCGTAATCCAAAATCACGCCAGGTTTGTCTTCGTCGCTTTCTGCAACAGGGACATCGGTAAAAATAACTGTTAGCGTATCCGTCTCGCGGTCGTAAATGACTTTCATTCAGACCTCCAATACTTGGCAATCTTACTGGTTCGATAAACCGTCACGACTTCAGGCGGCTCACGGTCAACATCAACGAAGATTCGGAGTAAGTACGTTTTTGCAGCATCACCCAAACGTGCTTGATACAGCCCTCGAGGTAACGCTACATTCAATCGTGGAGACGTCAAAACTGGTGCACTTGATGCCC
>DYLA01000076.1:0-7811 GCA_020722265.1 Anaerolinea sp.
CCATGTCCACGATTTACTGTGGTGCTACCCAAGTGACCCAGGACGAAAGAAAAAAGACGAAGGACGCTCTACCTCTGTCCTTCGTCTCCAGTGGTTTCCCGCCTGTCGTCTGTTATCTTGGGTTTGTCGTCTTCGCCAGCGGCAGCCACACCGTAAACGAACTTCCCTTGCCCACTTGGCTCTGCGCTTCGATGCGCCCGCCGTGCGCCTCGGCGATCCACTTGCAGATGGCGAGCCCCAGTCCCGTGCCTCCTTTTTCGCGCGCGCGCGCCTTGTCCACGCGATAAAAACGGTCGAAGATGCGCGGCAAATCTTGCGGCGGAATGCCGATGCCGGTATCCGCGACGACGACGCGCGCCCATTCCCCCTCGCGCGCGAACGAGAGTGTTACTTGCCCGTCGCTCGGCGTGTACTGGATGGCGTTGTTCATCAGGTTGAGGAACAATTGCTTCAACCGATCCGCATCACCAATGACTTGGATTTGATCTTCGCTACCTAGCGACACGTGGATGTTTGCCGCGTTCAGGCGCACTTGACGGAACACATCGAGGAGGAGAGTGTCCAGTTCGACGACGCGCTGTTCGAGGGGCACCCCGGCGTCCGCCTGCGCGAGCAAGAGTAAATCTTGAACGAGCCGTTGCATCCGCGCCGCTTCCGCTTCGATCACCGCCAGCGTTTCCTGTCGCGTCTCCGTGTCCTCCCGCTCGCCGCGCCGTAACAAATCGAGGTTGCCGCGAATCGTGGTGAGGGGCGAACGCAACTCGTGCGACACATCGGCGACAAAGCGCTGCTGCGCGCGAAACAATTCTTCGATGCGTTCCAGCATGGCATTGAAAGTCGCGGCAAGTCGTCCGACTTCGTCCTGTGTTGGTTTGGTTTGGATACGCCGCGTCAGATCGTTCGACCGCGCGATCGTGTGTGCGGTTTGTGTGATGCGGTCAATCGGCGCGAGCGCGGCGTGCGCCAGAATCGCGCCGACGACGCCGGCAACCCCCAATCCGACGATGATGCCGAGAATCAACAGCACCCCCAAGCGTTGCAGTGTTTCGGAGACCCCCTGCAGCGACTCGGCGACGATGACAGCGGCAACGACCTGCCCGCGCACTGTCAATGGCACGATGAGGACGCGCAGGGGCACGCGGTCCTTCGTCACGTTCGCGTACACCGAATTCCCTTGCGCGACGAGTGCGAGCGCGGCGGTAGAGACGACGAGAGTCTGCGCGCCCAGATTTTCGGAGCGCGAGAGCGCGACCCCTTCGAGCGTGGAGACCTGAACGAAGACGCCGGGCGTGGCGAATGTGTCTGCCGCTGGCAGCGTCAGTCGCCCGCCGCGCAGCAAAAAGACGCGGGGTTCGGTTTGCACTTCGAGCGCGGTGGCGAGACTCGTGCTGACTTCGGACGCGCGAATCTGCACGCGGCGGTCTACTTCGTTGAGGAGACTGAAGGAGAGCATCGCGTACAACGCTCCGCTGAAGGTGATGAGGAGCGCGGCGAGGAGCAGGACGTACCAGAGAGTAAGACGTAAGCGGATGGACATTGTCAAGGGGTCAGGGGTCAGGGTACAAGAGTCCGGCGTGACTCATCCCCTGACCACTACTCTTCGCGCAACGCGTAGCCAACCCCGCGCACGGTTTGAATGAGGCGCGGTTCGCCTGCCGCTTCGAGTTTTGTCCTAAGGTAACGGATGTACACTTCGAGAATGTTCGATTCGCCGCCAAAATCGTATCCCCAGACGTGGTCGTAGAGCAGTTCGCGCGTGAGTACCTGGCGCGGGTGACGCATAAAGAAATGCAGCAGGTCGAACTCTTTCGTCGTCAAATCAATTTTCCGCGTTCCGCGCGTCACTTCGCGTGTCGTTACGTTCAGCGTCAAGTCGGCGAAGCGAAAGACGGTTTCTTCAGTGACGCGGCTGCGGCGCAGGAGGGCGCGCACGCGCGCGATCAACTCTTCGAAGGCAAAGGGCTTGACGACGTAATCGTCCGCACCGACCTCGAATCCTTTGACGCGATCGGCGACGGCGTCTTTGGCGGTGAGCATCAGAATCGGGGTGGGCCCGCCCGCGCGCAAACGTCGGCATACTTCCCAGCCGTCTAGCCCGGGCAACATCACGTCGAGGATGACGAGATCGGGTGGATTGTCGCGCGCGGCTTTGAGGCCGGATTCGCCATCGTACTGCGCGTCCACTTGAAAGCCCTCGTAGGTCAAGCCGCGTCGTAAGAAATCGGCAATCTTTTTTTCGTCTTCGATAACGAGAATGCGTTCTGCCATAGATCAACAATCATCGGTGCATTGGCTCATTATCCAATCACTTCCACACGAACTTCCACGTCTGGCTTGGTGGCGAGAGGGGTTGATTGCCCGGCTCGCGCTTGATCTGCACGTACCATTGAAATTCGTCTTCCTTCGCTTTTTGATAGATCTCGTACGCGCCGCCGTCGAGCAGACGCCGCAGCGAGAGAAACTTGTCTTGCGTTCTGCCGGCGACAGTCCGCGTGCCGCCGGTGCGTTCCGTGAAGGTAATCACCACTTCGTACCAATCGTTCGCGCCGAGAGCGCACGGCTCGCACGTCCAGCGGAAGGTGATTGCCGCGTTCGCCTGTCCTTCGCCGATCCATGTGCCGCCGTTCGGCACCGGTCCAACGATTACCGGCGCGGGGAACGGGAATGGGGATGCAGTTCCCGGCGTTTGGGCAGGCGCTGGCGGTTTGGTGGCGGTGCGCGTGGGTGTTGGCACAAGGGGTGTGGCGGTCTGGGCGCGCGTTGGGCTCGCTGGCAACCTAGTCGGCGTAGGCGTCGGCACCGGCGTGTTGGTCGAAAAGAAAATCGGGGCGAGCGTCACCGTCAGCGCGCGCGGAATCGGTGATTCGGGCGTTGGCGCCACCGGCGCGACGACGAGGTTGACGCCGGTGACAAAGAACATTGCCAATAGGAAAAACAGAATCAGGATGATGGCGCGAAACGATTGCTCGACGGCGCGTTCCTGATCTAGTGAAAAGAGGGTCGTGCGCGACAGACGCCGCGCATCCACCAGCCCCTTGATTCCAAACAGGATGCCCAAGAGAAGAAGCAGATAAATCCAAATCGCGTAAACGCGGAGGAAGGAAACGAACGCGGTCAAAGAAATCTCCGAACCAGAGTTGTGTAGGCGCAGGCAGGTCAACCGGTGTGCAGGTTGAATCTGGTTTCCCTGTTCGCCCGCCTACTTTCTTTTCTTTTCCAACTTGGACTGGCAGTCCACACATAGCGTTGCATACGGCTTGGCTTCCATCCGCTCGGGCGGAATCGGCTTGCCGCAATGGTCACAGATGCCGTATGTGCCGGCAGCGATGCGTGCGAGTGCCTGATCAATTTGCGCCAGCCGCTTTTTCTGGTCTTGCTCCAGCCACTGCGACTGTTCTTTGGCTTGCGCCATTGCCGCGAGGTCTGCCTCATCCCCCCGCGCCGTTTCGGGCGGTGGAATGGAGCGCGCGAGCAACTGGGCGCGTTCTGCTTCGAGTTTTCTTCGTACGGCTTGCACATCTATTGCCATTTCACTACCTACAAACAGAGAACGCGGAGCGGAGTGCACAGTCACTCCGCTCCTCTTCGAGCGATGGTTGCACTGGCAACGCATCAACTGGCTGCACTAGATCATCCCGTACCGCTGGAGCGCGGCATCGAGAATTCCATTGACGAGCGTGGTGAAACTCACGCCGTCCGCTTCGCCTGCCATCACGATATCGCTGATGCCCTCCTGCAAGCCTGCGAGCGGGTTGATTTCGAGAATCGTTGGTTCGCCATCGGCACGCCAGCGAAAATCCACGCGCGCGAAATCGTAACACTCGAGCGCGGCGAACGCCCTCACCGCGAGTTGCTCCAGCTTTGCCCAGAGTCGCTTGGGAATCGGCGCGGGACACGGATACTTGGGCACATCGTACATCTGACTTTTGATGACGGAGGTGTACAGCCCTGCCTGATCCTTCGGGCAAGGCGAAAGGTCTACCTCGAGCGGAGGAAAGACGCGCAACGTCTCCGGCGTCCCGGTCTTGACGCGCTTGGGCTTGGCGACGCGGATGGCGGCGATGGGCTCGATGGGCTTGCCATCGGCGCGCGGTGCGATGTGGTGAGGCAAGTTGCCGAGCATTCCTAGCGTGAACTCGCGCCCCTCGATGTACTCCTCGACGAGCGCGGGCTGACGGTACGCGCCGATGCACCAGCGTACCTGCTCGCGCAACTCGCGCGCGTTGTGGCACACCGATTTCGCGTTGATGCCGATGCCCGATCCTTCGCGGCTGGGCTTGACGAAGAGCGGAAACTTGAGCGCGGGGTCAAGGCGTTCGTCGCCGGTGACGAACGTCTGAAAGCGCGGCGTCGGCAATCCGTAGAACGACAGCACGCGTTTGCACATCGGCTTGTCGAGCGCGAGTGTGAGTGCCATCACGCCAGAACCGGTGTACGGCACGCGCAGCGCGTCGAGGATCGCCGGCACCTGCGCTTCGCGCGAGACGACATAGTGCCCCTCGCAGATATTGAAGGCGATGTCTACCTTGTACCGCTCCAACTTTTGCGGCAGGGTGACATCTCCTTCCATTCCGATAACCTCGTGTCCGCCGGCGCGCAACGCGCGTTCAAGGTTGGCAACGGTCTTTTCGCTGTCGAGTTCGTTCCACGCGTCCCAGGGTTCGTCCGCGCGGCGCGGCGCGTTCTGCTTGAGATTGTAGAGGAGGGCGACGACGAGTGGCTTGGACATCCTCTATCCCTCCATACGCGCTTTACCGCCATTCTGGGGGTGCGCCGATGAGCCGTTGCCGTTGCCGCGCGTCTTGCGCGCCGGCGCGACGGCTGCTAACGGTTCGAGCGGCACAAGTTCCGGCGTCGGCGGCAGCGTCTTGACCGGCAGGCGAATCTGCTGCTTGCGTCTGGTCCGGCGCTCCGCGTCGAGTTTCTTGACGCGGCGCTGCTTGCGGCGCAAGCCCTCCGGTTCCAAGACCACCGCGTCGCCGGCGAGTAACTTGGCGATGCCCTCCTTGGGCGCGGCACGGCGACAGTACTCGCAATCGTCGGCGTGATGACGTTTGTACTCGTCCGGCTCGGTGTAGGTCGCGATCACGCCCTCGAAGTTTCGGACGATCACTTTGCGGTCGTTCATCGAAAGCAAGTAGTTGGGCATAATCGGCACTTTGCCGCCCCCGCCGGGCGCGTCAATGCAAAACGTCGGCACGGCAAAGCCGGTCGTGTGTCCACGTAGCGCTTCGATGATGGACAAGCCGACACTGACCGGCGTACGAAAGTGACCGATGCCTTGCGACAAGTCGCATTGGTAAAGATAGTAGGGGCGAATCCGCATTTTGACCAACTCGTGCACCAGCATTTTGATCGTGTTGGGGCAATCGTTGATGCCCGCGAGCAAAACGGTCTGCGAACCGAGTGGGATACCGGCATCGGCGAGTTTGGCGCACGCGGCGCGCGCTTCGGGGGTCAACTCCTTCGGGTGGTTGATGTGAATGTTGATCCACAGCGGGTGGTATTTGCGAAGGGTTGCCACCATCGTATCGGTCACGCGCTGGGGCAAGAAAATCGGAATCCGCGTGCCCACGCGCACGATCTCGACCGATTGGATGGCGCGCAAGCGTGCGAGCACATAGTCCAACATCTCGTCGGCGAGGAAGAGTCCATCGCCGCCGGAGATGAGAACGTCACGCACTTCGGGATGCGCCTCCAGGTACTGGGCAATCGCCTCGATGCGAGTTTTGGTGGCGGGCATCGCGCCGGTGCCGACCCAGCGGCGGCGTGTGCAGTGGCGACAATACGCGACGCACTGATCGGTGATGTCTATCAGGACGCGATCGGGATAGCGATGCACCAAGCCGGGGACCGGCATATGCGCGTCTTCGCCCAGCGGGTCTTCGAGATCGGGATCGTCCAGTACGAATTCCGCCATCGTCGGAACGACCTGCCGCCGGATGGGACAATTCGGGTCGTCGGGGTCCATCAGCGCGGCGAAATGCGGCGTGATCGCCATTTTCAAATCGGGTTTGAGCCGCACGGCTTGCTCTTCGTTCGGCGTCAGGCGAATCAGTTGCCGGAGTTGAGTCAAGGTGGTGATGCGATTCCGCATCTGCCACCGCCAGTCGTTCCACTGGTCGGGGGTGACGTCTGCCCACAAGGGGCTTTTCAAACGCAAGTCCTCATGCCCCGCGGAAGCGAGGGAAATGACACGGGGCAAGGGAGGACTTGCGATACTACCCGGGGGCTCCTTTTCGCTGTATTCAGTTGTGAGTTTTTCCATTTGAGATAGGTACCTTCCTTTTGGTGAGAGTTTTCGCGCAGTGGCTGCGCGAGTTTGACACGCCATCGAAAAACGAGCCGTTGGCTCCACTTGGCGTTCTTGTGCGATCCCTCCCACGCTTCGCGGACGGATGAGGTATCGGGCACCGCTCTCCATCGAGACCTCTCGCGCCGATGCGCGTCCGCGCCCTCGCGCGAATTTCGATCGCGCTCGATCACTCCCCCTTTCGGTTTGACAGGATGCTACGCCTCCAACGTTTTGCCGCCAAAGAGGCGTTCGAGAACATCTTCGCTTTCCAATGCGGTTACGGCAACCACTTCGTCGTCGGCGGCGAGAGTCGTTTCGCCGTACGGGATGATGCCTGCGCCGTTGCGGATGATCAACGGAATCACGCAATCGTCCGGAATCCTCAAGTCGCGCAGCCGCTTGCCGATGACGGGCGAGTCCGGCGGCACTTTGGCTTCGACGAAGGAGACGCCGGCTTCGCGCAGGGTAAGCAGGTGCACGAGCGATTGCGCGGGAATTTCGCGTTCGATTTGTGCGAGAATCAAATCGGTGACCGAAACGGTTCGGTCAATGCCAAGCAATTCGAAGATGCGTTTGTTCTTTGGGTTATTGATGCGCGCGATGCGGCGTTCGACGTCGAATTTCCTCTTTGCCATCTGGCAAATCATCAGATTGTCTTCGTCGTCGCCGGTCACCGCTACCACCACGTCTGCGCGCGCCATGCCGGCTTCTTCCATCACACCCGAATCAGTGCCATCGCCGCGCAGGACGACGGCGCCGAGTTCGGCGGAGATGATGTCGCACTTGCGCTTGTCTTTTTCGACGATGAGCACTTCGTGCTCGTCTTGGAGCAACATCTTGGCAAGGTAGTAGCCCACTTTGCCGCCACCGACAATAATGATATACATAGAATTCCTCACGCGCAGAGCCTCGCTGGCGCACCCCAGCAAGCGATAGGGAGGCAGAGCAGTATTGGCAGTTTGGCGAGGCTCGCTGGCTTGTCCCAGTGTGCGGGCGCGCCATCCAGGCTAAGGGGCCGTTCCCGCGGCGGTGATGAGATCATAGATTCGGTCCGATGCCATCACGGTTGGGCAAACGGTCTCCATCAAGCCCAACGCGTCGAAGGTTTCCTGGCGCACCGGGTCGTACAGGCGCGCGACCACGCGCGGTACGTTGAAAACCAATTTTGCGATTTCGGCTGCCATCGCGTTGGTGTTATCGCCGTTGCTGACAGCGATGAAGGCATCGGCATTCTCGATGCCGGCGCGGCGCAAAATGTCTTCGTCAATGCCGGTGCCGAGCACAATCGTTCCCTGAAAATCGTTTCCCAGTCGCGCGAACGACTCGCTCGACCGGTCAATGATCGCCACGTTGTGCCCGGCGCGGTCGAGTCGGCGCGCCAAGTGTGCGCCCAGGCGACCGCAGCCCAAGATGACTACCTTCATTCGACTTTTCCTCTCGTATACTATACCACGAAAATCGTCGCGCGTAAAGAGTTGGGCAGAAATTCGTCGCGCGCGCTCGACGCGTCCGCGCG
>DYLA01000076.1:7911-12037 GCA_020722265.1 Anaerolinea sp.
CGGATGGTTGCTCCCTCGCGCCGCGACAGAGCCAGACCGGGCAGGACGCGTTCTTCAACAAGTAGAGCGTCGTCTCCCCGAATTCGAAATCGCCGAAGGGAGCGCGGTAGGGAATCCCGACGATGATCAGGTCTACGCCGCGCGCGGTTGCCTCGTCCGTCAAGACGGGACCCGCCGCGCGTGCCTGAAGCACCTCGGTCTCCGCCGCGCCGCGCGCCTGCGCGACGATTTGCAGCGCGTTGTCGAGAATGGACTCGGCGCGCTGAATCTGTTCCGTATCCTCGATGTCGAGTGGAAGATGACGCTGCACTTCGATCACGTGCAAAAGCGACACACGGGCTTTGTCTTGCCGCGCGATGTAACACGCTAGTCGAATTGCCTGCTCCTCCGCGGGATGGCCGGCAATCGGAACCAAGATGTGAGAAAAACGCATCACACTCACCTTTTCAGATGATACGGAATGTTCACGATGATCGTGTTCCGTCTGAATAACAATGCCGTTTTCAAGCGCAGCGCGGTCTGCCCATGCAAGAGGTGCTCCCACCAATGCGCCGGCACGAATTCCGGCAGGACGATCGTGATGACGGCTTCGGGGTCTTGGCGCGCCAGCGCGTCAATGTACGCCAACAGGGGCTCGATGAAAGAGCGATAGGGTGATTCGAGCAGGATCAATTGCGTCCCGTTGCCCCACTGTGCCCACTCTTTGCGAAATTCCTCCATCTCTTGCGGTTCGTAGGTAATTCGCAACGCCACCGGGTCTGGAGAGATCGAACGCGCGAACGCCAGCGCGCGCAGCGACGCTTTGTTCAAGTCGGCAATCGGCACGACGACGATCTGGCGCGGGGGGGCAAGGTCGGCGCGAGCCACAGAGGCTAGACTCAGTTGTTCCGCGACGCGCCGATAGTGTCGGGAGATGCCGTTGAACACAGCCACCAACGTGGGAATCAAGAGAAAAACGATCCACGCGCCAAGTTGGAATTTGACCGCGCTCACCACTGCGAGGACGACGGCGGTCGAGACCGCGCCGGTCGCATTGATCGCTATACTGCGCTGCCAACCTGGCGCGCGCGCTTTCCACCAATGCCGCACCATCCCCGCTTGCGAGAGGGTAAACGAAAGAAAGACCCCTACGGCGTACAGTGGAATCAAGGCATGCGTGCTCCCGCCAAAGCCAATGACCAACGCGATGGCAAACGCTCCCAAGATGACGATGCCGGTCGTAAACGCCAACCGATCCCCACGATAGGTGAGTTGGTGCGGCATAAATCCATCGCGCGCCATCACATAAGCCAGACGCGGAAAGCCAGCGAAACTCGTATTCGCTGCCAGCACCAGAATCAGCATCGTCGCCGACTGGAAAATTCCGTACCCTACGCCGGTTCCCAGCACCACGCGCCCCACCTGCGAGATAACGGTCTCCGTCTCGCGTGGCGTGATGCCGTAGGCGTACGCCAGCACGGTCACCCCCACAAAGAACGAACCAAGAATGCCTGCCATCCAGGTCAACGTAGTCGCCGCGTTCCTCGACTCGGGTGGTTTGAATACAGGCACGCCGTTGGCAATCGCCTCGGTGCCGCTCATTGCGACGCTACCTGCTGCGAATGCGTGCAGCAACATAAAGAGTGTGACCGGCTCCGGCGCGGCTCCCTCGAAATGCGGTTCTGGCGGAATGATGCTCCCCGTCAACAGGCGCGCCAGCCCCAACAGAATGACCCCGGCGAGACTAAAGATAAACAAATAAGTCGGGAGCGCAAAAATCGTGCCCGACTCGCGCACCCCCCGCAGATTGATGAGGGTGATGATGATGATAAAGACAACCGAAATCTCGACTCGATAGGGAAACAGGATGGGAATCGCCGAGGTGATGGCGGCTGTGCCGGCAGAAATCGAGACGGCGACGGTCAATACATAATCAATCAACAGGGCGGCGGCTGCAACCAAACCGGCTTGGGTGCCCAGATTCTCGCGCGAGACGGTGTACGAACCGCCGCCGCGCGGATACGCGTGAACGGTCTGCCGATACGAAAACGCGACGATGCCGAGCAGGAGGGCAATCGCCAATGCGATCGGAATCGAGTACTGCGATCCCGCCGCGCCCGCCATCACCATCACGATCAAGATTTCTTCCGTCGCGTACGCGCTCGAAGAGATCGCGTCGGACGAAAAGACTGCCAGCGCGCGCACCTTGTTCAGCCGTTCTTCCTTCTCTGCGGTGGTAGGCAACGGCTTGCCGAGGAGGAGCGATTTGAAGTGCGTGTACAACCCACCGAGCCGACCGCTCGGATGCGAGACTTGCTCCGTCGCGCGAAGCACGCCGGGAGCAATCAGACGCAACTCGCGGGAGCGCAGGACGCGCACGTATTTATCGCCCCGCCGCTGCCCTTGTTGAATTTCGAGCGCGGTCAGGTCGGGGTGAATCGAAGGTTCGGAACTCTCCTGGCTGACGCCGGCATTCGGCCGGGCGTGTGGTTCTTCGGTCTTGGACTGATTGTGCTCGCCCATGTATCTTTTCCAAACAACAAGCCAACGCGAGGCGTTGGCTCTTGACGCTCTGGCTAACAGTTGTGGATTCTACAACGGCATTGCCCACGTGTCAACTTGCGCTGAACCTCGCGGGCTTTACAAACGCGTCAGCACGCCCTTGATGAGCGCGATGAGTTTGGGTACGGCGGCATGGCCTGCCGCCAAAACTTCGGCGTGACTCACCTCCGCGTGGGCGTGCGCTAACGAATTCGAAATCAGACTAAAGCCGAGAACGCGCATCCCCCCGTGCCGCGCGACGGTCACTTCCGGCACCGTGGACATCCCTACCGCGTCCGCACCGATCATTCGAATAAAGCGCACATCGGCAGGCGTCTCGTACGAGGGTCCGGCGAGGAAGATGTACACCCCCTCGCGCAATCGAATCCCTTCTGCGGCGGCGACCGCGCGCGCGAGATCGCTCAGCGCAACATCGTACGCCTGCGACATATCCGGAAATCGCGGACCCAACGTATCGTCGTTTGGACCGCGCAGGGGATTCAGTCCCGCCATCCCCACCAGATTGATGTGATCGGTAATCAGCATCACGTCCCCGGCGCGGAAACTCTCGTTTACGCCACCCGCCGCGTTCGTGACGATAAGGGTCTCGACGCCGAGCGCGCGCATCACGCGAATCGGCAGCGTGATCTGCGCCATCGAGTATCCTTCGTAGTAGTGGGCGCGCCCGCGCATCGTCATCACCGTTCGCCCGCTCAGCGTTCCGAGGACGAGTTCGCCGCGATGCCCCGCGACCGTCGAAACCGGCCAGTGCGGCACCTGGCGAAAGGGAATGACTTGGGCCGACGCGATCTCGTCCGCGAGCGAATCCAAGCCCGAGCCGAGAATTAGCCCTACCGTCGGTTGGTGCTGGGTCTGCGCGGAAATATAGCGCGCCGCTTGCTCGATCTCGGCGCGCGTCGAGAACTCGGCTGGCTTTATCCGCCTGTCTTCCATCTCCACTGCTCCACTACATCTTGGAAAGCAACTGCGCTTTCTTCCGCTGAAATTCCTCTTCCGTCAGCGCACCGCGCTGGCGCAGCGCGTCCAGTTCCGCGATCAGGTCTGGAATGTCAGCGCGTCTGGGCGCGCCCCAATCCTCATCGCGTCCCAAGGCTTCCTTCTGATTGAGCATCTCGGTCTTGAATTTGACGGGGTGCGTGATCTTGGTCAACTTGTTCACGCCCAATTCGCTGGCGGTGAGGATCTCGATGTCGCCGTAATCGAACACGCGGCCCAGCCAGGACTGGTGCAACACCACGTCGTTCACCTTTTCCAACGATGAATCAATCACGTGCTTATTGATGATCCCCTCCGCTTGCACCACGCGTCGGTTGGTCACGATGTACTCTTCATTCCACCAGTCGAGAAACACACGGAGCAAGTTGAACACAGGCGCCAGCGACAGCGCCAACAGCACGATAGAAATCAGCCCCAGTGCCGGCGCGAGGGCGAAGAGAACGATCGCCACGAGCGCGAGAAGGAACGAGCCGAATAAATTGCCCAAGAACGCCGGTGCTAGCACCATCCAGTGCTGCCGGGTCCTGACGACGAGGCGTTCGTTTTCTGCCATCAGCGATTCGATGTATCCCATTGGTGCTCCTTTCTG
>DYLA01000077.1 GCA_020722265.1 Anaerolinea sp.
CGGGGCATCAAGTGCACCAGTTTTGACGTCTCCACGATTGAATGTAGCGTTACCTATACTCCAATTGGCCATTGACAAACCCAATTCGTAAAGCCAAAATGTATCTCAAGCATCTCGAACTGCACGGATTCAAAACGTTCGCCAATCGCACCTATTTTGTTTTCGATCAAGGCATCACCGCCATCGTGGGTCCGAATGGTTCGGGCAAATCGAACATCGCCGACGCGGTCCGCTGGGTCATGGGAGAGCAAGCGTACTCGGAACTGCGCGTCAAAAAGACCGAAGATGTGATCTTTACGGGCAGTGCGACGCGTCCGCGTATGGGAATGGCAGAAGTTTCGCTGACGTTGGAGAATCCCGATCCTTGGACGCGCGATCTAGCCACAGAGAGCACCGAGGAGACCGAGAAAACAAAACTCGATCCGGTGACCGAATTGCTCCGCTCGAATCCCTCCGAAGTGACGCTGGGGCGCCGCGCGTATCGCGATGGCGGCAATGAATATTTTCTGAACGGCGCGCGTGTGCGCCTGCGCGATATTTTGGAATTGCTCGCGCGCTGGGGACTGGCGCGCAACACCTACGCCGTCATCGGCCAAGGCTTGGTGGACCAAGCCCTCTCCCTGCGTCCCGAAGAACGCCGCGCGCTCTTTGAGGAAGCCGCAGGCATCGGCTTGTATCAATCCAAACGCCAGAACGCGCTCGATAAACTTGCCGAAACGCAACAGAACCTGATTCGCGTCAACGACATCATCAACGAAATTTCGCCGCGCTTGCCGACACTGGCGCGCCAAGCCGAACGCGCGCGCAATTACGACGGGTTGGTCAAAGCGCTCGACGAGAAATTGCGCGCGTGGTACGCCTTCCACTGGGCGCACGCGCAACAGCGCGCGCAGGCGGCGGCGCAGCGCGAACAACGCGCGCGCGAGACTCTGGCGGCGCGCCGCGCCCATACCCAAGACCTTGCCGCACAGTTGGCCCAGCAGCGTCGCGAGGGGCAAGACCTGCGCGCACGCTCGAACGAGGCGCGCCGCGCCCGCGTGCAACTGGAACAACAACACGCCGCGCGCCTGCGCGAACTCGCAGTGTTGGAAGAGCGTCTGCGTTTCACCACGCAACAACTCGCTGAAGCGCATACAGAAATCGAATCGCTCACCCAAGCCCGCCGCGCGCAAGAAGAGCGCATCGCCCAAGCGACGCGTGAACGCGCCGCGCAAGAAGACGAACGCGCGCGCGCGACGCAAGCCGTCGCCGATGCGGAAACCGCGCTGCGCGCGCTGGAGCAACGCGCCGCGTCCGCGGCAACCTTGCGGGAGGCAAGCCAGCCCGAAATTCGCGAACTGGCGAAACAACTCGCCACGCTCAAGACGCAACTCGGCGTGTACGAAGAGGGTTTGCGTGCCGCCGCCGCACTGAGCCTCCAAGCCGACGCGCTCACCTCGCTGGAATTCGAGCGCGCAGAAGCCGCAGGCGCAGCGGAGGCAACGCGCACACAACTCGCCGAAGTACGCGCCACGCTGACGATTGCCGAACGCGACCTCGCAACCGCGCGCGTCGCCGAGGAGAGTGCGCGCCACGCGCTCGCACAACTCGACGCGCAAATCGCCGCCAAGACCCGCCGCCTTGACGCGTTCACGCAGGACGCGCGCATGGCGCGCGAGCAACACGCCGCCGCCAAGACGCAAGCCGAGCAAACCGCGCGCGCGCTCACCGAGAACGATCAGACGGTTGCGCCCTTGGAAGCGCGCCTTGCCGAACTCGAACGCACACAAATCGAATTGGAAGAGCAAGAATCGTTGGAGCGCGCGCGTCTCACCGAATTCGAAGAGACGCACAACCGCGCGGTGCTGGAGGCGGAACGCGCGCGCGCGGAAATCGCGCGGCTAGAGGCGGAAATCGAAGATGATCTGGCGAGCGGCCGCGTGCTCCCACCGACGATAAAAATCGTCACCCCAGATGATCCCAGGCAAGGTGAGAACACGCGAAGCATCGTGGCGGAAATCGGCGCAGGCGACGCGCGCAGCAGCATCGCCGACGCAGCGAACGGCGCGACGCGCGAGACCGCCATCGTCTTCGACGCCGATGTGCCGACGCAGTTGCGTTTACAGTTGGGTGACGAAATCCTCACGCTGCCTGTCGTCACGCAAGTGCCCGAAGGTCTTGAGAAAGAAATTCGGCGGCTGCGCAATCAGTTGAAATACATCGGCGCAGTGAATCCGAACGCGCCGCAAGAGTACGACGAATTGAAAGCGCGTCACACGTTTCTCACGGAGCAAGCCGCCGACGCGCAACACGCCATCGAAAAGTTGAACCAAGCCATCGCCGAACTCGATCAAATGATGCGCGAGAAATTCCAAACGACGTTCAAAGCGGTCAACGCCGAGTTCACGAAATTCTTCACCCTGCTGTTCGATGGGGGCACCGCGCGGCTGGAACTGACGAATCCCGACGACATTACGCAAACGGGGATTGACGTGGTGGCACGACCGCCAGGAAAACGTTCCGCGCATTTGGCGATGCTTTCGGGCGGCGAGCGCGCGCTGACGGCGACCGCGCTGCTGTTCGCGATTCTCAAGGTTTCGCCGACGCCGTTTTGCGTACTCGACGAAGTGGATGCCGCGCTCGACGAAGCGAACGTGGCGCGCTTTCGCGACGCGTTGCGGACACTCACCGCAGGCACCCAGTTCATCGTCATCACGCACAACCGCACGACGATGGAGAGCGCGGACGCGGTCTATGGGATCACGATGGGGGAAGACGGCGTCTCGCAAGCGATTTCGCTGCGGCTGGAAAGCGCCCAGTAGTTAAGTCCACGTTTCGCGCAACACCCACCCCGCTCGACCGTTGTCAGTTGTTTGCGGGAGAGGTCTATGCCAATCAAACTAGAAGGAATCTTTCCACCTGTTCCCACACCATTCGATTCGGATGGCGAGATTCTGCCGAACAAACTCCAGGCGAACCTCGCGTTGTGGAATCGAACGGGATTGCACGGCTATGTCGTTCTGGGCTCGAATGGCGAAGCGGTGATGCTCACCGAGTCTGAAAAAATCGCGCTGTGGCAAGCCGCGCGCGCAGCGATTCCGCGCGACAAACTCTTCCTCGTTGGCGCTGGATTGGAATCTACGCGCGCGAGCATCGCACTCGCCAAGCGCGCCGCCGAATCGGGCGCGGATGCGGCGATGTTCGTCACTCCCAGTTACTACAAGAGCACGATGAAACCTGCCGCGCTCATTCAACACTATCGCGCCATCGCCGACGCGTCGCCGCTGCCGACGATCGTCTACAATATGCCCGCCGCGACCGCGCTCGATATTGATGCGGATACCGTGATTCAACTAGCCGAGCATCCCAACATCATCGGCATCAAAGACAGTAGCGGCAACGTCGCCAAGTACGCCCACATCGTCCGCGCCGTGCGTCCCGATTTCTCGGTGCTGGCAGGCTCGGGTGGCTATGCGTATCCCGCGCTGTGCGTGGGCGCGCAAGGCGCGGTCGCCGCGCTCGCGAACGTTGCGCCGCGCGAATGCGTCGCGCTGTACGACGCGTTCCGCGCGGGGCGGCATAACGACGCGCGCGCCTTACAACTGCGTTTGGTGCAACTCAACGCGGCGGTCACCACGCGTTGGAGTGTCCCAGGTCTCAAAGCCGCGCTCGAAGAACTGAATCAAGGTTTCTACGGCGGACCACCGCGCCGGCCGCTCCTCCCTCTCGCTGAAGCCGACCGCGCGGCTTTGCGCCAAGTGATGCGCGACGCCGGCATCATTTGAGATTTCCGGTGGCGGATTTCAAAAGTGAACTTCAATCTGCGATCTACCATCTGAAATGTCCTTCGACGAACTTCTCTTCCAACTCGAAAATGCCCCGTCGGTTGCGGCAAAGACGCGATTGGTACGCGAATTCGCCGACGCGCACACCGCACCGATCATCGAAGAGACCCGCGCGACGTTTTTCTACCTCAGCGAAGACGCGCGCCAAGTCGCGCTAGAAGGTGACTGGACGAATTGGCAACCGACCGCGCCGATGTCGTACTTGCCGGACACGCCACTGTGGTACCGCGTCGAGCGCTTCCCGCGCGCGGCGCGGCTGGAGTACCGCATCGTCGTCAACGGACACGCGCGACTCGATCCGCGCAATCCGCGCGTCGCGCCGCCAGGCTTCGGTCCGCACTCGGAAATGGCGATGCCAGGTTACAGTGCACCGCGCGAACTGACCGATTCCCCTCCGCGCGTGCGCGGCACTGTCGAAGCGCATTGGATGCAGAGCCAAATCCTGGGAGAGCGTCGCACATTCTGGCTCTATTTTCCCCCGCGCTACCATCCCAGAAACGCCTACGCGACCATTTACGCGAACGATGGGGATGGCTATTTGCGCTACGCCGATTTGCCGCGCCTCCTCGACCATCTCATTGAACGCGGAGAGATCCAACCTTGCCTGGCGGTGCTCATCAAGCCGAACGATCGCGAAAAAGAGTACGCGCGCAACAATCAGTACGTCCGCTTTCTGGCAAACGAACTGGTGCCCTGGGTGGACGACAACTATCCGACGCGCGCGCACGCCTCGGCGCGCGCGCTGCTCGGCGCGTCGTTCGGCGGATTGATGGCAGCGCACGCGGCGCGCCGTCGCCCGAACCTCTTTGGCTGTGTCGCCGGGCAGTCCGGCTTTTACAGTTTTCAGCACGACGCGCTGATGCGCGATTACGCCGCCACGCAAAACCGGGGCATCAAATTTCATCTCGTCGTCGGCTCGTACGAGACCGATGTGCGCGGCGAAGGCAAGCCGGAACACGATTTCGTTGCGGCACAACGTCGCTTGGCGGATTTGTTGCAGAGCAAGGGATACACCGTGTCGAGCGCAGAGTACCCCGAGGGGCATCAGTGGGGATTCTGGCGCGCCCACATTGGAGACGCGCTCAAGTTCTTCTGGGGCAGGTAGTAAAGGGGTCAGGGGCCAGGGGTCAGGGGTCAGACCTCTGACTTCTGATGTCTGATGTCTTACTCTCCGCCCGCCAGCATCGCCGTCAGCGAATCGGCGAGCCAAGCCGGGTACATTCCGGCGATGACCGTCGCGACGAGCAACAGCGCGACGACGCCGGCACACAAATACGGCACAATTTTCAACTCCCCTTGGACACCTTCCGCCGAGGTGCGCGCGGTGACGCGCCTCGCCGCGCGGAGTGTGACGAATACCACTGCCGCGTCCGACGCGACAAGGAGCGCGATCAGTGCGGGATTCGACGCGGCGAGTTCGCGGTAAATTACCCAGTTCGCGGCAAAGCCGAGCGTGGGCGGAATCCCAGCCAGCGCGAATCCACCGCACAGAATCGCCGATGCGCCGACGAGTTGCCAGCGACGCTCGGCGTGATACCGCGCGAACGTCACTCCCCCCGCCACGAGCGCGACCCCGATACCGCGATTGAGCATCACCAGCCACGCGCCCGTCAGTCCTAACCGCGTGGTCATACTCAAACCGATCAACGCGTGTCCCAACGGAATCGAGGCAAGGTACGCGATGAACCGTCCTTCGCGCCGTTCCGACAAAATGAAAAGCGCCCCCGCCACTGCCGTCAGCCCCCCACCCAACAGCAGTATCGCGAGCAACGGCGATTTCTCCGCAAGCCCGGTCACCGCACCCATTCGCTCGATCAGCAGCCACACGCCAAGGGGCTGCACGACGCCAACGAGAAATGCCATCCCCAACACCGGCATCTCGTCGGCCAACGGACCCAGCCAAAGATGCAGCGGCACAGCCCCCATCAACAGTCCCAAGCCAAGCACGAGAAAGAGCACCGCCGCGAAAATCAAATCGAGATCGTCCGGCGTCAGCGGATACAACTCGAACAAGCGATGGGAGAGGAGAAGACTGGCACCAGCCAGCACCGCGAGGAGCAGAAACGACGCCGCGCCGCCTACGCGTCCTTCGCGCGGCGAACGCGCCAGAAGCATCGAAACGATCAAGCCGGCAATCCAGAAACATACGGCGAGCGGAAAACTATCGAGCGCGATGGCGACAACGAACGCGGCAAGCCCCCAGAAGAAAAAGGCGCCCTGGGCATTCGCGAGGACAGTCGCCGGCGCGTCACTCGCGCGCTCGAAGGTGAGGGGACTGAAGAGCGCGAGCGCAGCGGTCAGCGCAATCGTCGGCAGCAGGAACGTGCGCACCGCCGCGTCGAGCGCGAGCGTCCGTCCGAAGAAATCGAGTGGCGCGTCCGACGCCGTGAGGAGGAGCGCCGCCAGCAGTCCCGCGCCAACGAGCGCGGCGACGAAGACGAGGCGCGGCAATCGGCGCAAGAGATAGATGGCGATGCCCGTGCCGAGACAAGTGGCTACCATCCACGCGAGGCTCATCGAACTTCCCCACGCCGCCGGCGCAGATCGGTCTCTTCGATCGGGATGACGCCCAGATGCGCGATCACGAGCGCGAGCAAGAGATCGGCGAGGTTGAGCAATCCGTACAACAGCAGACTCGCCTCGGTCGCCGTTTCGAGAATGCAAAAGCCGCTGGTGAACATCAGGATACCGAGACCTAGACGCAGCATATCGTGCGAGAGAATCGCGACGAGAATCCCTACCGAGATCAGCCACAGTCCGCTGAAGAGGATCTCCGCCGGCAAACTCAGGAATGTCATCGAGGAAGCGATGCCGATGTTGCTAACGATGACGAGCGCGAGCGCGAACAATCGAAACGCCAATCCGACGATAAAGACTGGCGGCGGTTGCGCCGCGCCGTTCTGGGCGGCTTGGGCGCGGCGTTCGACGGCGATGCGGCGCAGCGTAAAGTACAGCATCAGCGTCGCCAGCGCGCCGGAGATCACGCGCACGATGGCGAGCGGTGCGGGCAGCAGCGCGGTCAACAGAATCGCAGAGAGGATGTACTGCGCGACGAGCGCGTACAGGGCAGTACGCCAATCGGCGACGAGCACAACGATAGCGGCGCTAAGGATGAGACCGGCGAAGAGATTCGCGCTGGCAATCGCCGGAAGGTCAGGCAGGGTCATCCGCTTGCTTCTTTCGGGTCATCTGCGGGCAGGTGGCAAACCTGCGCGAGGAGTATGGGCAAAGTATACAACAAGTGAGGAGAAAAACAAAAAGCGCATCGCCTACGCCTACTAGTGCATCAACTTGAAAGTGCGTAGTCCAACGTGGATTTTTCGGCACATTTACCGATACGTTCCAGCAGGGCTGGTATTCAACTCTTTCAAGTTGCTGCACTATATCCCATGCGCCAAAATCTCCTCGAGCCGCTCGGTAATCTCCGGGTCGAGCATCATCAGCCGCAATTTGTTCTGCGTCGGGTGCGAGTCATAGTCAATATGCTTGATTTGCAAATGCCCATCCTCCCACACCGCGTACGTCGCGCTGGGCGAGCCATGGCGCGGCTGACCGAGCGAGCCGGGATTGACGAGGTGCGCGCTGCCGGCGCGTCGAATCGCCGGGACGTGCGTGTGCCCCAGCAGAATCACATCCGCGTCAATGCCTTCGAATTCCGCGCGCAGCGAATTTTCGGACGCGGTCGCGATGTCGAGCGCGCGCGTCAGTGGCGCGCGCGGCGAGGCGTGCGCGAGGAAAAACCGCGCGCCGCCCAGTTCGATGCGCGCGGTGGTGGGCAGTGCCGCGAGCCAGCGCAGATCGTCGGAGCGGAGTTGGCGCAGGGTGTGCTCGCACGTCGCGCGCGCGAGCGCGTCATCTTCGGCGGACGCGGCAAACTCCGCACCAGTTGCGGTCGCGTGATCGTGATCGCCACGAACCGCGTGCTGGACATACGCACGCAGCCACGCGACGCACGCGGCGGGATCGGGTCCGTAGCCGATCGCATCGCCCAGAAAGAAGAGCGCGTCCGGCGGCGTCTCGCACATGTTCAACGCCGACAGCGCTTCGAGATTCGAGTGAAGGTCAGAGAAGATAAGAATACGCATCTTGCCCCGTGAGCCAATGAATCAATGAGCCAATGAACCAATGCACTAATGAACCAATGCGCCCCGGCACATTCTAATTGATCTGGTGGATTCCGGCAACCTGGACGCGCGCCTGATCGAGCAACGTTTGCACGCGCGCCGCCTCTTTCCACTCGAAGCGCAGCGCGACGCCGCAATCGCTGGAGAATTCGCGCGGCGTCGGAATCAGTTTGACTGCGAGCCCGGCGCGTTGCAAAACTTTTTCCGCGCGCAACGCCGCAGAATTCGTGTGGAACAAAACGACACCATTCATCCTTGCACGATCCTCCTCACCGCGTCCACCGCTGCGCGAATGTCGTCGCGCGTCGTGAACACGCTCGCCGCGAAGCGCACCGTCCCTTCCGGAAATGTCCCAATCGTTCGATGCGCGGCGGGCGCGCAGTGCAAACCGACGCGGCACAACACGCCGAATTCCTCATCGAGCCGCAAGCCGATTTCGGAGACGCGATGATTCGCTGCCGTGAACGATACGGTCGCCGTTTGTAACTCGGCGTCGCGCGTGCCGTGCACGACGACGCCGGGAAGCGTGCCCAAGCCCTCGATGAGCGCGCGCGTCAGTTCGACTTCGTGCGCGCGAATCGTCTCGATGCCGCGCGCTAGCACAAAGCGCGCGCCCGCGCCCAAGCCCGCGATGCCAACGCCGTTCGGCGTGCCGCACTCGAACTTGTCCGGCAAATCGTCGGGTTGCTCCTCGAATTCGGAACGGCTGCCGGTGCCGCCGCGCCACAGCGGTTCGAGCATCGCCACATCCACCTCTTCGCCGATGACCAGTCCGCCGGTGCCGGGCGGCCCATACAACCCCTTGTGCCCGGTGAACGCAAGCAAATCAATCCGCATTGCCTCGATGTCAATCGGCACAACGCCGGCAGTTTGCGCGGCGTCCACCAGTAGCCGCGCGCCAGCATCGTGCGCGAGGCGCGCGATCTTCGCCATCGGCAAAATCGTGCCGACGACATTGCTGGCATGATTGGCGACGACGAGCCGCGTGCCGGGTGTGATCGCGCGCCGCATCGCGTCTAGATCGAGCGAGCCATCGCGCGCGCACGGCACGACGGCGACTGGCACGCCGGCGCGTTCGAGCGCGCGCAAGGGGCGCATCACCGAGTTGTGTTCGATGCCGGTCGTGACGACGCGATCCCCCGCCCTCAGAATAGCGCGCAGCGCAAGGTTGAGCGCGTGGGTCGCGTTCAGCGTGAAAATCACGCGCAACGGATCGCGCGCGTGGAACAATTCGGCGATCGTTTCGCGCGCGTCGTACACGATGCGCCCAGCGGCGATGGACAAGCGATGTCCCGACCGTCCGGGGTTGCCGCCCGCGCGTTCTAAAAAATCTGACATGGCTTGAATCACGGCAGGCGGTTTGGGGAACGAAGTTGCCGCGTTGTCCAGATAGATCATTTCGATTGCCTCTCTATGGAAAAACCACGATGCCGCTGCCCGGCGCGACCTCGCCGATGTGCCACGCCGGCTGTCCCGCCTCGGCGCAGCGCGTCAGAAAATCACTCAAGCGCTCGGCTGGCAACGCGATGAGCAAGCCGCCGCTCGTCTCTGGTGTGAAGAGGAGCAGTTGCATTTCGGCGGGAATTTCGGGCGCGAACGTAACGCCGCAGCGAAAGTACTCCTGATTGCGATTCGCGCCGGCGGGGAAAAGCCACTCGCGCGCGTAGCGCACCGCGCCGTCCAAGAACGGCAAACGACTAAAGTGAAAGCGCAGTTCGATGTGGCTCAACGCCGCCATCTCGCTGCTGTGTCCCAGCAAGCCAAAGCCGGTGATGTCGGTTGCGGCGTGGACGCCGACTTGCTGCATCACTTGCGCCGCGCGCCGATTGAGCATCGCCATCGTCTCTGCCGCGCGTTCCAGATGCGCGATTTCCGCCGCGCCACCCTTGAACGCGGTTGTGATGATGCCCGCGCCGAGTGGCTTGGTCAGCACGAGCGCGTCGCCCGGCTGCGCGCCGGCTTTGGTCAGCACGCGATTCGGATGCACGCGGCCGATGACGGACAAGCCGTACTTGGGTTCGGGATCGTCAATGGTGTGACCGCCGGCAAGGATGCCGCCGGCTTCGCGCACTTTTTCCGCGCCCCCTTGCAAAATTCGACTGATGATCTTCGAATCCATATCGGCGGGGAACGCGCAGACGTTCAGGGCGAGCAACACCTCGCCGCCCATCGCGTACACGTCGCTCAGCGCGTTCGCAGCGGCAATCGCGCCGAACTGGTACGGATCGTCCACAATCGGTGTAAAAAAGTCCAACGTGTGGACGAGCGCGACATCGTCAGTGATACGATAGACGGCCGCGTCGTCTGCCTGCGCCAAACCGACGAGCAGGTTGGGATAGTCCTCCGCGCGGAACAACCCTTGCAAGGGCGCGAGTATTTGCGCCAGCGCCGCTGGCGCGCGCTTGGCGGCTCAGCCGGCGGCAGTGGTAAGCGCGGTTAAACGCACTTGTTCACGCGTCATCGTAAACTCCGCGAGACACTGACTATTCTTTCGTAATCGTCAAGACGAACTGATCGCCTTGCGCTGCGACGCTGACGCGGTAACCCAGACTTTGCGCCATTCGCGTCACGTTATCGCGCGAGGTGCCGGTGTCCACCACCACTTGCACCGGGAACGCACCTTGATTGAGGGCGTGGCGCGCCAGAATCACCGGTTGCGGACACGAGAGCCCGCGCGCGTCTACGGTTTTGATATCAGTCATCGTATCCTCCTACACAGTTTGCGGCTCGCGGAACGCGAGACCAATCGCCGCGCAGACGATCAAACCGACGATCACGGCGGCGGGACTATACGGGCTGGGGCCACTCGGCGAAGCAGCAAGATTGAAGGTGTGGCTCACGCCCGCGCCCACGATCATCCCCAAGCCAAAGATCGCCGCGTCCGCGTCACCTTCGCCGGACAAGATGAACTGTCGGCCGGGACAACCGCCCGCCAGGGTGAACGCGAGTCCGGCGAGAACCATCCCGCCGAAATTCCAGAGCGCGTCGGTGTGCGCGACCGGTTGTTTTTCAAAGCCAGGATTGAACTGCCCCAGCGCGAGATTCACGACGAACGCGGTGAGGACAAGCGCAATCGCGCCGTTGATGAGATGCGGATCGCGCATCAGAATCACATCGCGGATGCCGCCGACGGTGCAAAAGCGACTGCGTTGTGCGATGATGCCGATCAGCAGCCCAATCGCCAACGCGATCAGAATCGGCGCGTGCTGACTGCCGGGACCAGTCGTCGAGAAGAAAATCGGTCCCGTTGGATTGCCGTTCGCGTCTCGACCAAACTGCGGCGCGAAAACGAGAAGCGCGAGGAGCGTGAGCATCAGCAGCGGCATCACCCAACCGAGCGCAGCCGGCGCGGCGCGATTGCGTCCCAGCGAAAAGCCCATCCGCAGAAACATGACGCCAATGGCGATCCCAGCCGCCAAGCCGATGATCGCGGCGATCGCGTTCCAATCGCCGCCGGCAAGGCGCAGGTAGGCGCGCCAGGGACAGCCGAGGAAAACGAGCGCGCCGATGACCGCGAGCATCCCGAGCAGAAAGCGCACGAGCGGCGACGAGCCGGTACGCGGTTTGAACTCGCCGAAGGTGAGCGCGGCGATGAGCGACCCCAGCACCAAGCCGATGATTTCCGGGCGGATGTACTGCACGACAGCCGCGCGGTGCATGCCGAGCGCGCCGGCGATGTCGCGGCTAAAGCAGACGACGCACACGCCCATGTTGCCGGGATTGCCCAGTTTGACGAGCAGTGGCGCGAGGATACCGACGACGACGCCAGTCGCGATCGGTCCCCAACGCGAGGAGAAGAACCGTGTGAGTGAAGACACTTTGGGCTCCTTGGTCGTTTGAATTTGGTTGCTGCTTGTGACGCGGCGATGCGACCACGGAGCCCGGGGAAACTATGGAGCGGCGCAGGACGAAGGATGAACGGCGCCAGACAAATACTTTTGTCTTTCGGCTTTGGTCTTTCGTTTCGCCGGGGCAACGCGGTCGAACGACGCGCGCACTGCAGCGCGACGAATAGATGGATGCGTCACGCGCATCTCATTCGTCACGATTCATAATCACGTTTGACGATAGAATCGGAACACCGC
>DYLA01000078.1:0-9773 GCA_020722265.1 Anaerolinea sp.
GGCATCAAGTGCACCAGTTTTGACGTCTCCACGATTGAATGTAGCGTTACCCATTAGATCAGTCGAGTTTGTATTCGATTTGCAGTTCGTCGGCGATTTGGCGGAGCCCGGCGACGACTTTGGCGCTTTGCGGAATCCCGTCGCGCCGATTTCGTTCGGCTTGGATGAATTCCTTTTCGCCGGGAATGTAGATTCGTTCTTGTCCATCCGCGCGCGGCGCGTCGCGGAGCAACTGCTGCCAGCGATCCATCGTCTCTTTGAACTCGTTCACCGGGCGGAAGCAATCAATCCGCCACGCGCCGAAAAAGTGTCCAACGTTCGCATGCTCCGCTTGATCGCCAAAGGGCGGGTAGACGTGCGTCGCAAAACCTGCACCCGCAAGTATGCCGGCGAAAATATCTACCCAGAGCGCCAAGCCGTACCCTTTGTGTCCACCGAACCGCTCGCCTTCGCCGCCCAGAGGCAGCAATCCGCCCCCCAGATTGTGTTTGAAATCCTCGAGGGCGCGATGCGGATCGGTATAGGGCTTGCCTTCGTGATCAATCGCCCAACCCGCGGGAATCGGCTGATTCCACTGATCGGCGATTTCTAACTTGCCAATCGAGACGCCGCTGGTTGCCATATCGAGTACGAAAGGGCGCGCTTTGCCCGCGGGCACTGCCACCGCGATGGGGTTCGTGCCCAGGGTCGCGTTCTTGCCGAAGGTGGGCACGACTTTGGGCGTTGCGTTCGTCAAGGCGAAACCGATGCAATCGTGTTCCAGCGCCATCATCGCGTAATAGCCGGCGATGCCAAAATGATTCGAGTTGCGAACGGCAACGAACCCCGCGCCGTGCGCCACGGCTTGGCGAATCGCCATTTGCATCGCGCGATAGGCGACCGGCTGCCCCAGCCCCGCGCCCGCATCCACCACCGCGATGATGGGCATCTGGTTTACGATTTTTTCTTGGGGGCGCGCAACGATCTTGCCGGTCCGCAATCCATTGACATAGCGTTCCAAGTGTGCGACGCCGTGACTGGTGATGCCGCGCAGGTCTGCCGCTACGGTGATTTCGGCGGCGAGGTGCGCGTCCTCCGGCGAAACCCCCAGTCGTTCGAACACGCGGGCGCAAAAATCGAGCAGGGCTTGGGCGTTGATGCGGATCGTAGCGGGCGTGGGCATAGTGTTACTCTCTTGCCGGATACGCGCCAAACTCCTCGCCGCGGCGAACGTCGCGACGATGTCTTCTGGGGGCGCGCCGGCGTGGATGTTGTGGACTTTTACAGCGCGACAAAGGGCAATTGGAGCATTGGGGCAAGCGCTTCCAATTCTGCGACATAGTCGCCGTACGCCAGCGAGATGTGATGCTCGATGCCGAGCGACAGCAGCCGCTCGAGAAACTCTTGCGCCGAACGTTCGAAACGAAAGACGCCCGACGTGCCCGAATACGCTTGGGGCGCGCGCAGCATTTCACCGCGCGCGACCACGAGTTTGAGCGTGCCCCCCGCGCGGCTCAACCGCGCCAGCGTGACCTGACCGGGCTTGAGCGGAAAATCCATCATCAGGGGCAAGCGGCGGTTCGAGTGAATCGTGCCGCGCGGTTGAACGGTCGGATCGGCGAGCGAGAGCGGTGCTTGACCGCAGTGCCACAGTACGATTTCATCTTTCGCCGTGTCTATCTCGACGACATCGGTGCTGAACGCCGGCGCGCCGGCGAGCCATTGCATAATCAAATGCGAGACCGCGCCGTTCACGTCCGCTTCGCACGTTCCCGGCAAGCCATCGTCGGAGAGGAGTGAGATGGCGCCGCACGCGGCGCACCCGAGTTGCGTAAAGAATTCGGGCCAACAGCGAATCGCGAGTGCCGCCATTCCTTCGGCTTGCGCCATCTCTTTCAGGGTGACGTACGTACTCAAGGTGCGATGGACTGCCTGCGCGTCGAGCTCGCCCAGATTGGGCAGGCGTTGGTCGAGACGTTGGCGCACCGCCGCCACCTGGTCGGGTGGTGTCGCCAGAATCCGCTCGAATGCCTGAGACAATTCGATCCGCTGCGCCTTGACGCCGATGCGCGCCAATTCGCTTTCGTCGAGGTCGCACGTGTCCATTCCCGCCGGGCGCTCGCCGACGAGGCCGATGCGTGTCGCACGCAATCGGCGGCGCACACTGCCGGCAGCGGCCGCCACTGCCAACTTCCTCCACGCGCTCGGGTCATCGAGCCGCGCGTACGCAAAGGTGTACGCTTTGTGCTGCCGATTGAGCGCGTGGCAACTCAAGTTGATGCCGGTAAAAGTACCCAGTCGCAAGCGCGCGCCGGTGCGCTCGTCCGGCGGCGCCCAGATGAACACCGGCAAGTCGAGCGAGTCGGTGAGCGCGGTGATCATCTGGCTATCGGCGAAAGTAGATTGAAAGATGAGGAGCAAATCGGCTGGCGTGCGCGCGAGCGTTGTCGCGGCTGCGCGCGCGCTTTCCAAATCGGTGATGATTTCAGTCGGTCCGAAGCATTCGTATCCGTTTGCCGCGAGTTGTTGACGGAATTTCTGCGTCAGTTCTTGTGCCAGCGCGAAATCGAAATGAATCCGTCCAATCGGCGCGAGCGCCAAGCGACAAGTCACTTAAACCTCCTCAGGCTCGAGATAAAGATATTTGGCGAGTGCCAGCGCGGCGGCGCCGATCATCCCGGCTTGCCAACCAAAACTCGTCGCCTGCACACGCGCCTGTTGTCCCAGTCCGCCGAACGCCGTCGCTTGCATCGTCTTTCGAGCGATTGGCAAAATCGCGTCGGCTTCGTCGGCAAAGAGACTGCCGAGCAAAATCAGTTCTGGGTTGATCACGTTCAAGTTCGCCAGCGCGAGGCCCAGATACTGCGCGCTGGTTTCGACGAGTTGCTGGGCAGAGGGATCGCCCGCGCGCACGGCAGCGATTTAATGTATAATAGAAACATCGGGTTGTCAAGATGGTTTTGCCATTTCAAGTAGATTTCGAACCGCTTGGACGGCGCATCCGGGTCGAACCCGGCGCGACCCTGCTGGAGGCGGCACAGCGCGCGGGGGTAGGGCTGACAGCAATCTGTGGCGGCGAAGGCTCGTGCGGTCGCTGCATCGTCCGCGTGATGCGCGGCCAAGTCTCTCCACCCACTGACATCGAACAAGCGGAGTTGGGTCGGGATCAGACCGCAGCAGGCTGGCGGCTCGCGTGTCAGACGACCATTTCGAGCGACACCTCCATCCACATTCCTCCCGATTCGCTAGCGACCGCGCAGCGCACCCAAATCGAAAGCCAACCGGTGGCGGTCGAATTACAGCCGGCGGTGCGCGCGTTCGACATCCAGATCGCTCCGCCGACGCTTAACGATCTCCGTTCCGACGCGGCGCGGGTGCGCGCCGCCGTTCCCCTTTCCGATCTGTCCTTTGACGCGCGTGTGCTCCAACGCTTGCCGGACGAATTGCGCGATAGGCAATTCCATCTCTCGGTATTCGTCCGAAGCAACGAGGTTGTCGGCGTGCGTCCTCACGGCACCGCGCCCTTGGGGCTGGCAGTGGACATCGGCACGACGAAACTGGCGGCTTATCTCTTGGATTTGCGCAATGGCGAAACGCTCGCCGCGCAGGGGGCGATGAATCCGCAAATCGCCTACGGCGAAGACGTGATGGCGCGCCTCCACTATGCGATCAGTCGCCCCGACGGCGCGGAGCAATTGCGCGCAGCGATCGTGGGCGCGCTGAATGAACTCGCCCGCGACTTGAGCGCGCGCGTGTCGCGCGAGGTAGCGGACATTGCCGACGCGGTGATCGTCGGCAATACCGCGATGCATCACCTCTCTCTTGGTCTGCCGGTTCGTCAACTGGGGCTCGCGCCCTATGTCGCCGCCGAAAACGCCGCGCTCGATCTCAAGGCGCGCGACGTTGGGCTGGAACTTGCGCCGGGCGCCTATGTCCATCTCCTCCCCCTAGTGGCTGGGTTCGTCGGCGCCGATCATGTGGCGATGCTGCTGGCGACCGGTGTGGCGGAACGCGACGGCGTCATCTTGGCGATGGATATCGGGACGAACACGGAGGTCAGTCTGCGCGCGCGCGGTAAGCATTTCGCCTGCTCGACGGCTTCGGGACCCGCGTTCGAAGGCGCGCACATTCGCTTGGGGATGCGCGCGGCGCCGGGCGCCATCGAGCGCGTCTCGATTCGCGCGGGCAAGGTGTATTATCAGACCGTAAACCATGCGCCGCCCACCGGGTTGTGCGGCTCGGGCATCTTGGACTTGGTGGCGCAAATGCGCCGCGCCAACATCATCAATGGACGCGGCACATTCCAGAGCGAGGGGGAGCCCTCGCGTCTCCGGCGCGGCGAGCGGGGATACGCCTTCATTGTCGTGAGCGGCGACGAGAACAACGGCACGGAGATCACTTTCGACCGCCACGATATCTCCGCCATTCAACTGGCGAAAGGAGCCATACGCGCCGGGGTGAACTTGTTGCTCCGGCGCGCGGGCGTGCAGGAATCCGACATTGACGAACTGATTATCGCGGGAGCATTCGGCACGTATCTGGACGCGCAGAGCGGGCTTGAGATTGGTATGTTCCCGCGTGTAGCGCGCAGTAAAATCAAGCAGGTGGGAAACGCGGCAGGAGCGGGGGCGCGGATGGCGTTGCTCTCCACAGCCGAGCGGGAACGCGCCGTGCGGATTGCGCGGCAAATCGAGTACGTCGAACTAACGACGGAACCGGATTTTGCGAGCGAGTTTACCCACTCGCTGGAACTGGGCTAGCCAAGGAAACAAGCCCTCACCTGCCAATCGCAAAAGTTGCGTCAGCGCATTGAGGCAGGTCCACCTCGTCGTGTTTTGCGTCAAATCACAACGTGGATATAATGACCGCGCGAGCGAATTCAGTGACACGCGGCGCGCGTCAGGTTTCGCGCGTCACATCTTACACATCCCGTTCCCTGCAAAGGAGTTCGATATGCCCCAACCGGTTACCACCTTCACCTTCGACCCCTCCGCCGATGTCCTGCGCTTTCAGCCGCGCCCGCTCGACGCGATCTTCGCGCCCAAGAACGTTGCCGTCATCGGCGCAACCGAAACGCCCGGCTCCGTCGGACGCACGCTCCTGTGGAACCTTATCAGCAATCCCTTCGGCGGCACCGTTTTCCCAGTCAATCCCAAACGCGCCAGCGTGCTTGGCGTGCGCGCCTATCCCACCGTTCGCGATGTGCCGGAAAAACCGGACCTCGCCGTCGTCGTCACCCCCGCGCCCACCGTCCCCGGCATCATCGGCGAATGTGTTGACCTGGGCATCCCCGGCGCGATCATCATCTCCGCCGGGTTCAAAGAAATCGGACCCACCGGCGCGGCGCTCGAACGCGAGATTTTGCAGCACGCGCAACGCGGCAATATGCGAATCATCGGACCCAACTGCCTTGGGGTGATGAACACCACCAGCGGACTCAACGCCACCTTCGCCGCCGAAATGGCGCGCCCGGGCAATGTCGGCTTTATCAGCCAGAGTGGCGCGCTCTGCACCGCCGTCCTCGATTGGAGTTTCCGTGAGAACGTCGGCTTTAGCGCGTTCGTCTCCATCGGTTCGATGCTCGACGTGGGCTGGGGCGACCTCATCTACTATCTCGGCGACGACCCGCACACCCAAAGCATCGTCATCTACATGGAGACGATCGGCGACGCGCGCGCCTTTCTCTCCGCCGCGCGCGAAGTCGCGCTCATCAAACCGATCATCGTCATCAAGCCGGGGCGCACCGAAGGTGCCGCCAAAGCCGCCGCCTCGCATACCGGCTCGCTCACCGGCAGCGACGAAGTGCTCCAAGCCGCCTTCGAGCGCAGCGGGGTCTTGCGCGTCAACAGCATCGGCGATCTATTCGCGATGGCAGAAGTGCTCGCCAAGCAGCCGCGTCCCCAAGGTCCGCGCCTGACGATTCTCACGAACGCCGGCGGTCCCGGCGTCCTTGCCACCGACGCGCTCCTCAGCAGCGGCGGCGAACTGGCGCCGCTTTCGGAAGAGACGATGAGTGCGCTCAACGCGCTCTTGCCAGCGGCATGGAGCCACAACAACCCGGTGGACATCCTCGGCGACGCAAGTCCGGAACGCTACGCCCAGTCGCTCGAGATCGCCGCGAAGGACCCGAACAGCGATGGGCTACTCGTCATCCTCACGCCCCAAGCGATGACCCAGCCAACGGAAACCGCACAGAAACTCACCCCCTACGCGCAAAGTGCCGGCAAACCGATTCTCGCCAGTTGGATGGGAGGCAAAGAGATCGCCGCGGGTGAAGCGATTCTCAACCGCGCCAACGTTCCCAGTTTCGCTTACCCAGACGACGCGGTGCGAATGTTCGGCTATATGTGGCAGTACGCCCAAAATCTCAAAAGCCTGTATGAAACGCCCCTGTCGCCTCCCCAACGGTGCGCGGGCGAGGAATCTGCGCTCGAACAGGGTGAGCGCATCCTCCAACACGCGCGCGCCGCCGGGCGCACGATCCTCACCGAGTTCGAGTCCAAGCAATTGCTGGAGGTGTACTGCATCCCCACCGTCCCCACGCGCATCGCCACGAATACCGCCGATGCCGTGCGCCTCGCGAACGAAATCGGCTACCCGGTTGTCTTGAAACTACATTCGGAAACGATCACACACAAAACCGATGTCGGCGGGGTGCAACTGAATTTGCGCGATGCGGAGGCAGTGCGCCGCGCCTTTGCCGCGATCCAGCAATCGGTAGCCGCAAAAGCCGGCGCGCAGCACTTTTTGGGCGTCACCGTCCAGCCGATGATCCAACTCGACGGGTACGAACTCATCCTCGGCAGCAGCGTGGATCCGCAATTCGGTCCCGTCCTGCTCTTTGGCACCGGCGGTCAACTCGTCGAGGTGTTCAAGGATCGCGCGCTCGGTTTGCCGCCGCTCAACACCACCCTCGCGCGCCAGATGATCGAACAGACGACGATTTACGCCGCGCTCAAGGGCGTACGCGGACGCCCGCCGGTCAACCTCGCCGCGCTCGAAACGCTGATGGTGCAGTTCAGCCAACTTGTCGCCGAGCAAAAATGGATCAAGGAGATTGACATCAACCCGCTGCTCGCCTCACCGGCGCAATTGCTCGCGCTCGACGCGCGCGTCGTCCTCTACGGCGCGGAGGTCGCCGAAGACCAACTGCCGCGCCTCGCGATTCGCCCGTACCCCAGCCAGTACATCCAGCAATGGACGACCAAGACCGGCTTGGAGGTCACCTTCCGCCCGATTCGTCCCGAAGACGAGCCGATGATGATCACCTTCCACGAAACGCTCTCCGACCACACCGTCTACCTGCGCTATCTGTATCCGATGCAACTGAGCCAGCGCGTCACGCACGAGCGACTGTCGCGCATTTGCTTTGTGGATTACGATCGTGAACTCGCCTTCGTCGCCGAAGGGAACGATCCGCAGACCGGCGTACGGCGCATCTTTGCGGCTGGACGCTTGAGCCGATTGCACGGGAGCGATACGGCGCGCCTCAGCCTCCTCGTCAACGACGCCTTCCAAGGGCACGGGCTTGGCTCGGAGATGGTCAAGCGACTCTTGGAGATCGGGCGGAAGGAAAAGTTGCGCCGCGTGACCGCGCGCATTTCGAACGACAATCTGGCAATGCAAAAACTGTGTGAGCGGCTCGGCTTTCGCCTGACACCGCAAGAGAACACGCCGCTCGTGATGGCGGAATTGGATTTATAGCCACTCATCCTCCCGCCGGTGTTGCAATCGGTGGGAGGGTCAACGCAAAGGAGGATTCGATGGAGTACACCCAACTCGGACGCACTGGACTCCAAGTGAGCCGGTTGTGTCTCGGCACGATGAACTTTGGTCCGTTTACGAGCGAGAGCGATAGTTTCGCCGTGATGGACCACGCCCTTGAACTCGGCATCAACTTTTTCGACACTGCCAACGTCTACGGCTGGAAAAAGGGCGAGGGGGTCACCGAACAAATCATCGGACGTTGGTTCGCACAAGGCGGCGGGCGTCGGGAAAAAGTAGTGCTGGCAACCAAAGTGTACGGCGGCATGGGCGATTGGCCCAACGAATCCAAGTTGTCCGCGCGACACATCCGCCGCGCGTGTGACGAAAGTTTGCGCCGCCTCCAGACCGATCACATTGACCTGTACCAGATGCACCACGTTGACCGCGCGACACCGTGGGAAGAAATCTGGCAAGCGATGCAAGTGCTCATTCAGCAAGGCAAAATCATCTACGTCGGCAGCAGCAACTTTGCCGGCTGGCACATCGCACAGGCGAACGAAGTCGCCAAGCGGCGCAACCTGCTGGGACTCGTTTCCGAGCAATCGCTCTACAACCTCACCGCGCGCACCATCGAACTCGAAGTGATACCGGCGTGTCGCGCGTACGGGCTGGGATTGATTCTGTGGAGTCCACTCGCCGGTGGGATTCTGGGGGGTGCGCTCCAGAAAATCGCCGAAGGACGCCGCGCGCGCGAACAACAACAAAAAGCGATTGCAGCCAAGCGACCGCAACTCGAACAGTACGAGTCGCTCTGCCGCGACCTTGGCGAAAAACCGGCAGATGTCGCCCTGGCGTGGCTGCTCAGGAACCCGGTCGTCACCGCGCCGATCGTCGGACCGCGCACGCTGGAGCAACTCACCGGCTCGCTCCGCGCGCTCGAACTGAAACTGGACGACGCCACGCTCAAGCGACTCGACGAAATCTTTCCTGGACCCGGCGGCGAAGCGCCGGAAGCGTACGCGTGGTAATCGCCGTCTTTGTCTCTCCGCACGGCTTTGGGCACGCCGCACGCGCCGCCGCCGTGATGAACGCGCTCGCGCGCCAGCACCCGGCGACACGGTTCGAGATTTTCACGCGCGTCCCGCGCTGGTTCTTCGCCGAATCGCTCGACGCGCCTTTCACGTACCACCCTTGCCTCACCGACATCGGCTTGGCGCAGGAGGATTCTTTGCGCGAGGACATTCCGCAAACGCTCCGCCACTTGCGCGCGTTCCTCCCGTTCGACCGCGCGCGGGTCGCGCGGCTCGCGCAGCGCGTCAGACAATTGAGATGCCGCTTGGTCGTGTGCGACATCGCGCCGCTGGGCATCGCGGTCGCGCGCGCGGCGCGCCTCCCGTCAGTGCTCGTCGAGAACTTTACGTGGGACTGGATTTACGCCGGCTATGCCGAGCGGGGCTTTGCGCGGCACATCGCCTATCTGCGGGCGGTGTTTCGGTCTGCCGACTATCACGTTCAGACCGAGCCGGTGTGTGCGCGCACGCGCGCCGATCTCGTCACGCCGCCGGTGAGCCGCGCGCCGCGTCTGCCCGCGCGCCAAGTTCGTGCTCAACTGGGCATCCCGCGTCGCGCGAAAATGGTGCTGATCACGATGGGCGGCGCGCCGGGCGCGACGCGGCATCCCTTTCCGGATCAACTCTCACGCGTCCCGCACGTGTATTTCGTCGTGCCGGGCAATCGCCGCGCCGAAACGCGTGACCATCTGATTCTGCTCCCGCATCGCTCCGAGTTCTACCACCCCGATTTGATGAACGCGTGCGACGCGGTCATCGGCAAAGCCGGTTACAGCACCGTCGCCGAGGCGTACCGCGCCGGAATTCCATTCGGCTATGTGCCACGCGCCACTTTCCGCGAATCGCCGGTGATGACAGAGTTCATCCGGCGGCGGATGCGCGGCATCGAGATTCCTGTGAGCGAATTCCAGAGTGGCGAGTGGCTCGCGCACCTGCCTGACCTGCTCGCGCTCCCGCGGGTGCGCCGCCGCGAGTCGAACGGCGCGGCGCAGGTTGCCGAATTCATCGCCGGCATCG
>DYLA01000078.1:9873-11972 GCA_020722265.1 Anaerolinea sp.
ACGGTGTGGAATCACGGGTTCGGAGAGACGTTCGACGCGCGCCTCGCGGACATTGGCACGAACTTGCTGCTGCATCCTCCTTATCGGACTCGCGCTTGCCACGCCGTCGAACACGCGCGTGGATTTTACTGTTCTCGCGTACCACTCGATGTGGCACATCGCCGGGGCGTACGGCTTGATCGTCCTGTGGGCGTTCAACCACGTGCGGTTTGCAAAATGAAGAATCCGGGTTCGGCGAGAACCCCGGCTTCCTTCGCTACTTCCACCGCCTCAAGAACTTGATTTTCTCCGTGACTTGATGGATGCCGCCGCCGTCGTGCAAGTTGAACTCGTACACCTGAATGCGCTTGTCGCCGGCGTAATAGTTGTACGCGGCAAAGACCGTTGAGGGTGGACAAATGTTGTCCATCAACGCGGTCGAGAAGAGTGCGGGCGCCCGCGCGCGCGTCGCAAAATTTACGCCGTCGAAATACGACAGTGTGCGAAAGACCGTCTCGACCTGATCGCGATGGGCGCGGCAATAGCGCGCGATCTCGCTGTACGGGTCGGTGTCAACGATCTGCGCCGCGCGGCGATAGTGGCACAGGAAGGGGACGTCCGGCATCGCCGCGCTAATCCACTCCGGCACCAAGCCGCTGACAGCCAGCGCGATTCCGCCGCCCTGACTTGCGCCGGTCACGGCGAGTCGCGTCGCGTCGATCGCGGGATGTGCGCGCACCGCTTCGATGGCGCGCACCGCGTCGGTAAAGACGCGGCGATAATAGTACGTCTGCGGCGACAACACCCCGCGCGTCAAGAATCCCGGCGCCTGCGGACTCGTACCATCCGCTTCGATATCCGGCGTGTCGCCGTGCAGCCACACACTTCCCTGCCCGCGCGTGTCCATCACGAAATGCGCGTACCCAACGCTCGCCCACACTAGCCAGTTGTACGGATAGCCGCGCCCGCCGCCGTAACCGATGTACTCGACGACGCCAGGCAATTGGCCGGCGCGTGCGCGCGGCAAGAGCAACCACCCTTTGATCGGCTGACCGCCGTAGCCATGGTACGTCACGTCGAACACGTCGAGCGTAGCCAAGCCCCAGTCTGCCGGTTCGAAGCGCGCGGCAAGGGGAAACTGCCGCGCCGCCGCGAGCGTGTCACGCCAGAACGCGTCGAAATCGTCCGGCTCGACGCGCGGTGGTTTGTACGTTTGTAGATGATCGTACGAGAGATCGTAGAATGCCACAGTTGCCTCCACCAGTCGAGTTCAAGGTTCGAGGTTCGGACTGGCTACTCCAGGTCTGCCACCGAATTCACGATGCGCGTCGGTTGATACGGGAAATGCGCCACCATCTCGCGCGTCGTGACGCCGGTCAACACCAAAACCGTTTCCATACCGGCTTCGATGCCGGCGCGGATATCGGTATCCATCCGATCGCCAACCATAATCGCGTTTTCCGAATGTTCGCCCAGAAAGCGGAGTGCGGTTCGCATCATCAGCGGATTGGGTTTGCCGATGAAGTAGGGTTTGACACCGGTCGCGCTTTCGATGAGCGCGGCGAGCGCGCCGCACGACGGGACGATGCCCCCCTCGCCCGGCCCGGCAGGGTCAGGACTCGTGCCGATGAAGTGCGCGCCGGCTTGGACGAGCCGCACGGCTTGCGTGATGCGCTGGTAGTTGTACGAATGCGTCTCGCCCAGCACCACGTAATCCGGATTCTCCTCGACCAGCACGTAACCAACCTGATGCAGCGCCTCGGTCAGTCCGCTTTCGCCCAGCACGAACGCGGTGCCGTTCGGTTTTTGCGTTTTGAGGAAAATCGCCGTTGCCAGCGCCGACGTGTAGAGATGCTCTGCGCCGATGTTGATCCCTAATCGCTGCAAGCGATGGGCGAGATCGCTTGGGGTGTACAGCGGATTATTCGTCAGAATCAAAAACTTGCCGCGCTGGTGCAGGCGGTCAATGAACGCATCTGCGCCCGGAATCATCGCGTTGCCGCGCACGATCACACCGTCCATATCAAGAATGTAAGTTTTAGGCATGGTGCCTCCTCGTCAGGGGTCTCGGTTAGAATTATACACGATGGAACCGATTGCGGCAAAAGAGGCATCGCCCC
>DYLA01000079.1:0-4897 GCA_020722265.1 Anaerolinea sp.
ATCAGGTCGTTGTAAGTGGAGGAGAGGAAGACTTTCATGGTTATCCTCATTTGCAGACTAGGGCGCGCGGTTCGTTGCGCCCACGCGCCGAATCACGTGGAACGAAAAATAGCCTGGGACGAAGAAACTCTGCGAATAATCCACGATGCGGCCGTCGCGCGTGAACAGTTGCGCGACGAGTTGGTGCAGCGGCGCGCCGCGCTTGAGGCGCAGTTTGCGCGCGATGGGCGCGCTCGCCAATTCGATGTGAATCTCGGTGTACGAGTGACTGAGCGCGAGATCGCGGCGCGACAAAAACAAATCCAATACCGAGCCGCGAAAATTCTTGTCGAGGTCTGGGCGCGCGAGCACGGTCGTCGGCACGATGTCCACGAGGTAGGCGATGGGGCGCGTGCCTGTGAAGATCACGCGCGCGATGGCGAGGACGCGCGTCTGGGGCGCGGTGCGCAGGCGTTCGCTTTCGATAGGCGCAGCGACGCGCTCTTCGATGTGCGGTTGGCTCATCCGCGTTTGCAAGCCGATGCGGCGGGCGAGCGTTTCCAGACTGACGAGTTCTTCCAAGCCGGCGTCGAGGCGCGGCAGGGGCGCGACGAAGGTACCCGCGCCGTGACGGCGCGTGATGACGCCGCGCTGTTCCAGTTGCGCCAGCGCGTCGCGAATCGTCGCGCGGCTCACTGCCAGTTGCTGGCTGAGCGCGGCTTCGGAGGGCAGCGCGCCGTTGGCGCGCACCCATTTGCCCGATTCGATGCCTTTGAGGATTTCTTGCGCGGCTTGACGCGCCAGGGGAAGCGTCCGACGAACCACCCTTGGCTCCAGCGGAGAATTGGTCAGACGATAGTCGTCTGACGAGTGAGATTATACGAGGAAAGCGGAAAAAGTCAAAGGGAGAGTGAGCCAACGTGCCAAATCTTTTTGTTATTTGTCCATTTGGCGCATTGACTCATTGGCTCATTCCAAATCGAATGTCACGGTCACGCGCGCCGTGATCGAAATCTGCCCTGGCGCGAACGTCCCTTCCTCGCTGAACGCGCTGCCGCTGCTGACGTTCTGCACGACGTTCTGTGACATCGCGCCGCTCCAGCGTCCGCCCCACCACGCGCTGTACGACGACCACCAGCCCGTCGAATTTTCCTGGATGGATTGCGGCTCGCCGATTTTGTGTCCGAGTTCGCCTGCCAGCGCGCGCGCTTTTTCGCGCGCGGCTTGAATCGCCAGCGCGCGCGCCTGATCGCGATACTTGCGGAGTTCGGTCGTGCGAAACTGAATACCGTGCACGTGCGTCGCGCCCGCTGTGAGCGCGCCCGTGAACACATCCTCGAACTTGGACACGTCCTTCAACGTGATGACGACAGTCTTGCGAACGAAATAGCCGATGAAATCGGAATCGGTGTACGTGCCATTGCGATAGCGCGGTTCGATGTTGATCTGATCGGTTTGGACATCGCGCGGTTCGATGCCGAACTCTTGAGTGAGCGCGGTGATTCTTTTGACGCGCTCATCGTTTTGTTTTTTGGCGATTTGAATGTTCTTGTCCCAGGTCTCGACACCCAGAATCAAGATCACTTCGTCGGGTGCGACTTGGATTTCGGCTTCGCCGGTCGTTGTGATCGGACGCGCGGCGAGCGGCGGCGCGGCGGATGTTTCCGCGCGCAAAGCAGGCGACTGGGTCAGCGCGAGCGCGCCGACAAGCAGAATCGCCGCGAGCAAAATACGTTGTCTCATTTTTCCCTCCTTGTGGTTGGGTGATGGCACAACCAACACACGCGCAATTCACATTCGACGCGCGCGGCAACCTCGCGGATGTTGGAATCGTCACTGGGAATCGCGATGATGTCGCGGAGAAAAGCAATGATCGCGTCGCGGTAACGGTTGATAGATTGATTCATCTTCCCTTGTATCTCATCAAAGCACCTTGGTTTTATTCGCGTTCGTCAGCGCCGCTCTCATCCACCCCTTGTCCGCCGGCAGGTTATAACACCGAATCCCCGTCGCGTTGTAGATCGCATTGATGATGGCGGGCGCGGTCGGAATGGACGCGAGTTCGCCCACGCCTTTTGCACCGTAGGGACCGTCGCGCGTTTCGTCCTCGACGAAGAATGGGATGACCTCCGGCGTTTGATCAATCGTCGGCAGATGGCATTGGTAGAGCGAGTCGGTCTGCACGTAACCGTCCTTCATCACAAAATTTTCCTGGAGCGCCATTCCCAGCCCCATCGAAATGCTGCCCTCGATTTGTCCGAGCAGTGCGAGCGGATTCATCACGCGACCGACATCGCACGCGGCGATCACTTTCAACACTCTGGTCTCGCCGGTTCGGATGTCCACTTCTACGAGCGCGGCTTGCGCGGAGAACCCGAACGCGAAGTGATGATACTTTTCCGTGTGCGGCGCGACGTACTGATAACTCACTTTGGGAACGCGCCCCTCGCGGCGCGCGGCTTTCACGACATCGGCGAGCGGTACGCGGCGCTCGGTCCTTGTGAGCGGTTTCTGTGAAGCAATCCCCCAATCACTATTCGGAGATTGCTCCGTCGCTTCGCTCGCCATAACAAATCCATCTTTGAAAATCAAACTGTCTGGCGCGGCGTCGAGCATTTCGGACGCCGTTTTCGCGAGCAGCACGCGCGCTTCGCGACACGCATAACGCGCCGCGTTGCCGGTGACGTAGGTTTGCCGCGAGGCTGTCGTCGCAAGACCATCGAGCGTTAAATCGGTGTCCGCGACCAACACATCCACTTTTTCATACGGCACGCCGAGTTCTTCCGTCACGATTTGCGCGAGGATGCCGACGAGTCCCTGTCCGATTTCCGCGGCGCCGGCGCGAATCGCCGCGCGACCATCGGCAAAGAGTTCGACCTCTGCGCCCGCCGCGTCGTACGCGCCGCTGCCAAAGCCGGTGTTCTTGTAGGCGCATGCAATGCCCCACGCGCGCCGCTTGTCGCCTTCGACCGCGATGAACTCGTGTTTGTTCATCTCGGCAGCGACCTTTTCCAAACACTCGGCCAGTCCGCAGCTCTCGCTCATCCGTTGACCCGCGAGCGTGCGTTTGCCGTATCGCAAAATATTCTTCCGGCGTATCTCGATTGGCGAAATGCCGAGCGCGCGCGCGAGTTCGTCCATCTGACTCTCCATCGCAAAGGCAACCTGGGGCACGCCGAAGCCGCGAAACGCGCCGGCGGGCACGTTGTTCGTGTACATCGCGTACGTATTCACTCGCGCGTTCGGTACTGCGTAGGGTCCTGCGGCGTGCGTCGTCGAGCGCAGCATCACGTGATGGCTGAGCGAGGCGTACGCGCCGCCGTCGCCGTAAATCTCGACCTCGTGCGCGACGAGCGCGCCATCTTTTTTTGCGCCCGTTTTCATTTTGATCATTGTCGCGTGGCGTTTGGGATGCACGAGCAGAGATTCTTTGCGGCTGAACACCAGTTTGACCGGGCGTTTCGTTTTTTGCGCGAGGAGCGCGACGTGAATCTGTACCGAGATGTCTTCTTTGCCGCCGAACGCGCCGCCGATGAGACAATTGACGACGCGAATTTTTTCTTCCGGCACGTTGAGCGACGCGGCGATGCACGCGCGGTCGTTGAACGGAATCTGCCCGCCGCAGTAAACCGTGATGCGCCCAGTCGCATCCGGCACCGCCAAGCCGGCTTCCGGCTCGATGAAGGCATGCTCGACCGTTTGCGTGGTGTACTCGCGTTCGATAATCACATCGCTCTGCGCGAATCCGTCGTCGAGATTTCCATTTTCGAGATTAAAGTGCGCGAGGAGATTTCCGCGTGCGTGCGGCGAGAATTTTGCGGGGTGTTCGTGAACGAGCGGCGCGTCCGGCTGCGCGGCTTGCTGCGGATTCGACACCACCGGCAGCGGCTCGTACTCGACCTCGATCAATTTGAGCGCGTCCTCCGCGATCTTTTCCGATTCAGCGGCGACGAGCGCGATCGCATCGCCGACGTAACGCACTTGATCGTAACACAGCACGGGCCAATCAATTTCGTGAACACCAGAATCCTTACGACCTGGGATGTCGTCGGCGGTCATCACCGCGACAACGCCGGGCAGCGCGCGCGCTTGGCTCACGTCCACGCGTTTCAAGCGCGCGTGCGGATACGCGCTTCGCAACACCTTCGCAAAGAGCATCCCTTCGACGTACAAATCGTCCGCGTAGATTCCCGCGCCGTTCACTTTGGCAATCGCATCCGGTCGCGGCAGCGCGCGTGAGATCGCGCGCATCGGCTTTTTCACCGCCGGCAATGGCGGCACGTCGCGTCCCGCCAAATCTTCCACCGCGCGCACAATCGCGTTGTAGCCGGTGCATCGGCAGATGTTCCATTTGAGCGCGTCGTAAATTTCTTCGCGCGTCGGATGCGGATTTTGATCGAGCAATGCTTTGGTCGAGATGATAAATCCCGGCGTGCAAAAGCCGCATTGTACTGCACCGTGCTCGATGAATTTTCTTTGAATCGGATGCAGCGCGCCGTTCGCACCGGCGATGCCCTCAATCGTCGTGATGTGCGCGCCCTCGGCGCGTTTCATCAGCACGAGGCAGGAGCGCACGGCTTTGCCGTCTTGGATGACCATGCAACTGCCGCAGTGACCGGTCGCGCAGCCATCTTTGACGCCAGTGAGACGCAGTTGATCGCGCAGGACATCCATCAGGCGCGCCTCAGGGGCTGCCATCACCTGATACGATTTGCCGTTCACAATGAGGTGATACAATTGATTCGACATGATTCTGCTCCTCGAACCATCGAACGGAGGCTAGTGGCGCTTGGCACTTTTCGACGAGCGGGGATGCTCGACGCCGTTACACACAGCCGATGTGTGACGACCAACGCGCCAGAGGTCGCAAAATTATTAAGTGCCTGTCGAACGACAGATACGACCTTGCTATACCTGC
>DYLA01000079.1:4997-11970 GCA_020722265.1 Anaerolinea sp.
TCGCAATGACACGCCAACTTTCAACCTTCAACTTGAAACCCTCTTCGCCCCCGCCATCATCAACCCCAACTGATCCACCGGCGTGTTCGGGGGAACGACGCCGACGATCTCACCCTCGTACATCACCGCGATGCGATCCGCCAGGGCGAGCACTTCGTCGAGGTCTTCGCTGATGAGGAGAATCGCGGTGCCTTGGGCGCGCTGCTCGATCAGCCGCTTGTGAATGTACTCCGTTGCGCCGATGTCCACGCCGCGCGTCGGCTGCGCGGCGATGAGCAGTCGCGGCGCGCGCGACAGTTCGCGCGCGAGGATGAGTTTCTGGATGTTGCCGCCCGACAAACTCTTTACCGGCGTATCGAGCGTCGGCGTCCGCACGTCGTACTCGCGCACGAGTTGCGACGCGTGCGCGGCGATTTTGTCGAAATCGAACAGCGCCTTGCGCGCGAGCGGCGGCTGCGCGTGCGTTTCCAGAATCAGATTCTCTTGCACGGTGAAATCGCGGATCACACCCATCGTCATTCGTTCTTCCGGGATGAAGGCGACGCCCGCCGCGATGATGTCCGCAGGGTCGTGATTCGTGAGATCGCGCCCGGCAACGCTGACCACGCCGCTCTCGGCGCGGCGCAAGCCGACGAGCGTCTCGGCGAGTTCGCGCTGTCCGTTGCCCGAGACGCCGGCAATGCCGACGATCTCACCCGCGCGCACATCGAGCGAAAGATTTTTCACCGCCGGCAGTCCCTTGTCGTCGAGCGCGGACAATTTCTCGATGCGCAAAATCTGGTCGTCCGTTTTCACGGGCGGCTTGTCCCACGAGGTCACCACATCGCGCCCGACCATCATCCGCGCCAGTTCTTTGGTGTTCGTGTGCTTCGTCGCTACCGTGCCGACGACGCGCCCGTCGCGCAGCACCGTCACGCGGTCGCTGATCTGCATCACCTCGTGCAACTTGTGGCTGATGAAAATGAGCGCGTGCCCCGTTTCCGTCAAGCGGCGCAGTGTGACGAACAACTCTTTCACTTCTTGCGGCGTCAGCACCGCCGTCGGTTCGTCGAGGATGAGGAGCGCGGCGTCGCGATACAACGCTTTGAGGATTTCGACGCGCTGTTGCTGCCCGACCGCGAGTTGCCATACCAGCGCGTGCGGATCCACATGCAAGCCGTAGCGCGACGCCAGTTCGCGGAGGCGTTTGCCCACCGCGTCGAGATCGAGCATCGGTTCGCGCGCAGAGCGCAAGCCCAGCGCGATGTTTTCGGTGACGGTGAATGGCGGAACGAGTTGGAAATGTTGATGTACCATGCCGATGCCTTGCCGCATCGCATCGGACGGCGATTTGATTCGGACAGGCGCATCGTTGATGAGGATTTCGCCTTCGTCGGCTTGATAGAGACCATAGAGAATTTTCATCAACGTCGTTTTGCCCGCGCCATTTTCGCCGAGCAAGGCGTGAATCTCGCCCGCGCGCACATCGAAATTGACGCGATCATTCGCGAGGACGCCGGGAAATCGTTTGGTGATGTTACGGAGTTGGACGTGTTGGATATTCATGCCAGACCAGAAGACAGGAGCAGGCAAAGAGGGGAGAGAGGGCGCGCCTTCTTCGCCCTCTTTGCCTTCGAGCCATCTTCGCCCTCTATCGAACTATTTCACGCCGGTTTGAATCGTGCCGTCAATCAAACCCTGCACGGTTTTGTCCGCGAGTGCTTTCACGTCGTCGGGCAATTTGTAGTCAGGATTGTACTGAATGACGAGCACTTTGTTCTTGAGCGTGCCGACCATCACCTCGCCGCCGAGTTTGCCGGCTTTGGTGTTGTTCACCATTTGTTTGATGAACGGTGACCAGTCGTACACCTGCGTCGCGACGACGTTCTTGGGCGCGAGCGAAACCTGGGACGATTGATTGCCGAACCAGAGCACGTTCTTCTCTTTCGCTACCGCAATCGCGCCGACGACCGCTTGCGATGTGCCCGTCAGCACATCCGCGCCACCGGAGACCATCGTCTGCGCGGCTTGCGACATCAACGCGGCGTCGCTGAACGATTGGGTAAAAGTCTTGGAGACAATCGCCTTCGGATTCGTCGCTTTGACGCCGGCTTCAAAACCGTCAATGTGCAGTTTGCCATCCCCGGCCGGAATGGGTCCGATGAGACCGAACTTGCCAGACTTGGACAATTTGGCGGCGATCACACCCAGCACATAGCCGCCCTGATCGGCTTGGACGGTGTAGGCGTTGATGTTCTTGACACCTTTCGAGGCGAACGTGTCTACAGCGGTGCCCCACGCGAACGCGGTCTTGGGAAAGTCGGGCGCGATATCGGCGAGCGACGCGCCGTACTGCGAGCCGTGCGCGATGACGAGGTCATAGCCCTTGGTCGCGTAATCGCGAATCGCGGCAGCCGCATCCGGCACGTTGAACATATTTTCGGTGTAGGCGAACTCGAACTTGTCCTTGCCCATTTCCTTCTGCACCGCGACGAGCCCGTCGTACATACTTTGGCTGAACGCGAGATCGTTGATCGCGCTGGGCATGATGACGGCGACCTTGAAGGCTTTGGCGGGCACGGCGGTCGGCGTTGGCGCGGCGCACGCGACGAGCGCGAGCGCGGCAATGAGCAAGATGACACAGGTAAGGCGTTTCATCTGTTCTTCTCCTCCTTCGAATTTAGTTTGATAGTGCGAGAGTTGACGAGTTGCCGGCTGGATATCACCCCCTTTCGTAAAGCCGAAAGGATGAACCTTTTCTCACCCTTCCGCCTTCATCCTTCATCCTTCATCCTTCATCCTTTGAATGCGCCTTCATCCTTCATCCTTCATCCTTTGAATGTCACTCGCCCCGCTCAAACGGCTTGGTCAGCGCGGCGGGCTGGATCACCAACTGCCGCGCGGCAAAGATGAGCGCGACAATCGTCAGGATGTACGGCATCATCAGCGCGATGTCGGCAGGAATGGGAATGCGATTCACTTGCATTGTCAGTTGCAGCGCGTTCACCATGCTGAAGAGCAAGCAGCCCAGCATCACGCGAAACGGCTGCCATGCACCAAAGTACACCAGTGCGACGGCGATGAATCCCTGACCGCTCGTCAGATTTTGTTGAAAGATGTTGAGCAGCGCGATCGAAAGCGACGCGCCGGCAATGCCCGACAGCGCGCCGCCGAGCGTGAGGGTGGTGTAGCGCACGCGCGCGACGCTGATGCCGAGCGTGTCCGCCGCTTCGGGATTCTGTCCGACCGCGCGCACCTGCAAACCAAATGTCGTCTTGTTCAAAACGAACCATGCCAGCGGCACGAGCGCGAACGCGGCATAGACGAGCAAGTTGTGCTGAAAGAAAATCGGACCCAGGATCGGCAAATCGCTCAGCGCCGGAATATGAATGTTCGGAAACCCCTTGACCGTCTGCACCGATTTGACCGTCACGCGGAAAAGCAAATCGCTCAATCCAAGACCGAATAGATAGACGCCAATGCCGCTGATGCCTTGTTCCGCTTTCAGCGTCACGCTGAGAAAGGCGGTGGCCAATCCCATCACGATGCCGACGAGAATGGCGGCGAGCAATCCCAGACCCGGTTCGTTCGTTTGCAGCACGACAAAGTACGCCGCGTACGCCGCGACGAGCATAATGCCCTCGACACCGAGGTTCAGCACGCCGCTGATTTGTCCGAACGTCTCGCCAATCGCCGCGAAAATGTACGACGTGGCAAAGCGAATGCCCGAAGCGAGGATCGTGATGAGCATACTGAGCAAGAACGGATCAATCATTTCGCCGCCTCCGTCTTTTGCAGCGCAGTCACTCCGACTGGGCGCGCCGGTTCCTCCGTCACGCGGCGCGTGCGCTTGCTCCAAATCTGGCTCGCGACGACAAAGACGACGATCAACCCGTCGAGCGTGATGACGAAGGCGGAGGGCACTTGGATGGTGCGCTGCAATTGATTCGCGCCGACGAGGAGCGCGCCAAAGAGGATGGATGCCGGAATCGTGCCAATGGGATGCAAGCCGCCGAAGAGCGCGGCGATGATGCCGTTGAAGCCGGCACTGCCGGTGAATCCGGACGCCGAGCCATCGCTAAAGAGACGATGCGTCACACCCATCAATTCGACCGCGCCGCCCAAGCCGGCGAGCGCGCCGCTCAGCACGAACGCCAGCAATTGATAGCGACTGACGGAGATGCCGGCGTAGCGCGAGGCGCGCGGATTGAAACCGACCGCACGGATGCGATAGCCCATCGTCGTCCGCCACAGCAAGATGTACACCAGGACTGCCAGCCCAAGCCCAAGCACAAAACCGCCGTGAAAGCGCGTCGGAATCCATCGCCACAGATCGGACGCGACGGGCAGACGCTGCGTCTGGGGGATGCGGATCGCGTTGTCGAGCGTCGTCGGATCCATAATCGGTCCGTTCAGGAAAAAAGTCATGATGTAGCCGGCGATGGAGTTGAGCATGATCGTGCTGAGCACTTCGTTGACGCGGAAACGCGTCTTGAGCACGCCGGCGATGCCGCCCCAGACCGCGCCGCCGATGAAGCCGGCGAGCAATCCGCCGGGCACGAGGAGCCAGGAGGGCGCCTCTTGAAACGTCAGCCCCACGGCCGTGGCGAGCAGTGCGCCGATGACAATCTGCCCTTCGCCGCCGATGTTAATGACGTTGCAGCGAAACGCGATGCACGTGCCAATGCCGACGAAGAGGAGCGGCGATGCTTTCACGAGCGTATCCGCGAATGCATTGGGGCTGCCGAAGGCGCCCTGCACCATCGCGGCGTACGCGTCGAGCGGATTGGCGCCGAGCACGAGCAGCATCACCGCGCCCACCAACAAGCCGAGCGCGCCGGCAATGGCGGGGACGATGATGGCATTGAAGCGAGAGAGGTCGAGGGGTTTCATTTTCATTTCATTCCTGCTCAAACACCGTGCTCAGCGCGGCGGGCGGCGTGCCGCGCAGCGAATGCCAGATGCGCCGTGCGAGCGTTTCCAGACTGACGAGTTCTTCCAAGCCGGCGTCGAGGCGCGGCTTTCACCTCTTGCGAGTATGCTCCTTACACGGCTTATTTTACACCTATTTCCCGCGCGCGGCAACGGCGCGGATGAATCTTTCATAATTTGACCTTCGCTCGCACCGTCCCCGCGCGTTCGTGGCGCGCGGTCAGTTTGACGACGCCGCCTCTCGGCGCGCGCACGACCCATTCCACTTTGAGCCGCTCTTCGGTTTGATCGTTGAAACTCCAGCCGATGGGCGCGGCGGGTTTGTACGCGCGCCCTTCCAGTTGTCCGAATTCATCACGCAACTTGCCCGTTTCCAACGCCGCGCCTTTTGGCAGTTCGATTTCGCAAACGATGTCGCGCGCGAGTTTGTTCTGCTGCGCGAGTTTTGTGACGTACGTCGGCAGCCAACCCGTGTTCTGCACAACGAGTCGCACGCGGTATGCATCCTTGCCGAGTGCGGTCGCGCTCGCCTCGACCAATTCGAGTTTCGGCGAGAGGAGCAGATGCCAGATCAGCCAATCGGCGAACGGCGCGATTTCTTTTTCCAGAAATTCCGGCGGAGGATTGCGAAACGCGTACAACTGATTCCACCCCCCTAGTTCGATTTTCCCCAATTGCGGATGATCGAACGCGTACCAGTCCACGTACCCCTTGCGCCCCAGGACTTGATCGCTCCAGCGTAACATCGCCAAATCATCGTCGAACGGATGCTCGCGATACCAATCAATGAACTTGTAGTCCTTGATGCCTGCTTGTCGCTGCGGACTCCAAATCTCGACGGTCCATCCGAAAACGCCGCGATGATCGTACAGCCAATCGTCGAAGACGCCCGTGATCACTTCTTTCGGATGATACCGAAAATCGTGATAGACCGAGATGTTGGGATAGCCCGTAAGGTCAGTGCCCTTTTTGCCGATTTTTTGGTACGTCCACAAATCTTCGGCGGGCAGCGATTCATCGCTCTGTCCACTGCGCGGGCGCAGAATCACACCGCTGTACGTGTGGAACGCGACGCCGCCCGTGATGTTCGGATGACTGGTGATGAAACTAACCACTGCGCGCGTTTCGGGTTCGGAAGTTGGAAATGGCCCCGCGCCATTTTGTTCATGTTCTTGTCGCCAATCGTTGGGGAAGTTGCGGTTGAGATCGAGTCGCTCTTTCTTCGGTTGCAGTTTGATTTCGATGCCGTCGTAATTTTCCAAACGACCTTCGGGCAGCAGGCGATAGTACTCACCGCCCGTTTCGGTTGGCTCGCGGCGCACCATCAAGCGCGGCTCGATGGGCGATTTCTTCCACGCGCCGTTCGGATCGGGTACGCGCATCATCAACATCCGCCCGTCGCCGTCAATGTCCTCTTGGACGAGCCCGCCGATCGGCTCTTCGTCGTACGGGTACGGGCGCGTGCTCGAGCGCACGATCTTTGGTTTGTCGGCGAGCGCGAGTTCCGCACCATCGGGATTAAAGCGCGGGCAGACGTAAAACGCGCGTGTGTCCAGCACGCGCGTCACCTCGTCTTTTTTGCCGTACTCGGTAACGAGTTTGTTGATGAGATACAAACACGCCGATGAAGGCGACACTTCGCTCGCGTGAATGTTGCCATCCACCCACAGCGCGGGCTTTTCTTTCGCGTCGCCCGTCGCCGAGTTCGTCACCGTCGCGACCCAGATGTCGCGTCCTTCGTAACTCTTGCCGATACTTTCGACGCGGACGAGTTTGGGGTACTCCTTGGCAAACTCTTTCAGGATGCGCGTCAGTTCATTGTAGCGATAGTACTGGTTGAAGCGAACGTTGGGCATGCTCCCTCCATGACGGCCGATGTGACTACCGACCGCAGCCAATCCGCGGTGGTCGGCGGTCGCACATCGGCGTTCAGCCTCGCTTTCGCACCCTAGACCCGGCGATAGGGAAGAGCGGTTGAGACGCCCCGCCGGGGCGTCTCTGCTTGGGCTTAGCCTGTCAATTGGCTTGTCCCAGCGCGCAGGTGCGAAATCTAGGCTCAGCA
>DYLA01000080.1 GCA_020722265.1 Anaerolinea sp.
GGGGCATCCAGTGCACCAGTTTTGACGTCTCCACGATTGAATGTAGCGTTACCCACAGGCGCAGAGTGCCTGAAAACAACAATCTATCTTACAAGGAGAAGAAGAAAATGTTCCAAAAGTTCCTCGCCATTACCATGTTCGTAGCCCTCGCGGCGATGGCTGTCGCATGCGCGACTCCCGCGGCAGCGCCGACCAGCACGCCGGCAGTGACCAGGATCGTCGAGACCAAAGTGGTCGAGGCGACCAAAGTCGTCGAGCAGACCAAAGTCGTCGAAAAAGTCATCACGGCGACTCCCGCGCCGACGGCGCCCAAGCCTGGCTCCATCGTGCTTAACGCCGCTGGCGCGTCCTTCCCGTATCCGGTGTACTCGCGCTGGTTCTTCGAGTACGCCTACGTCAATCCCGCCGTTCGCATCAACTACAATCCCATCGGCTCGGGCGGTGGTATCTCGCAGATCACTGCCAAGACCATCATCTTCGGTGGCAGCGATGCGCCGATGACAGACGCCGAGTACGCCAAAGCCCCGGGTATTCAGATGTTCCCGACAGTCGCCGGACCGGTCGTTCCGGTGTATAATATCAAAGACGACAGCGGCAAGATGATTACCGAAACCATCAAGTTCCCGAGGACTGTGCTGGCGGACATCTATCTGGGCAAGATCACCAAGTGGAATGATCCGGTGCTGGTGAACGCCAATCCGAACATCAAACTGCCGGCGAAAGACATCAAGTTGGTCGTGCGCGCCGACGGTTCCGGTACCACCTACACCTTCACCGACTATCTCGCTGCGGTGAGTGCGGACTATAAGGCGAAGATGGGCGGCGCGAACAAGTTGCCCAAGTGGCCCGCGCCCACGCTCGCCGGCAATCAGAACCCCGGCGTGACCGCGATCGTTCAGAACACCGACGGCGCGATCGGCTATGTTGAAATCTCGTACGCGAAGGAAGGCAAACTGCCCTACGGCGCCGTGCAGAACCAAGCCGGCGAGTACGTCAAAGCCACACCCGAAGCGGTACAAGCCGCGATGGCAGATTTCGGCAACGCGTTGGGTGACAAACTGACCGTGTCCATCGTCAATGCGCCCAGCAAGAACGCGTATCCCATCGCTACCTACACCTACATGATGATCTACATGAACCAGACCGACTGCGTCAAGGGCAAGGCGATGCTCGACTTTTTCAAGTGGGCGATGAGTCCAGAAGCGGACAAGCTCGCGGTCGCACTGGACTATGTCCCGCTGCCGGACGCGGTGCAAAAATTGGTCGAAGCGAAGCTGGCGAAAGTGACCTGCCAAGGCAAACCGTTCTAACGCAGTGACAGCGCTTGCAATGTCTACGCGAGTACACGATGGGAGTGCGCGTTTGCCAGCGCACTCCCATTCGACGCGCTTGATAGGAGTGTATGAATGACTTTAGCAACCCGCACCTTCTCGCCCAAAGAGTTCAAGCGTCGCCTACGCCACGGCGATGTGATCTTCGACGCGCTCACGCTGACCGCAGCGGCGCTCGTCTTGCTCACTGTCCTTGCCATCGGATTGCAGTTGTGGCAGCAATCCCAATTCACCCGGGAAGCGTTCGCCTGGAATTTGGTTTTCAGCGCAGACTGGAATCCGTCCGCTGAGAAATTCGGCGCGTTGCCCTTTATCTACGGCACATTGCAAACGTCGCTCGTCGCGCTTTTGATCGCCCTGCCGCTCGGTCTGGGCATTGCGATCTTTCTGGCGGAACTTGCGTCGGCATGGGTCAGCCGGACGCTGGGCTTTCTCGTCGAATTGCTAGCGGCAGTGCCGAGCGTGGTCTATGGGCTGTGGGGCGTCTACGTCTTCGCCCCGACGTTCGTCAAACCGACCGGAGAGTTTTTGCAGACATTCGTCGGCTTTCTCCCGCTCTTCTCTGGCTCGGTCAGTCCGCAGTACAGCCGGCTTGCCGCGTCGATGATCCTCGCCCTCATGATCCTGCCGACGATCAGTGCGGTAAGCCGCGATGTGTTCCAGGCGATTCCGCGCGCGCAGCGCGAAGCCGCGCTCGCCCTCGGCGCGACACGCTGGGAGACGATCTGGCAGGTGCTGATTCCGTACGGCTTGTCCGGCATTCTCGGCGCGGTCATCCTCGGGCTGGGGCGTGCGCTCGGCGAGACGATGGCGGTGACGATGGTGATCGGCAACAACTACAATCTCGTCGCGTCGTTGCTCGAACCCGGCTCGACGATGTCTGCGGTCATCGCGGGGCAATTCGGCGAGGCGGCTTCGAGCGACGCGTTCCGCAGCGCGCTGATCGAGATGGGCTTGATTCTATTCGTGATCACCTTGATTTTGAATATGTTCGCGCGGCTGCTGGTCTGGCGCGTCGCGCGGCGTGTTCCGACGGAGTTGCGCGTATGAATCCGGCACAGGCACGAGTTTTGCCCGGCACCTCGAAGCGAGGTGGCAAGGCAGAACCTTTTGGGTCTCGAAATGCGCGCTACACCTGGCGCAAGATCACCAACGTCGTGATGCTCACGCTCACCGGCGCGGCAACGGGGCTAGCCATCGTTCCCTTGATTTGGATTACGGTCTATGTTACAATGCAGGGGAGCCGTTTTCTCAACCTCGCCTTCCTTACGCAGTTGCCCACCCCGGTCGGCGTGCCAGGAGGCGGCGTCGTCCATGCCATCGTCGGGACCGGTATCGTCGTCGCCATCGCTTGTGCCATTGCAATTCCCATCGCCGTCGCCGGCGCGTTCTTCGCCGCTGATCATCCGAACTCGCCGCTGGGCATCGCCATCCGTTTTGGCACCGACGTTCTCTCCGGCATCCCCTCTATCGTGATAGGCATCTTTGCCTACACTCTCATCGTGCTGCCGCAACGGCACTTTTCGGCGTTCTCTGGTGGGGTCGCGCTGGCGATCATCATGCTGCCGCTCGTTCTGCGCACGACGGAGGAGATGCTGAAACTGGTGCCGCGCAATCTGCGCGAGGGTTCGCTCGCGCTCGGCGCGTCGAATTGGAAGACGAGTGTGCAGGTGTTGCTCCCCGCCGCGCTGAACGGCGTCGTCACCGGCATTATGCTCGCGATCGCGCGGGCAGCGGGCGAAGCCGCGCCGATGCTGTTCACGGCATTTGGCAGCACCGGCTTGAACACGGACCTCGACCAACCGACGGCGACTCTGCCGCACACGATCTACATCTATGCGATGTCGCCCTTCAAAGACTGGCAGGACAAAGCCTGGGCTGCTGCGTTGATGCTAATCGTGCTCGTATTGGGGCTGAACATTCTGGCGCGCGCGTTGACCTGGTGGCGCGCCCGGCAGATGGGGCTCAACTACTGATGGAGTGAAAACGATGTTGGCGACTAAACCGTCAGAACGACTGAGTATGTTCACGCGTGCCCTGGAAAACAATCCGCAAGAGAATGTCACGACGACTACGAATATCAAGATGCGCGTGCAGAATCTGAATTTCTACTACGGCACATTTCGCGCGATTGCCGATGTGACGATGGATATTCCGGAAAACCGCATCACGGCGATTATCGGTTCCTCCGGCTGCGGCAAATCTACTTTGTTGCGTACCTTGAACCGCATGGGCGAGCTGGTGGCGCACACGCGCACACAAGGGACGGTGCTGCTGGACGGAGAGAATATCTACGATCGAAATATGGATGTTGTTCTGGTGCGTCGCCGCGTCGGGATGGTTTTTCAGCGCCCCAATCCTTTTCCGAAACCGATTTTCGACAACGTTGCCTACGGTCCACGCTTGCTCGGTGTGCGCGGGCAGGAATTGGAGCAGATAGTCGAGCAGTCACTGCGCGATGCCGCCCTCTGGGACGAGGTAAAGGACAAACTGCACGAGAGCGGGCTCGCACTCTCCGGCGGGCAACAGCAGCGCTTGTGCGTGGCGCGCGCCATCGCCATCAAGCCGGAAGTGATCTTGATGGACGAGCCATGCGCCGCGCTCGATCCGATCGCGACGTACAAAATCGAAGAGTTGATGCTCACGTTGCGGAGCGCGTACACCATCGTCATCGTCACGCACAATATGCAGCAAGCCGCGCGCGTGTCGGATTTCACCGCCTTTATGAACATGAACCCGCAGCGCGCCGGCGTGCTGGTGGAATTCGGACCGACGAAACAAATCTTCACCAATCCGACCAAGCCGGAGACCGAAGATTACATCACCGGACGGTTTGGCTAGGTCACGTTGAACCACTAGTCCCCGCGCCGACGCCTTGGCGCTGGGGTCATAGGGAGGAAGGATGCCGCGCGATACGTTTGAAAAACAGGTGCACGATCTCGAAAACACGCTGCTCGAGATGGGGACGCGCGTCGAGCGCACGATCGAAGCGGGCGTGGACGCGCTCAAGACACGCGACCGCGCACTGGCGGAATCGCTGATCGCCCGCGATGCCGAGATCAATCGCACGCGCTATGAACTCGAAGACCGCACGTACACGTTATTGGCGACGCAGCAGCCGCTTGCGAGCGACCTGCGCGAGATCATCGCGATCCTGCTTATCGCCATCGAATTGGAACGCATTGCCGATCACGCCAAGAATCTCGCCGAAATCGTGATGCATATGGGAGACGAGCCGCTGCTCAAGCCGCTGATTGACATTCCACGAATGGCTGACCTCTGCCGCGAGATGCTCACCCAGTCCCTCGACGCGTTCGCACGCCGCGACGCGGAAGCCGGGCGCAGCGTGTGCGCGCGCGATGACGTGCTGGATCAGTTGTATCAACAGATTTTTCGCGAACTGTTGACCTATGTGCTGGCAGACCCGCGCACCGTCAACCGCGCCCTGAGCCTGCTCTTCGCCGCACACAACCTGGAGCGCATCGGCGACCGCATCACGAACATCGGCGAGCGCGTGATCTACGCGGCTACCGGACGCCTCGAAGAACTGAACGTCGAACACCAGCCCCGATTCGATTGAGGAGGAGGATCAGGTATGCTTCGTGAACCGTTGCCTCTCCCATCTCACTTCGATCCGACGCGAGTCGGCCAAGTCTGGCGTGTGCCCTATCAGGAACGCGCCGCGCAAGCCGTGCAATGGGCGCGCCAGCACAACATCCCCCCGGCGGCGCAAGACCGATTCAAAATCGCTCTCGTCGCGGTGGACGTGCAGAACACGTTCTGCATCCCCGGCTTTGAGTTGTACGTCGGCGGACGCTCCGGCACCGGCGCGGTGGATGACTGCCGCCGCCTGTGCGAATTCATCTACCGCAACCTGAACCGTCTCACGCAAATCGTGCCGACGATGGACACGCATCAGGCGATACAGATTTTCCACAGCCTCTACCTGATCAACGACCAAGGCGAATCCCCCGCGCCTTTTACGCTCATCTCCGACGAAGATGTACGGAACGGCGTGTGGAAATTCAATCCCGCGCTCGCGTTCAATCTCGGTATCCGCGCCGAGGAGGGACAGCGCCTCCTCGAACATTACACCCGTCAACTCAAAGCCAGCGGCAAGTACGACCTGACCATCTGGCCCTACCACGCGATGCTCGGCGGCATCGGGCACGCGCTCGTCTCCGCCGTCGAAGAGGCGATTTTCTTTCACACCCTCGCGCGCTTGAGCCAGCCGGAGTTCCTCCTCAAGGGAAATCTTCCATTCACCGAACATTATTCGGTGCTTGGACCCGAAGTGCGCGTGGGACCCGATGGTCAATCCCTCGGCGCCAAGAGCGACAAGATCATCAAGAAACTCGAAGCGTTCGACGCGGTCATCATCGCCGGCGAAGCCAAGAGTCACTGCGTCGCCTGGACGATTACCGATCTGCTCGATGACATTCGCGCGCGCGACCAGCGGCTGGCGGAAAAAGTATACCTGCTCGAAGACTGCACCTCGCCAGTCGTCATCCCCGGCGCGATTGATTATACCGCTCAAGCGGACGCGGCGTTTCGACGCTTTGCAGACGCGGGGATGCACGTGGTCCGTTCGACTGAACCCATCGAGCATTGGCAAGGGATGCGATTTGAAAACTGACAGGGTGACGAGGTTTGCTATGACGTTCTCCGACGCCATTCTGCGCGGTGACACTGCCGACATCTACTTTCACAACACGCGCACAATTCTGCAGCGTGAAGGACTCGATCCCGTCGTGACGATGGAGATTTTCCCGAACCACGCCGGGATTCTGTGCGGGATGAACGAAGCGCTCGAACTCTTGCGCGCGGTTTTGCCGAACGATGCCGAGGTCTGGGCGCTGGAGGAAGGCGCGGCGATGGAAGCCAAAGAAGTCGTCTTGCGCATTCGCGCGCCCTACGCCGCGTTCGGACTGTACGAGACCGCACTGCTGGGCATCCTCGCGTCGCAAAGCGGCTGGGCGACGGCGGCGCGCCGCATCGTGAACGCCGCCGCGCCGATTCCGGTGATATCGTTCGGCGCGCGGCACGTCCATCCGAACGTCGCGGCACAGTTGGAGTACGCCGCCATCGTCGGCGGCTGCGTCACCGGCGCGACCCCCGCCGGCGCGCGCCGCGCCGGCAAACAGCCCACCGGCACGATGCCGCACGCGCTCGTGCTGATCTTCGGCGACACGGTGCGCGCGGTAGAAGCGTTCGACCGATGGATGCCGCCGAACGTGAATCGCATCGCGCTCGTGGACACGTTCCACGACGAAGCGGAGGAGGCGCTGCGCGTCGCGCGTGCGCTCGGCGACCGGTTGTGGGGCGTTCGGCTCGATACTCCACCCGAGCGCGGGCGCGTCACGCCGGCTTTGGTCAAGGAAATTCGCGCGCGGCTCGACCAAGCGGGGTTCACGCGCGTCAAGATTTTCGTCAGCGGCGGCGTAGATATCGAACGCATCGAACTGTTCCAACGTGAAGGTGCGCCGGTGGATGGCTATGGCGTAGGCAGCGCGATCAGCGCGGCGCCGCCGATTGATTTCACCGCCGATCTCAAAGAAGTGGGCGGCGTGCCGGTGGCGAAACGCGGGCGAATCCCGGGCATCACGCCGAATCCGCGCTTGCAGCAAGTTGCGCTTGGCGCGTGACCGGCGTATAATCCTGACGATTCCAATCCTAAGTTATCGGAGGTTCTCAATGCCAAAAGGTCGCAGCCGCAAAGTGCGCGTCGCCATCATCGGCGTCGGCAATTGCGCGAGCAGTTTCGTTCAAGGTGTGCATTACTATCAAGACGCGCCGGTAGATGCCCAAGTGCCGGGCTTGATGCACACGGTCTTGGGCGGCTACCACGTCGGCGATATTGAAATCGTCGCCGCGTTCGACGTGGACAAGAACAAAGTTGGCAAAGACGTCGCCGAAGCGATTTATACCAAGCCCAACAACACCTACAAATTCGCCGACGTACCGCAACTCGGCGTGAAAGTGCATCGCGGGATGACGCACGACGGATTGGGCAAGTATCTGTCGCAGATCATCGAAAAGGCGCCGGGACCGACGGACGACGTCGTCGGCATCTTGAAGGCAACCAAAACCGACGTCGTGATTTCGTACCTCCCGGTCGGCTCGGAAGAAGCGACCAAGTGGTACGTGGAGCAAGTGCTGGATGCCGGCTGCGCGTTCGTCAACTGCATCCCGGTTTTCATCGCGCGCGAAAAGTACTGGCAAAAGCGGTTCGAGGAGCGCGGCTTGCCGATCATCGGCGACGACATCAAATCCCAAGTCGGCGCGACGATCACGCACCGCGTTCTCGCGCGCCTGTTCGAAGATCGCGGCGTGCGCCTCGACCGCACCTATCAATTGAATTTCGGCGGCAACACCGATTTCCTCAATATGCTCGAACGCGAGCGGCTCGAATCGAAAAAGATTTCCAAGACGAACGCGGTGACTTCGATGTTGGGGCACACGCTGCCGGAGGAGAACGTGCACGTGGGACCGAGCGATCACGTCCCGTGGCTGACCGATCGCAAGTGGTGCTACATCCGGATGGAAGGAACGACCTTTGGCGACGTACCGCTGAACCTCGAACTGAAACTCGAAGTGTGGGATTCGCCGAACAGCGCCGGAGTAGTGATTGACGCGGTGCGCTGCGCCAAGCTCGCACTCGATCGCGGCTTGAAGGGCGCACTCGTCGCGCCCAGTGCGTACTTTATGAAATCGCCCCCCAAGCAATTCCCCGACGATCAGGCGCGCGAGATGGTAGAAGATTTCATTCGCGGCCAGTAAGAGGACCTTATGGACAATTTCCAAGCGTACGTTGACGCCCACCGCGAACGCTTCATCGCCGAACTGCAAGATTTCTGTCGCCAGCCGAGCATCGCCGCGCAAAAGGTGGGGATGCGGGAGATGGCGACCAAGGTCCTGACGCGGCTGCAACAACTGGGGGCGGCGGCGCGCGTGATCGAGGTGGCGGGGGGCGCGCCAGTCGTCTACGGCGAAATCGGCGACGGTGCGCGCACGCTCATCATCTACGATCACTACGACGTACAGCCACCCGAGCCGCTTGAGTTGTGGGACTCGCCACCGTTCGCCGCGGCGATTCGCGAGGGCAAACTGTTCGCGCGCGGCGTCGCCGATAACAAAGGCAATCTGATGTGCCGCCTTCATGCCGTCGAAGCGTACCTGGCGACGATGGGTGCGCTGCCGCTCAAGATCAAATTCGTCGTCGAAGGGGAGGAAGAAATCGGCAGCGTCCACCTCTCCCAGTTCGTCGCGGAAAATCGCGCGCTGATCGCAGGGGCGGACGGCTGCCTGTGGGAAGCGGGCTACAAAGATGTGAACGAACGCCCGGTACTGACGTGCGGGGTCAAGGGCATCGTCTATGTCGAACTGCACGCGCATGGCGCCGCGCGCGATCTTCATTCCGGCAGCGCCGCCATCGTCGGCAATCCCGCCTGGCGATTGGTCTGGGCGCTCGCGACGCTCAAAGACGCGGACGATCGCATCCTGATTGACGATTTCAACAGCCACGTGCGCGCCCCGACCGACGCGGAGATGGACGCGCTCAAGGCGATCCCCTTTGACGAGGAAAAGGTCAAAGCCGAGTACGGGATTCGCGCCTTCGTCAATAATCTCACCGGCCTCGCGCTGCTCAAGAAATTGCTGTACGAGCCGACTTGTACGATTTGCGGTTTGTACGCCGGCTATATCGGCGAAGGCTCAAAGACCGTGCTGCCGAATCACGCGTTCGCCAAGATTGATTTTCGGCTCGTGCCGAATCTCTCGCCCAACCTCGTGGTCGAATTACTGAAAAAGCATTTGGCGCGGCGCGGCTTCGACGACATCGAGGTAAAACTGACCGAGACGGGCGAGGAGGTGGCGCGCTCGCCGCTCGACGCGCCGATTGTGCGCGCAGCGATTGACGCCGCGCGCGCGGTCTATTCGAAAGAGCCGGTGATTTACCCGACGATGGCGGGGAGCGGTCCGATGTATCCGCTCTGCCAGCAATTGGGGATTCCGGCGGTGAGCGCGGGCTGCGGTTGGCACGGCTCGCGCGGTCACGCGCCGAACGAAAACATCCGCTTGGCGGATTATTTCGAGGGCCTTCGGTTCATCCGGGAATTGATAGACCGATTCGCCCAAAGTTGAGCCGAACGCATCACCGGTCTCCCGGCAGAATCCACCCACAGCGCGGTGATACGATCGCGCGCGAGCAACTCGTCGCGCCGACGAATCTCCACACTCCACGCGCTCACGCAGCGACCCTCGCCAGCCAACCGCGCGACGATGTCGAGTTCGTCTCCCGGCAGGGCGGCGCGTTCGTACTCCAAATCGTGCCGGCGCACCCAGAGGCGCAGCGCACCCGCACCCGCGTTCGCCTCTGTCAACACTTCTTCCACCCAGTCCACGTAAATCGCGTTGTTGACGTGTTGCAAGCCATCCGTCTCGTACCGCTGCACGCGGCGCGCCGCGCGGAATTCGCGCGGCGTCGCCGGCGGCGGATACGCGCGCGGCTCGAGGCGCGTCACCGCGCGGATGCCGTTGGGCGCAAAGCGCGTGAGGATTTCGGCTGGAATGCGCGCCGGGAAGAGCGTATCGCCGCGCAGGTGCGCCCACTGGGCACGCCCGCGCGCGACGACGGCCCCGGTCGCCGCGTCGCGCGCGAGATACTCACGATAGACGCGTACGCGCTGCGCCTCCGAAAGCCACGTCGCGATCGCGAGTTCGCTCGGATAGCGCACCGGGCGCAAATGTTCCAGCGTCAAGCGATGCACGACCCAAACCGCGCGCCGTTCATCGAACCATTCGACGCCAAAGCCGGCATCTTGGGTCGCGCGCATAGCGGTCTCTTGAAAGAGTCGCAGGAACGCACTGTTCGGCAGTTCGCCGAACGCGTTGACTTCGTAGTGGCGCACATGAAAGTGTGTGGTAAAAGGGTTCGTCATCCGCTTCATTCTATCCCGCGACGCCGCGCAAGTCAAACAAGGCTCAACGCCCTCCCCTTTCCTCCTTTTGGGATTTTGTGGTAGAATCGAAACTGATGCGTCTCTCCCGCGCTCGCAAAAATCTGGGTGATTCTGGCGAACGCGTTGCGGCGATGTTTCTCGCGCAGCGGGGCTATAGAATTCTGGCGCGCAATTTCCGCACGCGCACCGGCGAGATTGATTTGATCGCCGAAGATGCGGACGGGCTCGCGTTCGTCGAGGTGCGCACGCGGCGCGGCGACGCGCATGGCGCGCCGGAGGAATCGCTCACGCCGCGCAAGCGCGCCCATCTGCTCGCCGTCGCGCAAGAGTTTCTTGCGGCGCGCGCCGAATTCGCCGAACGCGCGTGGCGCATTGACCTCGTCGCCATCGAACTCGACCGCGCCGGGCGCCTCGCGCGGCTCCACGTCATCAAAGGGGCGGTGGAATCATGATGCCGGCGCAGCCCCTCATCGCCATTCTCGGTCCGACGGCTGTCGGCAAAAGCGCGCTCGCGCTGAACCTGGCGCGCGAATTTCGCGGCGAAATCGTCTCCGCCGATTCGCGGCAGGTGTATCGCGGCATGGACATCGGCACCGCCAAGCCGAGCGCGGACGAACGCCGCGCCGTGCCGCATCACCTGCTCGACGTGGTCGATCCCGACGAAGAGTTTACGCTGGCGCAGTACCAAGCGCGCGCGTACGCGGCGATTGCCGAGATTCACGCGCGCGGCCACATCCCCTTCCTCGTCGGCGGGAGCGGGCTGTACGTGCGCGCGGTGCTGGAGGGCTTGGCGATTCCGCGCGTTGCACCGAACCGGGCGCGCCGCGCCGAGTTACAGCGCCAAGCGCCCGCCGCGCTCTACGCGCGCTTGCAGCAACTCGATCCGCGCGCGGCAGCGCAGATTGACCCGCGCAACACGCGCCGCGTCATCCGCGCGCTCGAAGTGTGCGAAAGCGCGGGCAAGCCCATCAGCGCGCTGCAAACCCTCGCCGCGCCGAACTATCGCATCCTCCGCATCGGCTTGACGCTGCCGCGCCAAGAGTTGTATCGGCGCATCAACATACGCGTGGACGCGATGCTCGCGGCAGGGCTGGTGGACGAAGTGCGCGCGCTCCTCGTGCGCGGCTATGCTCCCGACCTGCCGGCGATGAGCGGCTTGGGTTATCGGCACATCGCCGCGTATCTGAGGGGCAAAACGTCGTACGAAGAAGCCGTGCGCGTGCTCAAGCGCGACACGCGGCGATTCGTGCATCATCAGTACAGTTGGTTTCGCTTGGACGATGCGCGCATTTGCTGGTTCGATCTATCGGTGGCGACCGACGCGGATGTTCGCGCGCGCGTGGCGCAGTTTCTGGCAGAGCAGGCGACCACCGACCGATAGTCGGCGGTAACAGTTAAGACCGCAGGAGGGAGAAATTCTGAAGATCGTCTTGGGCGCGATCTTGGTCCTGTGATAAGTGCAAGACGTGGCGGGCTCGAACGGTCTCGACGCGTCACATTCTTCGACGGAGGGAGAAGATGAATCGCGAAGAAGTGCTTGCCTTGTGCCGCAAAGCGCGCGATGTGGGCTCGGTCAAGCACGAGGACTTTGCCGATTACGTCGTCGTGCTCGAATCGCGGCGCAAGGTGGGCGAGGAGTGGCAAACCGTCGAACACGCGTATATGGCGGTAGACG
>DYLA01000081.1:0-1867 GCA_020722265.1 Anaerolinea sp.
GGCAAAGCCCCCTGAACCCCCATGTCCACGATTTACTGTGGTGCTACCCAATCCGTGGACGTTTGACTTTTTGCATCGCGCCAGATTGTGCTACTGCGAGAATACGTTTTGTTTCCGCTGCTTTGTCGGGCGTGATGCGTGCTGTAGCCAAGTCATCCATCAACGATTGAATCAGTCGTTGCGCTTCTTTACTAATCGTATCGTTAAATTGCTTGTATTGGCTGGCGGCTTGTTGGAAGTGTGGGCGAGCGATTATGACTGCTGTATCTTCAAAGACGTCTTGTCCCAAAGTTGTGTTAATGGATTGGATGAATGAGAACAAAGCCATTCGGTCTCTGCCGAGTAAGCGCGTGTGAAACGGCATAACATTGGGTTCCGCTTTACGCTCTGTCAACTTTCTCCGAATTTTGAGCGTGAGTAGTTCGGTGATTTCACTTGTCTGCTGTTTTGAAAGCGGCACGGCTTTGCTCCTTCACCATCATAAAAATCGTCTCTTGATACGGATCATCTCCCTGCTCCGTCCGCTTAGTCACCGCGCGATGAAATTCTTCGACAATTCGCAGTCCGCTGCGACGCGCGATTTCGGGATAGAGTCTCAGGCGGTCGTTTGCGACGATGAAGATAAGAGCATCATCGCGCAGCGCGGGCAAGACATTGCGAAAGACTGCTGAGATGTCCTCAATGTACTTTCGCTGCGCTTGAAGACTCTTGCCGTTTCGTTTGGGACAGATCTCAAGTCCATCGTTGCGCGGGATTCCAAACAGTTCGTAAGCGTAGATGTGCTGGTCATGATAATCAATCTGCCCAACGTACGGCGGCGATGTGAAGATTCCGTCAATTTTCCGACCGGCAAGCGGCGTGGTCAAGATCGTAGTGCGGCACAAGCCGCGACGAGCGAACGGCGCGGCTCAAGACGATTCGCAACAAGTCTTGGTATTCGTACTGGCTGATGAGCCGCCGATAGTAAAGCATTTCGTAGAGCGCGCGCGGCGCGAACCAAGTTCTGAGATACTCACTGTTGCACTCTGCAAGGAGACTCTCTTTCAGTCTCTCCATTTTTTCTTCGGGGAAAAGCGGCGGCTGCCCGTCGGGAGCGCGCGTGAGTTGCTTGCTGAACTGCGTCACGCGCCTTTCCGCGTCGAGAATTTCGCGGCGCGCTTTTTCTACGTCGTACTTGGCAGTCTTGACGCGGGCAATTCGGCAATTGAATTCAGAGACATCAATGCCGATGGTGTGCATCTTCAATTCATTGCCTTGCACGAGTGTCGTGCCCGATCCCATAAAAGGATCAAGGATCACCGCGTCTTCCTCGAAATAACGCGTGAGAAACCATTCGACCAGTTGTGGAATGAACTTGCCGAGGTACGGATGAAGACGATGAACATGCTTCGTGCGCTCTCGCTCGGGGACATTGTAGAATCCCAGTTCGGGATGGAGTCCCGCGTGATGGTGTCTCTCATTTCCTTGCGCTACCAGCGACAAGAAAGCGCGCAACTCACTAAGCGAGACGCGTAGTTCGCCGTTGTGCGCGCGCACAATGCGTTGCCCTTCTGGACTGTACTTGGCAATTCGCCCGCGTTGAATATAGTCGCGGATGTTGTGTGGCGTCTTGCCTACGACACGCGCGGCTTCTTCCAGCGTGACTAGTTCGAGCGGTGTGGGGGAAGGAACTCGAGTTCGTGCGGAATAGAGCGCGCGCGTCTCTCTTGCAACTCGTTTCCTAGTCCGCGTGTTCTTCTCCGGCGCTTGTGGCTTGCATTTCATCGCCCCCATTTTACCACACTCCCCGCCCAAAGAAAAGACCGAACACTCATCGCGCCCGGTCTTGGCATTTGCCTCATTGGTTCATTGACTCATTGGTTCATTG
>DYLA01000081.1:1967-11802 GCA_020722265.1 Anaerolinea sp.
CTCATTGGTTCATTGACTCATTGGTTCATTGGCTCATTTGACTTGAAACAACGTCCCAATCAAATACGTGAGAATACCCACGCCCAGCCCCACCAGCAACATCTCCAACCCGCTGCGGAACCAGCCGCGCCCAGTCACCAGCACCTTCGCCGCACCGACGACGAAATAAGCCAGCGTACTCACGACGAACGACGCTACCACCGCCGGAAATCCGCTCACAAAGAAAAACGGCACGATCGGGATGAACGCGCCAATCGCCGTGAACACCCCCGCACTCAAGCCCTCGCGCCACGGATCCGGGAACGTCTCGGCAGAAAGCCCTAGTTCCTCCGCCGCGAGCGTCTTGAGCATCTGCTCCGGGCGCTCGGCGAGCCGCGCGGCCAGTTGCCGCGCTTCTGCCGGTGTGAACCCTTTCAGTTCGTAGAACAACGCCATCTCCTCACGTTCCTGTTCGGGATTCATCTCGATTTCTTCGCGCTCGCGCGCCAGTTCCGCCTCGTACACCTCCCGCTCCGACTTGGTGGCGAGGTACGCCCCGGCGCCCATCGAAAGCGCGTTCGCGATCACCGCCGCGATACCGCTGACGATGACGAACGATGCCGACGCGTTCGTCGCCCCCGCGACGCCGGCGACGACGCCAAAGACCGAGCCGAGCCCGTCGTTCATTCCATAAATCGCCTGCCCAATCCAGCCACCACCGCGCACATGCCATTTTTCCTTTTTGAAGATCATATCGAGGCGCGCCTGTGGCTGTGCCATCTCGCCGAGGACCTTGCCGTGTGCGCGCTCCTCGCGTTCCGTGGCGCGCGCCGCCGCGCGATCGTGCTCCTCCGCCGCCACTGCCGATAACTGCGCGTACGTGTCCGTATCGCGCTCCTCCGCCGCTTCGATTTGACGCAGTGCATTCTCCGTCCCCGACTGCACCAGCACCCAGCGCCGCGCGCGCTCGACGAACGATTCGTGAAACTCGGGTGGCGCGCTGCCGAGTTCGTGCAGGCGCATCGCCCACGTCTGCGCGTGCCGCTCCTCCGCCTCCGCCAGCCGCGTCAACACCTCGCGCTGCTGCGTCGAGCGCGCCCGCCGCGCCAACTCACGATAGGTCTTGGCACTGGCAATCTCGCGCCGCCATGCCGCGCGCAAGCCTTCGACAAATTTAACATTATCCATCTAGCGTATCCAACGGCTGGTCGCGCGTGCGCTGACGAACGCGCAACACCAGCACGAACAGCGCACCCGCCAATGCAACGAGTGCGACCCAACCCCAAGGAGTCGAACGTTCGGCGCGAATCACCAGATCGCCAACATCACGATGCCGCGCGGCGGAGAGCAAACTATCGTGCAGGCGCGCGCGAAACTCGGGCGCGGGCGACACCGGCTCCAGCGCGCGCCGCGCGCGTTTGGCGATTCCCAATAAAGGATAGCCCCCCTCCGCGCCGGTATCGAGATGCTCGACGCGGCGACTATTCGAACCTGTCGAACGCATTGTGCTCTCTCCCGAAAATACCACCGCCGACCACCGACCGCTCTACCGCGCCATTTCACGTCGTCGGATACACCACCGTACCCACCACGCCGGGCCCAAAATGCACAGCGAGCGAAACCGCAATGTCGTCCACGAACGCGTCCACACAATCGCGTACTCGCGGAAATAACTCGCCGGCAAGTCGCACGTCGAATCGGTCATCACCTTGATTTTCGCCATCTTCCCTCCTCCCTTTCGCAAGGTCCATCCTCCGCCGGCTGGCACCGGCAGGAGGGTGGCTATTCCGTCGATCGAACGTCCTCCGCCAGCGCGTCGCGCAGCGCGAGCAACGTGCGATGATACAACGACTTGACCGCCCCTTCGCTGCGCCCCATAATCCTGCCGATCTCCGCGTTCGACAAGCCATCCACGAATTTCAGAATCAACAATTGCTGCCGATCCGTCGGCAATTTCGCCATCGCGCGGAGCAATCGCTGCGCGTCCTCATTCCGCTCGGCGAGATGATGCGGCGTCGCGCCTTTCTCCGCCATCGCCGCCACATCGTCCAAGCGAATCTCGCGACGGCGGCTGCGGTCGCGATGCCAATTCGCCACGAGGTTATGCGCGATGCGGTACAGCCACGCCACGAAGGGCGCGCCGCGCGCGCGATACTCGGCGATGTGTCCGAGGGCGCGGTAGAACACGCGCGCGGTCAGGTCTTCGGCTTCGCGCGCATCGCCGGTGCGATAGAAAACATAGTTGTAGATGCGATCAACGTACCGCTCGTACAGGATACCGAACGCTGTCGCGTCGCGCTTGGCGCGCTCGACGAGCATTTCTTCCGTTTCGGACAACTCGATCTCCAGACCGGCCGCCGCATCGTTCCATCGAATAGAACACCGCCGCGCGCCGGGGGTTACGCGATCCGCAGCCGTTCAGCCACCCCCAGGTTTCATAACCTGCACCTGGGTTGGCGAATAGTTACCGCTGCAAAAAAGCCGAATGGCAGATAGCCGTGCGACTGACACCCAGCCATCTGCCATTCGTCATTCGTCACCGCTAGTCAGTGTAGAACGCCAGCCCCACCGCATTGGGACCCGCGTGGATACCAATCACCGGACCAATCTCGGTGATGTAGAGCTCTTTGCAGTCAAAGCGCGCCCGCACCTGATCGGCGAGCAGCGCCGCTTCGTCGGGTGACTGCGCGTGCAGAATCCCAACGTGCATCGGTCTGTGGTCAGCGCGCTCTTCCGCGATCTCCAGCAACCGTTTGACCGCTTTCGCTCTGGAACGCGGCTGCTCTAGGGGCTCGACTTGACCGCCCCGGATTTCCAGCAACGGTTTGACGTTCAGCAGCGTGCCCAGCAGTGCGCGCGCGCCGCCGATTCGTCCACCGCGCCGCAGATACTCCAGCGTGTCGAGGACGAAGATGAGGTTCAACCTCGGAATAAGCGCGTTGACGGCAGCGACCACTTCGTCGCGCGATTTGCCCGCTTGCGCGGCTTGCGCCGCCGCGATGACCAGCAACCCCAACGCCATCGAAAGCCAAGGCGTATCCACGATCGAGAGCGGCAGCGTCTTTTTGAACTGACGCTCCAGCTCGGTCTTGGCCGCGCACGCCGAGGCATACGTCCCGCTCAACTTGCTCGGCAGATGAATCGAAACGATCTCTCGGCCGGCTTCGAGCAACGGGCGATACACCTGCTCGAACTCGCCCACCGATGGCTGCGAAGTCGTCGGATGCTCCTTCGCTTTGGGCAACATCGCGTAGAACTGTTCGTTCGTCAAGTCCACTTGATCGCGGTAGACCGTTGTGCCGAAAATGGCTTTCAACGGAACCACGCCGATGTCGAGTTTCTCCTGCTCTCTCGGCGGCAGATAGGCTGACGAATCGGTGATGATCTTGACCGGTTCTGTACTCATTCTCTCCTTTCTACATTTTTTCTGGCAAGGCTTGGCGCGCGGAACGCACCGCCGCGACAATCCGCATCAACGCCCACAGCATCAACGCGCCCAACAGCACCAGCAACGCGAGGGTCATAACGCCAGCGCTCCACGCGCCGCCAGACCGCCCCGCGTCCCCCAGCCAAACGAACGCGTTGCCGCCGATGCCGATTGCCGCCGCGTTCCACAACGCATGCACCAACACACACACACCATACGCTCCGAACAGTCGCTCCCACCTCCCTTCTACACGCGCGGCATACCAGCCGCGCCCCATTGTCGCACCGTTCGCGACATGAATCACTGTCGCCCCCACGCGCAGAACGATGGTCGGCAGCCAGAACGCGATCATCGCGCCGCCGTTGAAGACGTTCTCGATCAGCGCAAACCCCGCGCCGGCGCCGATACCCCACAACGTCGCCTCCGCCAAGCACGTACGCCGCGCATCGGCAAACGCGACGATCAACGCCTTGAAGGCCTCTTCGATCACAGGGATGACCAGCGCAAAATACACGAGCATCGCCGTGACGATTATCGGATTGGCAAACAGACTCGAAAGCAACGTAGGGTCGTCCGGTTGTATTCCGAAAGCGAGCCGCTGCTCCCACTCTTCGATGAACGCGAGGCCGGCCGGCGTGAACGCCAGCACGATGACAAGGACGATCACGAACGCGAGGGCGACCACGAGTTCGAACAAGAACGCGAAAAACGTCCCGCCGAGCGCGCCCCAACTGAACGCGGCGACGAGCGCGCGCATGCTCGTCGCTACGCCGAGCCGCCGCGCCGCGTAGGCAAGGAACGCGAGCGGTGGAATACTCGCCGCGAGAATGTGCCAAGGCGGAAAGAGAAACGCCTGCGCCGACTCGATTGCCCGCGCGCCAACTCCTAACGCCAGCGCGAGTGCGAACACGCCGACGAAAACGATGAGCGGCGGGAACGCGCGCGCCGCACGACGCGAGGCGCGCCCGCGCACCGCGTTCACGCCTTGCCAGAGCAACGTCCCACCCAAAACGATGCCCAAGCCCGCCACCGCACCCCACACCACATTCGCTTCCAACGCTTCGGCGGCGCTGCGCGCGACGAACGGCATCACGCCGTACAGCAGCGTCGCCCCCAAGCCGCACGCGAGCAGCAACATCGCGAGGACAAGCATCATCATGCCGCCCAGAAGCGCGGCGGGGGAAACTGTCGAACTAGATTCGGCGATCGGGTGATCGAGCGATTGGGTGGGTGATTCCAATAGATTTCTCGTCGAACAATAGATGCGGCGACGCGCAGAGTCTACGCGTAGAAACCCCGTGGAAAGGATTTCGATGCGAGTAATGCGCCATCCGCCATTGCCAGCCGATAGACGTGTTGCCGCGCGCGCCCAGACTGGCGCGCCACGCGCTTGACGGCTTCTGTCCGCGCCACTCCCGCCGCGATCAACTCGCGCACCGCGTCACGAACTTGCTCATCACTCCACAGTTCGCTTTCCGCCGCGGGCAGCCGTCGGCGGTCAGCCGGCGCGCCCGCGAGGACGAACGTAAACTCCCCGCGCGGCGCGTGCTCGGCAAAATACGCCCGCGCCTCGTTGACACTGCCGCGAAAAAACTCTTCGAACATCTTGGTCAGTTCGCGCGCGACGCAAATGGCGCGGTCGCCGAGCGCAGCGGCGATATCGTCCAGCGATTCGCGAACGCGATGCGGCGCTTCGTACGCGATGAGCGTACGCGGCTCGGACGCGATCGAGGCCAACAACTTGCGGCGCGCGTTTTTCTGGCGCGGCAAAAAACCTAGAAAGACGAACGAATCCGTGGGCAAGCCGGAGGCAACGAGCGCGGCGGTAAGCGCGCTCGCACCCGGAATCGGGACGACGCGCCAACCGCGCGCCAGCGCGGCGCGCACCAGTTCGTAACCGGGATCGGCAAGCCCGGGCATCCCAGCTTCGGAGATGACCGCCACATCGCCGCGCGCGAGCGCGTCGAGAATCCGGTTGAGTTTCGTCAACCGGCTGTGCTCGAAGTACGAGGTGACCGGCGTGGTGATTCCCAGATGCGCGAGGAGCGCGCGCGCGGTGCGCGTGTCCTCGGCGGCGATGAGCGACACCTCGTTCAGCACACGCTGCGCGCGCAGGGTGATGTCTTCCAAATTGCCAATGGGCGTGGCAACCAGATACAGTACTCCCACGCCGTCATTATACCCACAAACCGTTCATCCGTCTACCCGCCGCAATTTACAAAGGACGCGGCACGATGTATAATGGTGTGCGTGAAACCGGAAATCGCCGTCGCACAACTCAGCATCGTGGATGGCGCGTGGCAGGAATCGCCGGACTATGTCGCACAGTTCGACCAAGCCGTGCTCTTTGCGGACGGGCTGGCGCGCGGCAGCCTGTACGTCGTCGTCGAGGTCGCCGGCGAACCGGAGGGGCGCGACCAACTCGCGCGTGAACTCATCGAGACGGCGCGACGGGAGTATGCCGCGAGTCGAGGCAGCATCGCGCTGGGGCTCATTCAGGCGGTTCGCGCGGCGAACGCGTTCTTTTACGATTTCAACGCGAACACGCCGCCCGCCGCGCGCCGCATCGCCGGAATGACGGCGGCGATCGTGCGCGACGATGAACTGTTCATCGCCCAAGCGGGTCCGGGGCTCACCTGCCTCGCGCGCGCGGACGAATTGCGTCGCTATCCGGAAGATTCGCCCTGGTTCAACCCCGACCAAGTCGCTGTGCTCGAATGGCTAGGCACGCGCACTTTCCCAACCCCCGGCGCCGTCCCGATGGGCATGCGGCGCAACTATACGCCCGACCAGTTTCACGCCACCCTGCTCCCAGGCGACGTCGTCGTCCTCGCGACGCGCTCGCTCGCGGCTTTGCTCACCGAACGGGAATTGCTTGATACACTCGCGCGTCGGCACCCCGAAGACATCGTGGCGAATCTGGAAGACCTTGCCGGCACAACCGATCTCTCAGCCATCGTGCTGCAAGCGCCGAGCGAATCCCCCGCGCCCCCGCGCGCAGCAATCGAGCCGACAGCAGCCGCGCCGATTTTCGCGCCGCTGCCGGACGAAGAGGAATTCGAGCCGACGCCCGCGTTCGTGCCCGCGCCGCCAGCGCCGTCGAGCGATGCTGCACGCGGCCAAGCCATCGAAGAGGAGCCCGCGCCGAGGGGCAAGCCGTCGGCAGAATTACAGTGGCAACAGCACGCGCGGGCGGAGCGCAGACACCAAGTGATCGAAACAAGCCGCACGGCGATTCAGCGCGCGGGTGCGGGAATCGCTGCCGTGTGTCTGCGCGTGGGCGCAGGAAGCATCGCCGCGCTCGCCGCGCTCTTCAGCCGCATCAATTGGCATAGCATCGGCACAGCCACCGACCGCGCCATCGACGCGATCTGGCGCGTGTTCGCGCGCTCCATCGTCTTTGTGATTCGGACCATCACGCCGAGCGAGCCGAGCGAGGCGCGACCGAGCGTGTCCACCCCGCGCGCGCAAACGGCGTGGAAACTCGCCGCGTTCGCACTGCCGATACTGCTCATCGCGACGGGTAGTTTCGCGTGGATCAGTTACCACGCGGATCAGCAGCGTCTCGCCGCACTGGAAACCCAGCGTCTGGTTCAAGAATCCACCAACGCGCTGGAGAACGCGAAACGACTGGCGACGAGCGACCCGGCTGCCGCGCGCGCGTCGGCGCAAAAGGCGTTGACATTGGCACAGCAAGCGCGCGCGCGCGATCCGCACCACCAAGCCGCGCGCACGGCGTACTACCAAGCCGAAGACTGGCTCGAACAGTTCAGCGGCGTCGCGATTCTCTACACGATTCACGCGTTCGCCACTCTCTCGGACGATGCCCAGCCCCCGCGCCTCGCCGCGCACGCGTCCGACGTGTTCATTCTCGATCGCGGCGCGCAGCGCGTCTATCGCTATACCATCAGCGAGAGCGAGCCGGGCGCGACGCCGGTGGGGACGGATGGCGTCATTCTCAAAGCCGGCGATCGGGTGGACAACCGCGCGACCACCCAGTTCTTTGATATGGTGCTGCTCGAAACAGGGCGGCTCGTCGTATTCGACCGCAGTGGCTTGTTCTTGCAGTACGATGTGGCGCGATCGGAGTGGAGCGCGCGCCCGGCGACGGACGCGACCGCGTGGGCGCGCGCCACACTCGCGGGATGTTTCACCACGAATTTGTATCTCGCCGATCCGACGCGCAACCAGATTTATCGCTACACCGCCAACAACGAAGGCTGGTGGACATCGCCGGTGACATACTTTATGCCGGACGTGAATCCCGATTTATCGAATCTGGTTGACCTGACGCTCGACGAGAACGTGTGGCTTTTGCGCGGCGACAGTTCGATCTTTCGTTACACGCGCGGCAGACCAAGCGATTGGACCGTGCGCGATCTCGACAAGCCGCTCGTCAACCCGGTCGCGATCGTCACCTCGCCGCAGCACATCGGGCTTTACATCGCCGACGCCGGCAACCAACGGATCGTGCAGATTGACAAGACGAACGGGAAATTCGCGCGGCAGTTCAAACCGCGTTCGGAAAGCCGCGAGGTCTTTCAATCGCTCCAAGCCTTGGCGGTGGACGAGGCGAGTCGCCGATTTTATTTCGTGAGCGGGCATCGCGCGTACTTGGCGACGATACCGCAGTAAAGTATCTTGCAGGGTTCAAGTTTGGGTTGGGATCGGACTTGCTGCAACCTGAAACTCACTATGATATTGGGCATCGAGACTTCGTGTGATGAAACTGCCGCCGCCGTCGTCGCGGAGGGCTACAAGATTCGCTCCAACGTTGTCGCCTCGCAAGTCGAGATTCACGCGCCGTACGGCGGTGTGTTTCCGGAGATCGCGTCGCGTGAGCACGTGCTCAAGATCGTGCCGGTGGTCAAGGACGCGCTGGAGCAAGCCGGCGTCACCCTTCGCGATCTCACCGCGATTGCGGTGACGCACGGGCCCGGCCTCGCCGGCGCGCTCCTCGTCGGCGTGAACACCGCCAAGGCGCTCGCGTTCGCGAACGATCTGCCGTTTATCGGCATCAATCACCTCGAAGGACACATCTACGCGAGTTGGCTCGAAGGGACGGGCAGCGTGTTAACCGACTCGGCGTTTCCGCTCATCGCGCTCTTGGTTTCCGGCGGGCATTCGGAATTGGTACTGATGCGCGATCACGGCGATTACCAGCGACTTGGCGGCACGCTCGATGACGCGGCGGGCGAAGCGTTCGACAAGGTGGCGCGCCTGTTGGGGCTGGGTTATCCCGGCGGTCCCGCGATTCAAAAGGCGGCAGAGGGCGGCTCGGCGAATGCGTTCAAACTGCCGCGCGCGTGGCTGCGCGGGACGTACGATTTTTCTTTCAGCGGCTTGAAGACCGCGGTGCTTCATCTCGTCCAGAGTTTCGAGGGCAAACGTCTGCCGGTAGCCGACATCGCCGCGAGTTTCCAAGCCGCCGTTGCCGACGTGCTGGTCGAAAAGACGGTGCGCGCAGCGGCTGAACTGGGCGCAGCACAGATCGTTCTGGCTGGGGGCGTTTCGGCGAATACGCGTTTGCGGAAGACGATGCTCGCGCGCGCGGAGGTGCCGGTCGTCATTCCACCAGTCCAGTTGTGTATGGATAATGCCGCGATGATCGCAGCAGCCGCGTGGCGGCGCATCGAGCGCGGCGAACGAAGCGGCTGGGATTTGGATGTCGCGCCGTCGCTAAAACTTGCGAGCAGGTGAAGGAGTGGTATGGGAATTCTGATTGCGCTGGGGGCGGGGGTACTCTCGTTCTTTTCGCCGTGCGTTCTGCCGATGGTGCCGGTTTACATCGGCTATTTGAGCGGCGCGGCGGTCACGCCGCAGGGCATCCTCTCGGCGCGACGCGAGGCGGTCGCGCACGCGGCGGCGTTCGTGCTTGGCTTTACGTTGATTTTCGTCGCGCTGTGGAGCGCGCTCTTTGCGCTGACGGCTCTCGTCTCCAAGAGTGATTTGACGCGCGTCGCCGGCGCGCTCTTGATCGTCTTTGGCATCCACTTGATCGGCATCGTGCGGATTCCTCTGCTCTATCGCGAAGCACGCGTGCACCTCGAGCAGCGTCCGCTGGGATACGCAACTTCGCTACTGACCGGGATGGCGTTCGCGGCGGGGTGGACTCCTTGCATCGGTCCGACCCTCTCCGGTGTGATTGCGCTGGCGGCGCAAGCGGAGACGATGCTGCAGGGGACCGGCTTGCTGCTGGCGTACTCAGCGGGAATCGGCATCCCGTTCCTCTTGACCGCACTCGCGCTCGGCAGTGCGAGTCAATTCCTCAGAAAGTTCAGCCACTATACACGCGCCGTCGAAATCGCGAGTGGGGTGTTGCTGTTGGCGATGGGAGTGTTGTTCGTCACCGATCAGTTCCAGGTGCTCAACAGTTTCTTCTTCAGCATCACGCCCGAGTGGATGCAGCAACTGTTGTAGAGAGGGCAC
>DYLA01000082.1 GCA_020722265.1 Anaerolinea sp.
GCGAGCACCATTTCGATTCGATCGGCTTGGAGATTCAAGAGACGCTTGTCCATCGGTTCGCTGTGCCTAGTAATTTTCAATTGCATTGTATCAGAACTGATGTTCTATGTCAAGGGGCGCGGGGAAATTTTAAGGTTTGGGAAAACAAAAAAAGGCGAGGGGACTCGCCTTGTGACGAACGGAGGAGTTGGGAGGACTTGTTTCTACGCGGCGGCTTTGGCTTGATTGAATTTGTTCATCAAGCGCGCTTTGCGGCGCGCGGCATTGTTCTTTTTGATGACCCCTTTTTCGGCGGCTTTATCCAGCGCGCGTATCGCCACGCGGACGGCTTGTTCCGCCTCCACCAAGTTGCCTGCGGCGATCAGCGCGTTCGCGTCCTTGATTTCCGTTCGTGCCGTCATTCGCACCACGCGATTGCGCGCGCGGCGGCGAAGACTTTGCCGCATCGCTTTCAACCCCGCGTGTTTCTTCGCTTTCTTAACCAGAGTTGCCAATGTGAAAATCCTCCACGAATGATTTCGTGGCGTACTATACTACAACTTGGCGTTTTTGACAAATCGAATCACCGCGCCCTATTTGTCACTTACCCCCTGTCACGCTATAATAGTCGAGTGAATTCCAAAGTCCTCGCGCCGCCGCGTCGTCTAGCGCGCGCGGCGACGACGGTGATGCTGTTCTTCGTCGCGAGCCGCGCCCTCGGTTTGCTGCGCGATGTGGTGATCAGCCATCAGTTCGGCACCGCGCGCGCGCTCGACGCGTACTTTGCCGCGTTCACCATTCCCGATTTCGTCTTCAACGTCCTCGCGGGCGGCGCGCTCGGCTCGGCGTTCATTCCGATTTTCTCTGCCGCGCTCGCACAAAACGACGCACGCCGCGCGTGGCGACTGGCAAGTTCGATCATCGGGCTGGTGTTCGGCGTGCTCACCGCGCTGTGCATAGGCTTGGCGATGGGCGCGCCCACTGTCGTCGCGCTCACCGTCGCGCGCGGCTTTGCGTCTGCCGAACAAGCGCTGACCGCCGACTTGATGCGCTGGATGCTCGTTACGCCGATAGTCTTCGGCGTCAGCGGAATCGTGATGGGCATTCTCAATTCGTATCAGCATTTCGCTCTGCCCGCGCTCGCGCCCGTCGTTTACAACGCAGCGATCATCGCCGGCGCACTCGTCCTCGCCCCCACGTGGGGTGTGTACGGCTTGGTCGCGGGTGTAGTCGCGGGCGCGGTGTTGCACCTGGCAGTTCAAATACCCTTGGCGATCCATTTCGGATCTCAGATTCCAGATCTCGGATTTGGAGTTTTCACTCTGCGCTCTGCGCTCTGCGCTCTGCGCTCTCCCGACGTGCGCGAGGTCGTGCGATTGATGCTGCCGCGCACCCTTGGCATCGCGGCGGTGCAAATGAATTTCGTCGTCAACACGATTCTGGCGTCCGCGTTGCCTGTGGGCGCGATTGCCGCGCTGGCGTACGCGTGGCGCATCATGCTGTTACCGGTGGGCATCGTGGGGCAATCCCTGGCGACGGCGGTCTTTCCGACGTTTTCCGCGCAAGCCGCGCGCGCGGACTGGGACGATTTGCGCGCAACTTTTTCTGCCGCGTTTCGCGCGACCTTGTTTTTGACGATTCCCGCGGCGGTGGGATTGATCGTGCTGGGCGCGCCATTCGTCACACTGTTGTTTCAGCGCGGCGAGTTCGATGCTGCCTCCACGCGACAAACGACTTGGGCGCTGCAATTTTTCGCGCTCGCGCTGTTCGCCCATTCGGGCTTGGAGATCGTCGCGCGCGCGTTCTACGCCTTGCACGATACGCTCACCCCTGTCGCCGTCGGCATCGGCGCGATGGGGTTGAACATCGCGCTCAGCCTCGCGTTGAGTGCGCCGCTCCAGCACGGTGGACTCGCGCTCGCCAACTCCCTCGCGACGATTCTGGAAATGACGACGCTGCTCGTCATTTTGCGGCGGCGCATCGCCAGCGTGGACGAAGCGCGCCTCGCGCGTTCCGCCGCGCGCATCGTCGCGGCGACCCTCGCGATGACACTGGTGCTGGTGCCGTTCGCGCAGCATTTCGCCGCGTCGCCGATTTTCGTCGCGCTGGGCGGCATACTCATCGGCACGAGTGTGTACGTCATCGTCGCGTTCGTCCTGCGCGCGGAGGAACTCGCGTTTGTGTGGCGGCGCGTCAGAATCGTAAATCGAAAATCAGAAATCCTGAATTGAGGGCTTATGCTCGACAAACTGGCATCAATCGAACAGCATTACGAAGAATTGCACAACTCGATGGCAGACCCTGCGGTCTCTAGCGATCCCGCGCGCGTGCGTGCCATCACGCGCGAGCTCAGCGGCTTGGAAGAACTCGTCGCCAAATTCCGCGAATACAAAGCGACGCGGGACGCGCTGGAAAAGACACGCGCGCTCGCGCGCGACGAAACGGACGAGGAACTGCGCGCCCTGGCGAGGGACGAAGTCGCACACTTGGAAGCGGAGGAGACGCGCTTGTGGCAAGAGTTGCGCGTGCTGCTGTTGCCCAAAGACCCGCGCGATGACAAGGATGTGTTCGTCGAAATTCGCGCCGGCACCGGCGGCGAAGAAGCCGCGCTCTTTGCCGCCGACTTGTATCGAATGTACACGCGCTATGCGGAAGACAAGGGCTGGAAAGTGGAACTCGTGGACGAGAATCGTACGGGCTTGAAGGGATTCAAAGAAGTCGTTTTCGAAATCAAAGGCAAGGGCGCGTTCTCGCGAATGAAGTACGAAAGCGGCGTGCATCGCGTTCAACGAATTCCCGTGACCGAAGCGAGCGGACGCATCCACACTTCGACCGCAACGGTGGCTGTGCTGGCTGAAGTGGACGAGGTCGAAGTGGACGTGAAGCCAGACGATTTAAAGATTGATATTTTCCACGCGTCGGGACACGGCGGACAAAACGTGCAAAAAGTCGCGACGGCGGTTCGTATCACGCATTTGCCCACCGGCTTGGTCGTCACGTGCCAAGATCAGCGTTCGCAGTTGCAAAACAAGATTCGCGCGCTGAACGTTTTGCGCGCGCGGCTGTACGAAATCGAACTCGAAAAGCAACAGCGCGAGCAAATCGAAACGCGGCGGTCGCAGGTCGGATCGGGCGAGCGCGCGGAGAAAATTCGCACGTACAATTTTCCGCAAGACCGCGTGACCGATCATCGGATTGGTTCGACGTGGCATAATTTGCCGCGCATTTTGGATGGTGATCTCGATCCACTGATTGACGCGTTGATTTTGGAGGATCAATCGGAAAAATTAAAGTGGCAGGTGTGAGTTGATGTGACGGGGCGTCAACGCGTTCGGCTGGGTTTGTTCCTTGTCGCGATCTTTGGGTTGAGCGTGTGCAGTCTCGTCGTGCGGCTCGCGCCGTTGCCGCGCGAAATCCTCGCGCCGCTTGCGCGGGTGCCTACGGCATCGCCGACACCGCGCTTCACCGCTGACGATGCGCGCGTCGCCGCGACGATTGCGACGTACGAAGCGCAGGTGTTCCCCGAACCGCTCAAGTCGCAGGCGTACCGCGCAATCCTCTGGACGATGCGCAATCGCGTCGAGATCGGATTCGGCGACACGGTCGGTTACACAGACGATCGTGTGACCAGTCGCTATGCATCGTACGCGGAACACAAAAACGATCCACCCGATCCGCGCGCGCTCGAAATCGCGTACGAGGTGCTGGGCGCGGAAACGCGCGCAGGCGATCCAACGCGCGGCGCGTGGCATTTCGTTGACAATTCGTACTGGACGGGGACGCACGAGCAGACCGGGAACGCGGTCAAGGTGCGCGGCAAATTCAGCGATGCCGATGTGCAGCGGTTGGTGAACGAAGGCAAATTCAATTTGGTGATCGAGTGGAAGTCACCAGCGGCTCATCCGCGCGGCGCGTTGGTGTACGGCTTGTATTTTTTCGATTACTGGCCCCCTGTGACGCCGATCGTCACGCCCACCTTCACGCCGACACGCACGCGCACGGCGACGCCCACGCGAACACTTACGCGCACCGCCACGCCCACGTTGACCGCGACGCCAGTACAGACGCCCTGCCAGGGCGTCTCTATCACGCCGACTGCGACGATGACGGCAACGCACTCGCTGACAGTGACCGTCACTGCGACGCCATAGAGGACTGGAAATGGAAAAGAGCAAAGCACAAACGACCAGACGCATACGCGATCAATTGGCTTTGGGTCTCTACGATGCGGATTCCGTGCCGACCGCGCGTGCCGCGCTGTCAGAGCGCGTGGGTACGTTTCAGGATAGTTTGCGCGCGCCGATTCATCGTTGGTTCAAGTATCCCGCAGGATTCAGTTACAAATTTGTGGAGACACTGATAGAAGATTACCGCCTCGATGCAAGACACTGGATTCTCGATCCGTTCGTCGGTTGCGGCACGACGGCAGTGGTTGCTAAGGAACGCGGCGTCAATTGCGTCGGCATTGAGGCGCACCCATTTGTGTTCCAAGTCGCGCGCGTAAAAACTTTTTGGGAGTTCGATCTGGGCGCGTTGTATCAGCGAATCGAATCCCTGTTGATGGTGTTGCACAAAACCTTATCGCGCGATGTCTCTCAGGATGTCTCTGAGTTTCCCGAATTGATTCACAAGTGTTATTCGCGACGCAATCTGGCGAGACTCAAGATCATCCGCGATACGATTGAATCGTTCGATGGCTCTGCCGTGGAACGCGATTTTTTCCGTTTGGCATTGACCGACACGTTGCGAACGGCTTCCCGCGCGGGTACGGGCTGGCCCTACATTGCGCCCAGCCGGTATCACGCCAAACAAAACGAGCGCGATGGCTTGGCGGTGTTCGATGAACAGATTCGGTTGATGTTCGATGATCTCAAGATCGTACGGTCGCGTCAGCGTGGTAATGCGGAAACGAAACTATTGCAGATGGACGCGCGTCAAGTGTATCCGTTGGAGGAGGCGAGCGTTGATCTGGCGGTGACTTCGCCGCCGTACTTGAACAATTATGATTACGCGGATCGCACGCGGCTTGAAATGTACTTTTGGGGCTGGGCAAAGTCATGGGGCGAAATCACAGAAAAGGTGCGCGATAAACTGATCATTGCGGCGACAACTCAGATTCGCCGGAACGATTTCTCGGATGATCCTGTGAATGCTGACCTGGGGGAATTGGATGCGCGCGTGTACGACGAATTGCGCGCTCGAGTTCACCGATTGGGGCGCTTGCGTTTGGAGAAAGGTGGAAAGAAAAGTTACGATTTGATGGTGGCAGGTTATTTCAACGATGTGAGCCAAGTGATGCGCCAAGTCTATCGCGTCTTGAAACCCCAGTCGCGCTTTGTGTTGATCCTGGGCGACTCGGCGCCCTATGGCGTTCATATTCCGACTGAGGAGTACTTGGGTAAATTGGGCGTAGGAATCGGCTTTCGACGGTATGAGATTCAACAATTGCGGACACGCGGAGAAAAATGGAATCATAATCCCCAGCGACACCAAGTTGCTTTGCGCGAAAGTATCTTGATTTTGGAGAAGTGAAAATGGCAGACGTTGCGAATCCAGGTAGCGCGCTCGGTGAGGCGATTGGCGCGTTGTTGGAAGAAGAAATTCACCGAATCTTAAAGCCCTTGGCGGAGGCATCGAATTGCATTTACATTTCTACAGGTGCGAACGATGCGCAGTCGGGTAGACTCGCAAAACTGATTTTGGAGGACAGCGATGGTAATGCTTACAGCGTAGATTCGGTGATTATCAATCATCGCTTTCAACCACTGGTACTGATCGAGTCCAAGTACATTCGCTACAAGAAACACAACCGCGATAAGGCAAGTTGGGTGTGCACTGCTCATACCAAATTACGCGAACGTTATAGCACTGTCCGCAAATCCATCGCGATTTTGATGGGAAGTTGGAGCAAGCCATCCAAGCGATTGCTTCAGAGCTTTGGAGTGGAACTGTTCGAGGTGACGTTTGACGATATTTGCGATGTGCTGGAGGAGTTCGGTATAAATTATCGCTGGGCAGAGAAAGACCGCGCCCAAGCGGCGACAAGTTGGAGAAAGTTCAATGCACTGTCTTCGGCAAAACGTCAGCAGATTGGGCAGAGGTTGATCATGGGGATTCGCGGCGCGTTGCGTTCCTTCTTGCAAAACGTATTGGACGAGAGTGTGCCGCGCCAGATCAGATCGGTGCAGGTGGTCGTGCGAAGCAATCGCGGCGAAACCAGGTTGTTTGAGTTTGCTAATTTAGAGTCAGCCGTCGCGTTCTTGCAATCGGCGGGAGAAGAGCAATTGCTGGATACAACCGATGCGCCGACGGTGTTGAAAGAATCGCACAAGCACAAGTGAACGCGAGTTGTGTTACTCTCCAATCTGCACTCCTCGACGCGACGCGCGCGCTGGGCGCAACGATGCCGTACCACGACGCGCGCTTGCAAGCCGAACTCTTGCTCGCGCACGCGCTGGATACGACGCGCGCGTACGTGCTCGCGCATCTGGACGATCCGCTCACGCCCGCCGTTGCCGCGCGCTATGCCGCGAACGTGGCGCGCCGCGCGAAACACGAGCCGCTGGCGTACCTCCTGGGGCACCAAGAATTTTACGGACTCGATTTCGTCGTGGATCGCCGCGTCCTGATTCCGCGCGCGGAAACCGAGACGCTGGCGCAACTCGCGCTGGAACGCGCACGCGAAAAATCGTCGCCTGTGATCGTGGATGTTGGCACCGGCGCGGGCGCGCTGGCGATCACCCTCGCACACCACTTGCCGGCGGCGCGCGTCATCGCTACCGATCTTTCGTGCGACGCGCTGGCGGTGGCGCGGCTGAACGCCCAACGGCTTGGCGTAGACGCGCGCATCGAGTTCATCGAAAGCGATTTGCTCGCGCGCGTCACGGCACCGTTCGATCTGCTCGTCGCGAATCTGCCGTACATCCCGCGCGCGCGTTTGGACCAATTGCCGCGCGAGATTCGCGCGTTCGAACCGCGCGGCGCACTCGACGGCGGCGAAGATGGGCTAGAAGTGTTCCGCCGTTTGCTCGCGCAGTTGCCCGCACATGCCGCGCGCGGCGCGGTCGCGCTGCTGGAGATTTCGGAAGAGCAGAGGAGTGCTGTCCTGCACTTGGTGCCTAAGGCAAGAGTAACTTGGCATCAAGACTTGGAAGGACTCGACCGTGTGGTGGAGATAGCGGACATTAGACGTTATGCGATGAAAAATTATTTCGCAAGTCTATGGGGTAGCAGACAGTGATGAAAACCCAGATCCTTCCCGCAACGGATCCAGAAGCATTCGCGCGCGCGGTGCAACTCTTGCGCGAGCATCGCGTCATCGCGTTTCCCACCGATACGGTGTACGGCATCGGCGCGCACGGGTTCAGCGAACACGCCATCGAACAACTCTACGTCGTCAAAGCGCGCGAGCGCGGCAAGGCGATTCCGTACTTGCTTTCCGATGTGGAACATCTCAACCGTGTGGCGCGCGAAATTCCCGCCACCGCGCGCCTACTCGCGACCAAGTTTTGGCCTGGCGCGCTCACCCTCGTCGTGCGCGCATCGGCAGGCGTACCAAAGATTTTGATTGGGGGCGGCGAAACTGTGGCGGTGCGCGTGCCGAATCATCGCATCACGCGCGCGCTGATTGATGCGCTCGGTGTGCCGCTCGCCGCGACGAGCGCGAACATTTCGGGCGGACGCGATCCTGCAAACGCCGATGAGGTGCGCGCCCAACTCGACGGACGCCTTCCACTCATTCTCGACGGCGGCGCGGCGCGCGGTAATGTGCCTTCGACGGTCGTTGACGTGACGACTGAACCGCCGCGCGTGCTGCGCGTGGGGGTGATCACAGTGGAAGAGATCGAACGGGTCTTGAAACGTCGAATAGTTTCTAGTTGGAACAGAGCCGCCAACTATCCAACGAGCGAACCCACGAACTATGTTAATTGGAATTGACGCCAGTCGCGCGACGGCGGCGCAACCCACAGGCACCGAAATTTATTCGCGCGAACTCATCCGCGCGCTCCTCGCGTTGGACGACCGCAATCGCTATCGCCTGTACACGCGAGAACACATCGCGCCCGATTTCTTCGCTTTGGACGGCATTCGCCATTCGCGATTCGCCGTTCGCGCGATGCCCTTCCCGCGGGGGTGGACGCATGTGCGCCTCGCGTTCGAGATGCTCACGCGCGCGCCCGATGTGCTGTGGGTGCCCGCGCACGTCCTGCCGCTAATTCAGCCGCGTCGTGCGTTCGTCACGATTCACGATCTCGGCCAAGTCCATTTTCCCGACGCGCATCCGCCACTCCAACGCGCGTACCACAACTGGGCAATCTGGTGGAACGCGCGCGCCGCGACGCACCTCTTTGCCGATTCGGAATCCACGCGCGATGATCTGGTGCAATATTTTCGCGTTTCCCCAGAAAGAATTTCGGTAGTGTATCCCGCGTACGACGCGCGCTTGTATCAGCCGATTCGCGACGCGGCGGTGATCGAAAAGGTGCGCGCCAAGTATCGCCTAAGCCAAGACTATGTGCTGACCATTGGTACGATTCAGCCGCGAAAAAACTATGTGCGGCTGATTCAAGCGTTGGGTAAATTGCAAATCGCGAATTGCGAATTGGTCATCGTCGGCAAACGCGGCTGGCTTTATGATTCGATTCTCGAACGCGCTCAATCGCCTCATCACCGCTCACCCATCACCCTTCTTGATTATGTTCCCGCGTCCGATCTGCCCGCGCTCTTCAGCGGCGCGCGCGTGTTCGCGTTTCCCAGTTTGTACGAGGGCTTTGGTTTGCCGATTCTGGAGGCGCACGCGTGCGGCACCCCCGTCGTCTGTTCGATGACTTCGTCATTGCCCGAAGCGGCAGGCGACGCCGCGCTCTTTTTCGATCCGTTCGATGTGGACGCGATCGCGGGCGCGCTGGAACGCGCGTGGAGCGACGATGCGCTGCGCGCCAAGTTGATCGCGCGCGGCTTGGAGAACGTCAAACGATTTTCATGGGAGGTGAGCGCGCACCAAGTGCTACACGCGTTTATGGAGACGAAGGACAAAGGGCGGCGTCCTCCTAGCCCCAATGGGTGATTGCGCGACGGCACGAATGATGCGATGATGGCGCTGATGATATGCTGAAAAGCAACCCGCGTCATCGTGTTGCCGCTGGTGCAAACATGAGACGATTACTTTTGCTCGGTTGGTTTGTGGCGCTGTGGTCCACCCTCGCACTGGTGGCATCGCCGTCGCACACTTTAGACGCGCACGTCTTTGCCGTCATCGGCGATTTTGGGCTGGATGGGACGGACGAAGGACGCGTCGCCGCGCTCGTCAAAAGTTGGAATCCCGATTTCATTCTGACCGTCGGCGACAACAACTATCCCACCGGCGCACAAGCCACCATTGACGCGAACATCGGCAAGTACTATGCCGAGTTCATCTATCCCTACACAGGCGCCTACACCAACACCGCGACGACCAATCGCTTTTTCCCGTCGCTCGGCAATCACGATTGGTACACTACCAACGCGCAACCGTATCTCGATTACTTCACCCTACCCAACAACGAACGTTATTACGATTTCGTCTGGGGCCCCGCGCATTTTTTCGCGCTGGACAGCGATACGCACGAACCCGATGGCGTGACGAGTTCGTCGGCACAGGCGCAATGGTTGCAGACGCGCTTGCTGGGCTCGTCGAGTTGTTGGAATGTCGTGTACTTTCATCACGCGCCGTACTCGTCGGGTCCGCACGGCAATAGCGCGTGGATGCAGTGGAACTTTGGCGCGTGGGGTGCGGACGTGGTGCTGGCAGGACACGATCACACGTACGAGCGCATTGTGTTGGATGGGTTTCCGTACTTTGTAAACGGCGCGGGCGGCGCCGCGCTCTACACCTTTGGCACGCCGATAGCGGGCAGTGTGGTGCGCTACAACGCCAAACACGGCGCGATGCGCGTGACAGCCACGCCGACGACGTTGACCTACGAATTCATTGACGTGGATGGTACGACGGTGGACACGTACACGCAAAAGGGCGGTTGTAGTTTCTTGTACTTGCCTCTGATTCTCCGATGAAGCATTCGTTGGTCATTCTCCTGCTTTGGGTCACGCTGACGGGCTCCACCTTTGCGCCTGCCGCGCGCGTGGATCCGCGCGTGCTGGCGGATACGGCGGAGGGCGCGACCGCGCGCTTTATCGTACTGTTGCGCGCGCAAACGGACACGCGCGCGCGCGTGGCAGCCGAACCGAATCGCGCGGCGCGCGGGCGCATCGTCTTCGAGGCGCTCCGCCGCACGGCGAACGCCTCGCAACCCGCGCTGTGCGCGCAACTCGACGCACTGGGGGCGCGCTATCGCGCGTTCACCGTCGTCAACGCGCTCGCCGTCGAAGGGGATCGCGCGGTGGTGGACGCGCTGGCGGCGCGCGCGGACGTGCTGGCAATCGAAGCGGATCGCGCGTTTCGCGTCGCGCTGGCGGACGCGACGCGCGCGATCGCTGCGCCGAGTGAAATCGAATGGAACATCAGCAAGATCAACGCGCCGTCGGTGTGGGCGCTCGGTCACACGGGGCAAAATATCGTGTACGCGAACGCGGATACGGGCGTGCAATGGGATCACCCCGCGCTACAGTCGCACTATCGCGGTTGGAATGGCGCGGCGGATCATAACTACAATTGGTGGGACGCAATTCATTCGGATTTGAGTGGCGACGCGACGAATCCGTGCGGCTACAATCTTACCGCGCCGTGCGATGACTATGGACACGGCACGCACGTCTTGGGAATCGGTGTCGGCGACGATGGCGCGGGCAATCAAATCGGCGTCGCGCCCGGCGCGCGTTGGATCGCGTGTCGCAATATGGAAGACGGGTGGGGCAGTCCTAGCACGTACCTCGAATGTTTCGACTTTTTCCTCGCCCCCTGGGATTTGAATCAGCAAAATCCTGATCCCGATAAGCGTCCCGATGTGGTGGGCAACTCGTACGGCTGTCCGCCCAGTGAAGGCTGCGCAGCAAACAGTTTGCTGGTGGCGATGGACAATTTGCGCGCGGCGGGAATTTTTATGGCGGTCTCGGCGGGAAATGCGGGACCCAATTGCGCGACGGTGAACGAGCCGCCTGCGATCTACGATTCCGCGATCAGCCTCGGCGCGACAGACGCGAGTGACGCCATTGCGAGTTTCAGCAGTCGCGGTCCCGTGACGATTGATGGGAGCAATCGGCGCAAGCCCGATTTGGTCGCGCCTGGCGTTGCCATTCGTTCGAGTGTGCCGACGAACCTCTACGGTTCCAAGTCGGGGACCTCAATGGCAGCGCCGCACGCGGCGGGCGCGGCGGCGCTCTTGTGGTCCGCGTTTCCCAGTTTGCGCCGCAACGTGGACTTGACCGAAGCGGTGCTGGCGAACAGCGCGACGCGGTTGCCCATCACGCAACTGTGCGGCGACGATGCGGGGCAGTATCCGAACAACGTGCAGGGGTACGGACGGATTGACGTGCGCGCGGCGTACGATTATTACGCGCAGATCGGTCCGCCGCCGTACTTTTATTATTTCCCGTTCATCACGCGTGAGTGGTAACGCTACATTCAATCGTGGAGACGTCAAAACTGGTGCACTTGATGCCCCG
>DYLA01000083.1 GCA_020722265.1 Anaerolinea sp.
CGCGGTGGATGGCCACGGCCGGCTTCGACCTTGTGTGGCAGGAGGTGCGCGAACAGACGATGGTCATCGCCGGTCGGCGTGCCACCCCACAAAAGATAGGATAGTATTATCCCTTGATTCGCTCATTTTGCATGTCAGTTGGCTGATTTCAGGAACTGTTCTCCAGCGCCGTGTAGAGACTGAGGGGCAACCCCGGAGTTGCAGAATCCGCCGATGTAACTTGGAGAAACCACTGAGCCTCGCTTTCGCACCCTCGCCCAAGCAATAGGAATGAGCCGTTGAGACGCCCCGGCGGGGCGTCTCTGCTTGGGCTGGGCTTATTGGCTTATTCAAGCGTGCAGGCGAGAAATCTAGGCTCAGAACGCGCGGATGCTCCTGCGCCCAGGCCTCGACCGCCACCAGCCGATGGTCTTGGACGGTGATGATGCGGGCCCCGAAGCCGTGAGTCAACTGCCCATAACTCAATCCCTGCCGATTGCCGTGTCCAGTGCCCAGGTGGGCATCCACGATCTGGGGCACCTTCATCCGTTGTAACATGCCGAGTGCTGCCAGCGGCAGGTCATCAATCCGTTCCGGCTCAATGGGAATACGCGTATCTGGCATGCGGGGGGCTGCCACCTGAATCGTGATACGCTGGCATCGGTTCGGCGCGCTGGGTTTTGTGTGCGCGCGGTCAGGCGGTTGATTGGAGGTGTGTTCATCGGCATTGATGCGGTCAAGTGAGTTTAAGTTTGAGATTAAGTTCGAGGTGAAATTTGGCTTTTTGACCTCGAAGATCCAAAAGGAGGACAAATGGAACACAAAGACCCGGTATGTGGGATGACGGTGGTGGAGGGAAAACAAGCCGCCCAGTCCGAGTACAAGGGGACGACCTACTACTTTTGCTCGCGAGGCTGCAAAGTGGCATTCGATAAAGAGCCGACGCGTTTCGTCAATGAGGATGGCAGTCTCAAAGCGGGCGGTCAAATCCCGATGGGACATCACTAAACTCGGATTCTGGGAGGACAGCGGATTGAGCGCAGGATTCACGCTTTGGTTCACCGGACTTTCGGGGGCGGGCAAGACCACCGTCTCGCGTCTGGTCGAAAAAGAGTTGCGCGCGCGCGGCTACAAAGTCGAAGTGCTGGATGGTGACGTGGTGCGCGAGAATTTATCGAAAGGCTTGGGGTTTAGCAAAGAGGATCGCGATACGAACATCCGCCGCATCGGGTTCGTGTGCGAGTTGCTGACCCGCAACGATGTCATCGCTATCGCGGCAGCCATCTCGCCCTATCGCGCGGTTCGAGACGAAAATCGCGCGCGCGTCGGCGGACGCTTCGTCGAGGTGTACTGCCGCGCCCCTATCGAGGTGTTGGCAGAGCGCGATGTCAAGGGGCTGTACAAAAAAGCGCTGCACGGCGAAATCAAGAATTTCACCGGCATTGACGACCCGTACGAACCCCCGCTCGATCCCGAAGTCATCGTCGAGAGCGACAAGGAAACGCCCGCCGAGAGCGCGGCGAAGGTGCTGGCAAAGTTGGAGGAATTGGGGTACATTCAAGCCTCCCGCAGGTCCTAAAACCTGCGGGAGGTTTCTTTACCGATTGATCTTGGCGATCGCCGCGTCGAGAAACGCGTCCGCGAGCGGTCCACCCACCACGATGTTGCGCACGATACTTTGCCGGTCAATGAACACACTCGTCGGCAAGCCGGTGACGCGGTACAGCCGCGCGATCCGCTCGCCCGGATCGCGCCCGACCGGAAAAGTGACATTCGTGTTCCGCAGAAAATTCGAGATGCCTTGATCGGTGTTCGGGTCTTGCGTGTTGACGCTGATGATGACGAACCCTTGATCTCGATATTGGTTGTATTTGCGAACCAGCGTGGGGAACTCGGCGCGGCAGGGACCGCACCACGTCGCCCAAAAGTTGACGAGCACCGGGCGCCCGCGCCACTGGGCGAGCCCGATCGCTTCGCCGGTCAGCGACTGCAACTCGAATTCTGGCGCAGGTTCGCCGACTTTAGGACCGGCGGCACTCGGCGCGTGCAGCAGAGAATCCAACGGAATCACGTTGCACGCGCCCAGAATGACGAGCAACAGTCCTACGAACACGCCGATTCCAATTGCCAAGCGTTCCGTCATCCTTCACTCCTCTACCACGTACTCAAACACCCAGAAGGCGACGACGATAAAGATCACATCGTACGCCAGCAGGAGGTTGAACCACCACGCGATTTGAGAAGAAGCGCTTCCCTGCAACGCCCCTGCCGTCAGTTTCACCACTGCCATCAACAGCGGCACCGCCACCGGGAACAAGAGAATCGGCAGCATCACCTCGCGCATCCTGGTACTCGCCGCTATCGCCGAAAGGAGCGTTCCTATCGCCGCAAATCCGAGTGTGCCAAGAACGATGTACGGAATCAGCGGGAACCACGGCAGCGCGACGTTATTCAGCGCTGCGAAGAGCGGCAGCGTCACCCCCTCCATCGCGCTGATGAAAATGAAATTGCTGATCGCCTTGCCCAGAAAGATTGCTCCGCGATCCGCCGGCGAGAGCAAAAGCCCTTCCAGACTCCCCCTGTCCCTCTCCGCCGCGAACGAACGCCCCAAGCCGAGGATGCCGCTGAAGGTGAACGCGACCCACAGCACGCCTGCGCCGAGCACGCGTATGTCTGCGCCTTGCAACTCGAACGCAAAGTTGAAGATCACCAGCACGATGAGCGCGAAGACGATCATCGCACTCAAGTTTTCCTTCGTGCGCCACTCGATCAGGAGGTCTTTGCGCGTGATGGCGAACACTTGGCGAACGAACTTCATCGGTTCGTCTCCAGCACGCGCGCGTAAATCGCCATAAACCCGGCGAGGTTCTGCCACGCCCCGCGCGGCAAATCGTGGACGATGCGCCCGGCGCGCAGGAGGAGGGCGCGATCGCAGAGCGCGAGGCCGCGTTCGAGATCGTGCGTCGAAAACAGGATCGCGCGTCCCGCGCGCTTGGCATCCACGAGAATCTGGTCGAGCCAATCGGCAGCCGTTTGGTCCAGCCCGGTGTACGGCTCGTCGAGCAAGAGCACCGTTGGCTCGTGCAACAACAGTCGCGCGAGCGTCAGCCGCTGCAGCAAGCCGCGCGAGAGAGTGCGCGTCACATCCTCTAACCGATTGGCGATGCCGACGCGCGCGGCGACGGCGCGCACGCGCGCCTCCGCGTCCGGCAAATCGTACAGGCGCGCGTAAAAATGCAGATTTTCGGCGGCGGTCAGGTCGTCGTACAGAAAAGTTTGATGCCCCACAAAGCCGATTGCCGCGCGCGCGGCGCGCGGCTGTTCGGCGAGCGCGAGTCCACCGAGTCGGACGCTCCCCGTGTGCGGGCGCGTGAGCGTCGCGAGCGTGCGCAAGAGTGTCGTCTTGCCCGCGCCGTTCGGTCCGACGAGGGCGACGATTTCGCCTGCCGCGACGGTGAAAGTGAGATCACGCAGCGCCCACCGCGCGCCGAATTGTTTGCCCAGATTTTCGACCGCGAGGAGCGCCGCGCTCACTCCTTCAACTCCGCGAGTTCGGCCTTGAGCGCGGTGCGTTGCTCGCGATACTCGGTCTCGGAAATCTTGCCCGCTTCGAACGCGTCGTCGAGATCGGCGATCTCTTGCAGAATCTCGACGCGCGCGTCTTGTTCCGCCGGCGCGGCGGCGTGCCTCCGCCGGCGCGTCAACAGCAGCGCGAGCAATCCCAGCAAGACCAAGCCGCCGATGCCGAGCGCGACTCCGCTGACGAGCCGCGTGTTGTCCGGCGCGGCGCTGGCGGGTGTTGTGCCGGCGGGCTGGGAGGCGCTGGCGGGCAAGTTATCGAACGTCGCTTTGACTTCGGTTCCTGCCGCGATTTTCTCCGCACCGCTCGCGATGAACGTGGGTCCACCCCCCGTCCCTCCCACCGACGGCTGCGGCGAGAGTTGCGCGCTCTGAATCGTCGCGCCCACGTCGGTCAGATAGATGCCGAATTTGGTATCGAAGGGGATGCGCAAGGCGAGTTCGTACTTGGGTGGCGTGAACGGTACCGCGTAGCCCAAGATGATTTGGTCCATTCCCGGACCGATGGGCAGCGTGTACGTCAGCACGTCGCTGCCGACGAGCGTCGTCGCCTCGACGCTCGGATCCTCGAATTCAAAGTTGATGGCGCGCGCGAGAATCGGCAGCGTGAGCGTCGCCGTGTGCGGGCTCGTTCCCCCCGCGCCGGTGAAGACGCGATCACTCGTATTCTCGAAGACAACGATTTCCTGAACCGCGAGCCAAGACGATTGCACATCGAAAACCAGATGCGTCTGCCTGACGACGATGACGCTTGGATCGGTCGTCGTTTCGAAGATAGTGATGGCGGCGGTAATCGTCGTCGTCGGCGGTGGGAAGGAGAGGATGTCGGAATAGTACTCGACTCCACTGTAACTGGCGATGGCGAGATAGCGCGTCGTCGAAATCGTGTCGAGGTTGGAGAAGACGAACTTGCCGCTCGCATCACTTTGGGTCGTGGTCGAGAGAATGTCCGAGGCGCCCATCGTCGCGCTGAGGAGCGTGACGGTGATGCCGCTGACGCTCGACGCGCTGGCGTCCTTCGTGCCGTTGACGAGTTGTCCTTCGATTTTGCCTTGTCCGCCGGCTTGCGCGCCCGCGCGCGGCATCGGCAGCGCGATCAGCGCGAGCGCGATCAGCGCGAGCGCGGCGCAAAACCAGAGTACTTTACGGGCGTTGGAAAAAGTTTGTGTTTCGATTTTGACATCCTTTCAGACGCAGTGTCCACTACTGCCCACTGTCCCACGCTCTATGGCAATACTGCCGTCCCCAGCACTGCATAACGCAACGCGGAAAGCAGCCCCAACTCGACGAGGGCGAGGAAAACGCCAGCCGCGAAAGGGTTGAGCGCGTCGCGCCAGGTATCGGCGAGCATCTCTTTGTGGAAGAGCGAGAGTAGAAAGACCATATTGATTAGCCCAACGAGAATGAGCACGCTCGCGCTCGTGACGATTGCTAGCGGGTAGAACCAGAGACCGAGCCGCGACTCGTTGAGCGCGTACAGCCCGGCGAGAACGAGCATCCCGCCGAGCAGTTGCTTCCAATTCGCGATGATGGGGCGCGTGTCGTTGGCGCGCCAGAGCGCATAGTTGACGACCGGCGTGAGAATCCCCGCGAAGGCGAGGCCGGTCAACAAGCCAGTCGCCAGACGCAACTCGAGGCGCGGTTCGTACAGGCGCAAGACGCCCAGATCGTACAGAAACGCGTTGACGCCATCCGCGCCCATCACGCCGACGAAAAGGACGAGCGTCAGCAAGATGGGCAAAGGCGGCATCCCTTTGGCGCGTCCGCGTCCGCGCGCGGACAGGTACGCCCACACGCCGAGAAAGCCGACGTACATCCCAAAATCGCGCGCCTCGAGCGGCAATTTGCTCGGCTCAGCGGGCACGAGGAGTGCATAGCCCGGCACGTTTTGTCGCAGGAACGCTTCCGCCGGAAGCGCATCGCCACCGAACAAGTGCGAGTGGCTCGGACGCTGTGGTCAGATGCCGAAGCAGATACCGTACAATTTGTCGGTGAACGACCAGGGGACGAGCAGAAAAACTATCGCCAGCGCAGCGAAAAATAGCAGCGCGCCCCAGCGTTCGACCCAGACTCTCATGGATTCCTCGAGGCTTGGACTGTGAAGCGCGCTTTGGCTTCACGCGCACGCGCGCGGGCGAACTGTTGCGCTGCCTGGGCGTACGTCTCGCGCATCGCCACGTCCACGCGCGGAAAGATCATCCAGACCGCGCCGATGCCAAAGAGCGCGCCGGTGAGCGTCCGCGACTCGGCGGTGCTTTCGTGCGGCGGCAGAAAGGGCAGCAGGTGGAGCGGACTAGTGACCAACTGCCACGCGCCGTCAATCGCCAGTGGGACTAGGAGCAGCAAAAAGACGCGCCCATCGAGCGGCTGGACGCGCGTGCGCACGAGTCCAAAGAGCAACGCGGCGCAGAGCATCGAAACATAGATCGCCGTGTCGCGTTCGCACCATGCCATCTTGTAGCCCACGCTCGCGTCGCCGAGAAAATCGCGCCAGAAGAAAGAGGCTGCGCCTTCCGCGTGCGTGCCGGGCACACGCGCCTGCAATTCGTCGAGCGAATAGGCTGGCTGCGCGCCGAACAGGAAAAAGGAGCGATACGCCATCTGGTGACACGTGAGACTGTAAACCTTGTAGATGACCTCGGCGGCGTCTACATAGCCATAGTGCATCAAGACCGGCGCGAGAAAGGGCAAGCCGGCGAAAACCACCAAGCCGACGATGACGAGCGCGAGCCAATGCTTGGCGATGAACAAGACCAGCCGATCCACAGCCATAATGATACGTCGTTCGCGCGGCGACACCGGGGGAGTGGGAGAGTTGGATGGTTGGATCGTTGGACGATTGGATGCAGTCGAATTCATATGCTGCCTCACTAGGGCGCGAGCGCGTACCATCGCCACGCCGTCGCTGGCGCGGGAATTCCTTTCAGGTAGAGCAGGTAGGGATCGTAGCCGGCGCGGACGAGCGCGTCCCACTCCACGAGGGATTTGAGAGCGCTTTCCGAGTACACCTCACGCATCGCTTGGTACCAATTGAGGCTATGGCGCTGTTGCAGATGCCAGTACTCGGCGCCTAGTTTGTTCGTCCTCCAATCGAGATTTTCGCCGTCGTGTGCGGAGATGCGTTCCCAGCCGTACTGCCGCGCGAGTTCGGTGAAATCCACGTAAAAGCCGTACGGGACTGGCTTTTTCGTACCTCCCTCGCCGGGGGCGACGACCCAGCGCGCGCGGTACGATAAATCCCACGGCGCTTCTTTCAGCGGCTCGCCGCGCGTGCCGTCTTGCGTTGCCGCGCGCAGATAGACGCGCCAGAACGTTTCTCCCTGTTGATCCTCGCGCACGATTTCGAGCGCGCTGCCGCGTGCGTCGCTGTAATCGAGGCGCGTGTCAATCGCGCGCCCGGCTTTGTGCCACGAGAGCGTGTCGCACGTGTTGTCGCACCACACGTCCATCGGACGAAGCATATCCGCGAGGATCGCCAGAAAATCGTAACCGACTTCTTGCTTGACGCGCGCTTGCAATGCCGCGAACGAATCGGCGACGCGGCTGCTCAACCGGCTATAGCCCCCTTCGAGGCGCGCCGAACGGATGCGGCGTAGTTCGTACGGATGCCCGCTGTTCGCGGCGGCAAGGTCGGGCTGTTCCTGATAGAGCGCCGCGCGCGTCAAGTGAGAGGCGTCCATCGCCGCGAGGGTTTCGTTTGCCGACCAGGTGACGGACGCGGCGAAGGTCTCTCCATTCGCAATGAGGCGCGGGATGCCGCCGCTGGCGGGGACGATGTAGATCGGCTGGCGCGTCGGACGCGCCGAGACGAACGCGAGCCACTTGCCATCGGGCGACCATGCCGGCTGATCGTCCCAGCCGGAGAAGGTGACGCGGCGCGCGTTTTTCAGCGCGCCGTTCGCGAACTCGGCGACGTAGATGGCGCGTTGTCCGTCGCGATCGGAGACGAACGCGAGCCGCGTGCCATCGGGCGACCATGCCGGTTTCTGGTCGTTGAACTTGGAATGGCTGAGGTTCGTCGCGGAGCAGTTGCGCGTGCAATCGGCAGCGACGAGAAAAAGTTGCTGTGTGCCGGTGCGCCAACTGGTAAAGGCGATCCACTTGCCATCGGGTGACCACGCGGGCGCGTAATCGTGCGCCTTTTCGTTCTCGGTCAGGTCGAGCGGTTGCGTGCCGTCGCGGTTCATCACCCAGATATCGAGGTCGCCGCGCGCGTACGATTCGAACGCGAGCCGCGTGCCATCGGGGGACCAGACCGGCGCGGCGCTGTAGCTCATCCCGCGCGTGAGCCGCGTGGCGTTCCCGTCGCTCGTCGGCGCGAGGTAAATTTCCCAGACGCCGTCGCGTTTGGAGCGGAACGCGAGCGTCTTGCCATCCGGCGAAATTGCTGGGTCGCGCGCGGGGAGCGCGTTGATCGCGAGGCGTTGCCACGCGCCGCTGTTCGGGTCGGCGAGGAAGAGTTCCCACGCACCGCCGCTTGCGGCAGAGACGATGAGGCGTCCGGTCGGCATCACCGCGTCGGGTGCGCGAGGCGCGGCCTTCGCGTCGCGAGAGGCGCAAAGGGGCGTAGAGACGAATAAAGCAAACAGCGCGGCGACGAGCGCGAGCCGCCGCGCGCGCGGACGAGTTACGGTACGGATAGGTGTTTCGCTCCTTCTATCAAGCGAATCGAATTATACCTTAGATTGAAAGGAGCGTCAAAACGATGTGCCGCGCGCCACGAACTTGACGATCGTCACCCCCTCGCCCCCTTCGTGCGGTTCTGCCTCGCGAATTTGCGCGACGAGTGGGTGTGCGCGCAGCAGATCGCGCGCGAGTTTTCGCAGCGTGCCGGTCCCTTTGCCGTGCACCACGCGCACGTACGGCAGACCGGCGCGATAGGCGCGGTCCAGATACTTGTCCAGCGCGTCCAGCGCGTCGTCCGCGCGCATCCCGCGCAGACTCACTTCGACGCCGGGCGATTCGACGGGGGGGAGGGTGACCGGGCGAGCGACCGGTTCGTCGGACGATTCCTCCGCCGCGACGCGCGTCAACTCGTCCGCTCGGACGCGCACGCGAAAGTTGCCTACCTGCACCTCGGCTTCGTTCGCGTCCAGCGCGAGCACGCGCCCGGTTTGCCCCAGACGCGCGATCCAAACGTGCGCGCCGACGTGCGGCTCGCCCGGCTCCACGCGCGCGGGCGGCGGACGCGGCGCAGGCGGCGGGGTGGGCAATTGGTCGGCGAGGGCGTCCAGTTTCGCGTGTTCGGCTTCGATGGACTCGCGCGCCCCGGCGCGCCAGGCTTGCCGCAGCCGATTCAACTCCGCGCGCGCGGCTTGGATTTCCGCTTGCGCGTCCGCGCGGGTGCGCGCCAGAATCTCCGCACGCGCCGCTTCGATTTCGGCGAGTTTGCGGCGCGCTGCCGCGGCGCGCTGTTCCGCGTCGCGCTGCGCCAACTCCGCGTGTGCTCGCGCCGATGCCGCTTCTTGGCGCATCCGTTTGATTTCGGCGAGCAGTTCTTCCAACTCCACATCGCTGCGCATCAGCATCCCGCGCGCCTGCGCGAGGATTTGCGGATCGAGTCCGAGCCGTGCGGCGATGGCGAACGCGTTCGATTGCCCCGGCAGCCCCATCGTCAGACGAAACGTGGGCGAGAGGGTGTCCACGTCGAATTCCATCGAGGCATTCTGCGCGCCGGGGGTGGTGTGCGCAAACGCCTTCAACTCGGCATAGTGCGTGGCGACGAGCGCGGGAATCTGGCGCGCCAGGAGATGGGAGAGGATCGCGCGCGCGAGCGCGGCGCCTTCCACCGGGTCGGTCCCCGCGCCCAGTTCATCGAGCAGGACGAGCGAATGAGCGTCTGCCTCGCGCAGAATCTCGACGATGTTGCGGAGATGCGCAGAGAAGGTCGAAAGCGATTGTTCGATGGATTGTTCATCGCCGATGTCGGCATAGATGCCGGTAAAAATCGGCAGGCGCGAACCCGCGCGCGCCGGAATGTGCAGTCCGCTTTGCGCCATCGCCGCCAGTAAACCGACGGTTTTGAGCGTTACCGTTTTGCCACCAGTGTTCGGTCCGGTGATGACGAGGATGGAAAACGCGCCGCCGAGTTCGACCGAAATCGGGACGACGGTGGCGGGGTCGAGCAAGGGGTGGCGCGCGTCGCGCAGGTCCAAGACGCGCGCTTCGTTCGCCAGGTCCGGTTCGATGCCGTCAATCTCCGCCGAGTACTTGGCTCGAGCGAAGGCGAGGTCAATGTCCGCGAGGGCTGCCACCGTCCGATCAATCGCATCGGCGTGCGCGGCGACGCGCGCGGTCAGTTCGCGCAGGATGCGCTCGATTTCGTGCGCCTCGGCGCGTTCGAGTTCGCGCACGCGGTTGCCCATTTCGATGCTTGCCAGCGGTTCGATGAACAAGGTCGCGCCGCTCGCGCTCGTATCGTGGACGATGCCGGGGAGGCGTCCTTTGGCTTCGGCGCGCACCGGGATTACGTAGCGTCCGTCGCGCTGGGTGATGATCGGCTCTTGAATGAACTTGGCGTTTTGCGGCGAGGTGATGAGTCGCTGCAGTTTGTCCATCAGCCGCGCGCGCAGGGTGTTCAGGTCGCGCCGGATGCGCGCGAGTTCGGGGGAGGCGGTGTCTACGACCAGCGCCCGGTCGTTGATGGCGTTGCCGATCGCGTCTACGACAGCGGGCAGTTCGGCGATGGGCTCGGCGCGCGCGGCGAGGCGCGGGTAGAGCGGTTGGAGGCGCGCCAGTGCGCGGCGCAGGGTGCGCGCGGCGAGAAGGGTTTGCTGGATTTCGAGTAGGTCTGGCGGTTGGAGGAGCGCGCCGACGCGCGCGTGCTTGGTGTGCGGACGCGTGTCGCGCGCGCCGCCGATGCCGATTTCGGAGTGCTGGTCGAGGAGTGCGCGCGCTTCGGTGGTCTCGCCTTGCCGTCGCGCGATTTCGTCGCGATCGGTGGTGGGGGTGAGCGCGTGCGCCAGAGCCGCGCTCGCGGAAAAGGTCGCCTGCGCGGCGAGGCGCGCCAGGATTTTGTCGAACTCGAGAATCCGCAGATACCTATCGTTCACGGGGTAAAGATCGAAGGGAGGGCGGCCGCCGGCAGCCAGAGTTTGACGCCTGCCAGCACCGCCGGTTTGAATAGATCAAAGATATGGACGAGGGGCGATCTTTGCAAGGCGTCAGCCAACCAGAAACGCACGGTCTCGCTCCAGGGCCACGGCTCGGTCACGGCGAAGGAGAGGACGGGCAGAACCAGGGTAATCGTGCACACCATCGCGATCAGCGCGACGGCGCTGCCCCCCAGATGATCAACGAGGGGCACTAGTTTCAATTTGGTCGAGCGATACGCGTCGAACACGAGCCACGAGATTACCGACCAAGTGACGAAGACGATGATGAAGAAGGAAATCGCGCTGAGAAATCGGCTGGGAGATGTTTGGAACGTGATGGCGCGAATCCAACCGCTGACGACGGTGTGGTATTGCGCGCCGAGAACGACCGCGATGTATAACGCGCCCAGTCCCATCATTTGGCGCAGCAGTCCCTGGATGTATCCGATGCCGAGGCTGAACAGCATCAGCAGAAGGAGCGTAAGATCGAGCCAGGTGAATCCTCCGAAGACTGTCATAGCCCTACCTTCCTCCGCGCGCGAACGCTTGTCCGCGTGCCGCGGCTACTCACGGCGCAAAATTGGGCAGGCGCCCTAGAATCATCAGGACGAGCAAAAGAGCCAAGGCGAGCAGGGCGATGTGGCTCTTGGTGATTTTCATCGCGCACCTCCGCATCGGGTCTCGCTTCCGTACCCTAGTTGGACCAAGTATATCACAGTTTGGAAAAGACGAAAAGCGTGAGAAACGGTTTCCGCCAGAAAACGCGTTTCTCACGCGCCCCGATCACGCGAGCAATTGGCGCAGCGCGGCGAGGAGCAGGGTGACATTCTCGCGCCG
>DYLA01000084.1:0-9540 GCA_020722265.1 Anaerolinea sp.
TTGGCGATTTGGAGTTTTGATTGCTCAAGTTTATAATACTGTACGTGAAGGGGATTGTCAACCGAACTTGGGTACTTGGGGCGCGGCGACTTGATTTCTGGTTGGGCATTGCTCTTGGACTCGGTGCGTTCGCGCTGTACCTCCGCACGATGCCTCCCACCGTCCTCGACGGCGATAGCGGCGAGTTTCAATATATGGCGCATATTCTCGGCGTGCCCCATTCGACCGGCTATCCTCTGTACATCCTCCTCGCCAAATCATTCACGCTCCTTCCGATTGGCGATGTGGCGTACCGTGTGACGCTCTTTTCGGTGGTTTGCGGCGCGCTCACCGCGCCGATCGTCTATGCGACCGCGCGGCGGCTCGTTCGCCGACGCGCGCCCGCGTTCCTCGCGGCGATGCTCCTCGCCGTCACCCCTTCGATGTGGGGCGGCGCGACGAACGCGGAGACGTACGCGCTGCACCTCTTGCTCGGCGTCCTCACCGTCTTCTTTGCGGTGCGCTGGCACCAAGAGCATCAGCCGCGCGATTTCTGTGCGCTGGCACTCGTCTTTGGGCTTGGACTCGCGCACCATCGCCTCATCGTCTTTCTTGCGCCCGCGCTCGCGCTCGTCGTCTGGTTCAGCCGCGCGCAGCAGAGTCGTTCGCTGATCGCGCGCGGGGGAGTGCTCGTGCTGCTGCCGCTCGTCCTCTACGCGTACATCCCACTGCGCGCAGCGATGCTGATCGCGGAGCAAGACCCGGCGAACTGGGAATTCTACACGCGCGAAGACGCGATGCTCAAGGGGACTGTCAGCGCGTACTACAATCACACTCCCGAAGGGGTTTTCAATCTCATCACCGGTTTTCACGACCGCAGCAAACTCGGCTTCAAATCGCCGCTCGACGAAGCGAACCGTCTCACGCTCGCGACGACACTGCTGTGGCAGCAGTTCGGCGCCGCCGGCATCGCGCTCGCGTGCGCTGGCGCGATCGAATCGTTCCGCCGTGACCGCGCGCAATTCGCGATTATTTTCGCCATCGCCGTTGGCATTGGCTTTATCGCTATCTACCTGCGCGGCGCCTCGACGGTTTATTACTTTTCGCTCTGCTATTTCGCGCTCGCACTCTGGATTGGTTTTGGAATGGACGCGCTGCTGCGTTGGGCGGAGCGCGTGCGCCGGGCGACGACCTCGCGCGCGGTCGCCGCGCTGGCGTCGTCGCGCGTGATCATCGCGCTGCTGGCGCTGCTGCCGCTCAGCGCGCTCGCCGCAAATTTCGCGTCCCTCGATAGGAGCGAATACACTGCCGCGCGCACATACGCCCAAACCGTCTTGCGCGACCATCTCGCGCCGAATGCGGTCGTCATCGCGCCCTGGGAAGTATCGCAACCGATTCGCTATTTGCAATTCGTCGAAAATCAGCGCGCCGATTTGCTCGTCGTCAATGCGAGTCCCATTTGGCCCCAATTCGATAGAATGTTGACGCGCGCGCGCGAGTTGCGCCGTCCCTTCTACAACGTCGAGTTCAAGCCGGAATTTCGCGAGACTCCCGGCCCGCGCACCGTGCAAGCGGTCCCGTTGCCGTTGCCCGCCGAGCCGCAGCCGCGTTACGCGCTCGACGACGCCCGCATCGTTCCAGAAGTTCAAATCGTTGGCTACGACTTGGAACCCGATCCGCCGCTGCCGGGCGAACCCGCGCGCGCGCTGATTTACTATCGCACCCTCGCGCGGATGTACCCGATGTACTCGGCGATGCTGACGTTGACCGATCTCACCGGCAAAACCTGGGTCGAGTCCAAAGGGTTTCCGGCATCGTTCTACTACCCGACGTATCGGTGGCAAGCAGGCGATTTCTATCGCGACGCGTGGGCCTTTCACCTTCCCACCGATGCGCCCGCCGGGTTGTACCATCTCGATCTCGTGTGGTACATGTACGACTTGGAGACACGCCGAGTGGACGAGACACGTGAATACCGCGTCTCGCTCGGCACGCTTCGCGTGGGCGATTTGCGCGCGACCAACATCGCACACGCGCAGACAGCGCGCGTCGGCGACGCGATCACGTTTCTGGGTTGGACCAGCGATGCGCGCGTGGTCACGCGCGGGCAATCGTTCAACCTCGATTTGTTTTGGCGCGCGGAGGGCGCGATCACCGAATCGTACACGGTCTTCGCCCATCTGATTGACGCCAGCGGACGCGTCGTCGCCGATGCGGACAGCCCCCCTTGGCGCGGGGCGTTCCCGACCGAGCGCTGGAGCGTCGGCGAGGCACTGCGCGATCGGCATACGTTCCAAGTTCCGGTAGACCTCGCGCCCGGCGATTACGCGATCGAAATCGGGATGTACCTGCCGGCGACCAACACGCGCTTGCCGATCGAGACCCCGTCGGGACGCGCGGACAAAATCGTGCTGATGCAGGTGAGCGTGCGATGACGCGCCGATGGACTTGGCTCTTGCTCGCGCTGGCGACCCTGCCCGCCGCGTTCCCGCTGTGGCAAGATGGTTTTTTCGCGTCGTCGGATGGAATGATTCACCTCTACCGGCTGTTCGAACTCGATGGGGCTTTGCGCGCCGGGATCTTGTATCCGCGTTGGTTTCCGCTTGCCGGCTACGGCTATGGTTTGCCGGTGCTGAATTACTATCCACCCTTGACGTACTACCTCGCCGAGGCGTTCCACCTTCTCGGTGCGGGTTACATTGCCGCGATCAAGTGGCTCATCGCCGCCTCTTTGCTCATCGCCGCGTTCTCGATGTTTCTCTTGGCGCGCGACTGGCTCAGCGACGGTGCGTCATTCGTCGCAGCCCTCGCGTACGCTTACTCGCCGTACCTCCTCTCCGATGCGTACGTGCGCGGCAATTTTCCCGAAATGCTGGCGATGAGTCTGCTGCCCCTCGCGCTGTGGGCAGTCGCACAAGTCCAGTGGGAAGTAGGTAGAATGAAGGATGAAGAACGAGGCATCCTTGGTTTTTCATTGCGCATCTCTCGGCTCGCGCCTCTCATCTTTTCCTTCGCCGCGATTATGCTCGCGCATCATTTGACCGCCCTGCAATTTGCCGCGTTGTTATTGGTGTATGTGGGATTTTTGTTCGGGCTGGAAAGCCATCAGCCATCAGCGAGCGGTGACCAGCGATCGGCGGTCAGCCGTCTGTGCGCGCGCCTAGTCGCCATCCTCGTCGCGCTCGCACTCACAGCGTTCTACTGGGTGCCCGCACTGGGCGAGTTGAATTTGGTGTACGTGGAAGCAGCGTCGCTGGCACGTTTTCTCGTCAATCGTCTCATCAGCCCTTTCGATTTTTTCACGCCGTCGCTCGCATACACCTACCTGCCGCAGAGCGAGGCGCTCACGCGCGCGTTCGGCTTTCCGCAAACGATGCTCGCACTGCTGGCGGGAGTCGTTGTGTTGTGGTCAGTTTTGACTCATTGGCTCATTAGCTCATTGGCTCATTGGTCATTGGCTCATTGGTCATTTGGCTCATTGGGTTCCAAGTTCAGGGTAGAGGCCATCCGCACCACGCCACACGCTTCACGTTTCACGCTTTACATTTTCTTCTTCTTCCTTCTCGTCGCGTGCTCGATTTTTATGACACTCACGCCTGCCGCGCCGCTGTGGTATGCCCTGCCGATTTTGCGCTTTATGCAATTCCCGTGGCGCTTTCAAATTCTCGCCGCGATTGGCATCGCGTTTTTGCTCGGCGTGTGGGCGCACTGGCTCGCCGATGGCTTGGGGCGCGCGCGGATCCAGCGAACGGTTTATCCCGCGTTTGCCCTCGCCCTCATTGGGTTGAGTATCGTGAACTTGCCGCTGCGCGCGTTCCCGCTGACGGACGCGCAAGTGGATTTGACGCGCGCGGACGATAGTGCGTACGTCGTCGCGCAAATGGGGTGGGGCTGGACGCGTGAATTTGTGCCAACGACGACGCGCGAGTTCGACGCGATCTACACTGCATTCGTCAAGACCCAGCCGATTGCGCCCGCGCCGCCGCGCGCGCTGCCTTCGGTCACGCTGCAAAGCGATAACCCGCACGCGCCCGCGTTTCGGATCTTGACTGCCGAGCCGTTCGAATTGTCGCTGCACGTGTTCTATTTTCCCGGTTGGCAAGCGTACGTTGACGATGCCCCGACGCGCACCTATCCCCGTGGCGGTTTGGGACTGGTGAGTGCCACTGTTCCGCCGGGCGATCACGTCGTTCGATTTCGATTCGAAGAGACGTGGCTGCGTAGGGGGGCGAATCTCGTATCGCTCCTCGCGTTCGGCGCGATGATGGTGTGCCTATTCTTCGCGCGACGGCGCGTCGCGTTCGCCCTACTCGCCGCGCTCGTGTTGCTTGGCGCGCTGCTCATACAGACCTGGAAGGTCTCCAAGACCTTCCAGGTCTGTAGGGCAACTCTCGATGCGCGCGTGACGCTCATCGGTTACAAGACTGAACGCGCGCAAGAGACGTTATTCGTGACATTGCATTGGCTCGCGCTGCAAGAGTTCGCCGTGGATTATGCGAGTTTCGCGCATCTTGTCGACGCGCAAGGCGCACTGATTGCGCAGAGCGATGGGACGCCCGACCAAGGGCTCACACCGACGACGCGTTGGATTCCGGGCGAGGTCATCACCGACCGCCGCGCGCTTTCGCTGCGCGAGGCTGCGCCCGGCGACTATCGAATCATCGTGGGGATGTACCTGCCGCGCGAGGATGGATTCCAGAATTTGGGTGCGCCGATCGAGTTGGGAACTGTGCGCGTGGAGTAGCGTGGGGCAGTGCTTGCGGCAGAGGCGATTCGCGATATAATAGAGTCGCGCGCTCGGATGATACTTGAAGGAATGGTCACGTTTGAACTGGAGTAACTCATCGAGGCGCAAATTCAACTGGATCGTGGCGGTGCTGATCGCGCTCGTGGCAGTCGCACTGCGCGTCTACGCGCTCGATCGCTTGCCCCCTGGTTTGTTCGGCGACGAAGCCATCGAGGGGCTGGACGCGCTCGATGTGCTGGCGGGAAATTTCAACATTTGGTTTCACGGGCATCTGGGGCGCGAGCCGCTCTACGTGTATCTCACCGCGCTATCGTACGCGCTCTTGGGCGTCACACCGTTCGCCACGCGCCTTCCCGCGCTGATCGCGGGCTTGCTGACACTTCCTGCCGCGTTCGTGTTCACGCGCGAATGGGCAGCGGGAATCTTGGCGCGCCCCCGCGCGACGCACCTGGCTCTCTTGACCACCGCGCTCCTCGCGATTTCGTTCTGGCACGTGCAGATGACGCGCAACGCGCATCGCGACACGCTGTTGCCGCTGGTCGAAGCGGTGGGTTACGCGCTCTTGTGGCGCGCGTTTCGCACGCGCGCTTGGCGCGCCTACGCCAGCGCGGGCGCGGTGCTGGGACTGGCGATTTACACCTATTCGCCGGGACGATTCGTCGGCGTGTTCGTCGCGCTGTTCGTGGCGGTAGAATTCGTTCTTTGGCGATTGACCGCCAATCGCCAACGACCGACCACTACAGACCTGGAAGGTCTTGGAGACCTTCCAGGTCTGTGCGGTTCGCGGTCCGCACTCGGTGGGCTGGCGCTTGCCGCGCTCTGCGCGTTGATCGTGATGCTGCCGCTCGCGATCTATTTCGCGCAAAATCCCGCGCAGTTCACGCGTCGCTTCGAGAGTACTTCGATTTTCGATCAGCCCAATCCGCTGGCCGCGTTCGCGACGAGTGTCAGCGGCAATCTTGCGCAATTCGTCGTGCCTGACGCGGGCTATCAGAGCAAGCATTACAACTTGCCGGGCAAACCGATTTTCGATTGGTTCATCGCGCCATGGTTTTTGGCGGGCGTGGCGCTCGCGCTCAAGCGGTGGCGGCAACCGCCGTATCGTTTCTTGCTGCTGTGGTTCATCGTGATGTGTTTCCCCGCGTTCCTCACCGCCGATATGATTCCCAAAGGGGTGCGCGTGCTCGGCGTGGTGCCAGGGGTGTTTGTGTTTCCCGCGCTCGCGATGGAAGCGTTGAGTTTCAGGTTTCAGGTTTCACATTCGAGCAACTTGAAACTTGCGATTTGCGTTTTGATGGTCTTGTCGCTGGTGGGCAGCGCGCTGTGGACGGCGTACGATTACTTTGTCGCGTGGGCGAATCATCCCGAAGTGCCGCTCAAGTTCGATAGCGATTTGGTGGAGGTGGCGGAGTTCATCCAGCAGCAACCCGTCACCACACCGATTTACTTGTCGCAAGAGGTGTATCGTCCGCCGACGCTGATGTTGTTGGGTGAGCGCGTGCCAACGTCGCGCTATGTGGAACGCGCGACGCGCTTCAAGGAATCGGACGCGCGGCGCGCCTTGATCTTTAGCGCGCAGCAACCCGATGCCATTTACGTTTTCATCCGCGAGTACGCGCCGCCGTTCGAGTGGCTGAGGCGCGTCGCACCCAACGCGGCGCATCTCGCCAATGGCACGTACTTTACCGCGTGGCGACTCGATGCGCCCGCCGCGCCGCACCAAGTGCTGGACGTCGAGTTCAATCCGTACTTGAAGTTGGTCGGCGTGTCGCGTTACGAGGCTGGCCCGTGCGGCGTGGTATTGCAGTGGCGAGTGCTCGCCTTGCCGCCGGATCGCCAAGAGACTGATGTGACCCTCGCGCTCCTTGATGGGCGCGGCGACGTGGTCACCCAAGACAAATATCGCTTCGCTGTGCCGCCGCTCGAATGGGCAATCGGCGATCTCATCGTCGAATGGTCAGCGCACGCGTCGTTGGAGCGCGTCGCGCGATTTCGAATCGCCTTGACGCGCGGCGCGTCGGCGTGGCAATCGCCAGTGGTTGAATTGAAATGAATCGTTCAAGTTCTCAGTTCGTCCGGCAGAGCATCGTCTTGATGCTCTATCTTCTGCTCGCGCTCGTGCTCACGTATCCGCTTGCCGCGAATTTTACCACGCACGTCCCTGGCAGCGAGACCTGGGCGTTCGACGAGTACAGTTTTGTGTGGAGTCAGTGGTGGGTCAAGTACGCGTTGTTCGACGCGAACGTGAGCCCGCTCTACACGCGTCACGTGTTCTATCCACTCGGTGTGAACTTGGTGAGTTTCACGATGTTGTGGACGAACGCGGTGCTGGGTTTGCCGATTCAACTCGCGTTCGATGTGATTCCTGCGGTCAACGCGGCGGTGCTGGCGACGTTCGTGCTGGGCGCGTTCGGTATGTACTTGCTGGTGTTGTATTTGTTTCGAGTTTCGGGTTTCAAGTTTCAGGATGAGACTTGGAACTGGGAACTCGAAACTCTCGCCGCGTTCGTCGCTGGTGCGGTCTTTGCGTTTGCCTCCTCGCGAATGGTGTATGCCGCGTTGGGGCATTACACCGTCTTGACGACGCAGTGGTTTCCGTTCTACATTTTATTTTTGATCAAGACGCTGCGCGAACCGCGTTGGCAGCCGCCGATTCTGGCGGGCTTGTTCGCCGCGCTCGCGCTGTACAGCGATGCCGCGCACGCGCCGCTGTTGGTGTTGTTCACCCTCTTGTATCTCGCGTTCGAGTGGCGCGCCGCGCGCGCGCCGCGCGTGGCGATGCGACTGGGCGCGCTGGGGTGTATCGCCGTGGGCTTGTACGCGCCGCTGCTTGTGCCGCTGGTTGGCGAAATGTTTTTCAGCGGCTATCAGTTGCCCGGCTGGGGACACGCGGAAAAATTGTTGGTTGATCTCGTGGGCTTGGTCACGCCGACGAGTTTACATCCTCTCAATCGTCACTGGGTTCAGGAACTCGATGCGGTGCGGCAAGGCAATTCACGATTCGTGGACGTGAACACTGTGTTTCTGGGTTACGCGACGCTCGCGCTCGCGGTTCTTGGCGCGGGGGTCTATCGCAAAAAGTTGGCGGTGTGGAGCGTTGCGGCATTGGCGTTCGCGAGTCTGTCGCTGGGTCCGCTCTTGCACATCAACGGGCAAGCGGTGTTCGATTTCGATGGTTTAGAAGCGACGTTTCCGATGCCGTTCTTGTTGCTGCATTACATTCCGTTTCTCAAAGAAAATCGCGTGCCGAATCGCTATTCGATTTTGGTGATGCTGTCGCTCGCGGTGCTGGTCGCGTTCGCACTCGCGTGGCTGCTGGGAAAAGTAGGCAGTTGGCGGTCAGCAGTTGGCAGGAAACTTGTCTTGCCTACTGCATCCTGCCTACTGCTTACTGCTTTACTGTTCGAGCATCTCGCGCTCCCGTTGCCACTGACCGACGCGCGCGTGCCAGAGGTGTACGCGCAGATTGCGCGCGAGCCGGGCGAGTTTGCGATTTTGAGTGTGCCGCTCGGTTGGCGCAACAGTTTTACGATGCAAGGCGCGGAGGACACGCGCACGCAGGCGTACCAGCGCGCCCATAACAAATTCTTGTTTGCGGGTAACACCTCACGCAATCCGCCCGCGCTCTTTGAGTACTTTGACCGCGCGCCGATTTTCCACTCGCTCGCGCAAGTGGAAATGTATCAGGTGCTCTCGCCCGAAACGCTGGCGCGCGATCGCGCGCTGGCGCCGCAATTCGCCGCGTTCTACGACATTCGTTACGTCGTCGTCAATGCTGCCGCGCCCCAGCGTTTGCCGTACAGCGATACGCGCGACGCGACGCGCGCGTACATCGAGCAAGTGATGCCGCTCGCCGAAAAGATTTATGATCGTGATGGCGTCGTGGCGTATCGCGTCGAGCAGGCGCAACTGCCGGCGCGGCAGCAGATCGCGTTTGGCACGGAGGCTGCGCGCCTCTACCAAGCCGAGGGCTGGGATCGCGACGAGGTGATCGGCGGCGAGAACGCGAACTGGGCGAATCGCCAGACCGCGCGCCTCGTGTTTCCGCTGCGCGAGATTGCCGATTATCGCGTGACGGTGCGCGCGCTGCCGTTCACGTATCCGCACGCGCCCGCGCAGACGTTGGAACTCGTGGTGAACGATCAGCCGATTCAACGATTCGATTTGCGCGCGGGATGGGAAAATTACGCGGCGACGATTCCCGCGCGCGCGCTGCGCGTCGGCATCAACGACTTGGTGTTGCGCTGGGCGTACGCGGCGCGTCCGCGCGATGTGTTGCCGCCGAATATGGCGATTGGCGCGACCGGCGTGACCAGTCCAGTGGAAATCGTCGCGCAGAGCGCGGCGCGCGCTTCGATCCAGGTGAACGGGCGCGAAGTATCGCCCGCCCAGCGCGGTTACAACGTCGTCGTGCTCGACCCACAAGCGGGCGCGGTGGTGAGCGCGCGCGCTTTCGATACGGTGGATGATCGCGCGGAATCGCGCGCGCTGACCGATTTTCTCGCGCAGATTCCAGCAGGGCAAATCGTGGTGATCGCGTCGCAGGACGAGGCCGCGGCGAATTTGGGGGATCGCACGGTCGAGCAAATGCGAACGCTCGGCGCACAAACCGATCTGCGGCAGACCGCGCAGCGCGCGCACGTCATCATCGGCGTTAAGGGCGCGCCGGCGGGGAGCGCGCTGGAGCAGACGGGCGCTGCCTCGGCGATGATCGCAGTAGGGCGGAGTTTGGACACGCGCGCGCTGGCGGCGGCGGTGAGCGCGATCACGATTGAAAAATAGATGCGGAGCGGTGCGTCCCACCAATCAGACCT
>DYLA01000084.1:9640-11442 GCA_020722265.1 Anaerolinea sp.
CAATCAGACCTGGAAGGTCTTGGAGACCTTCCAGGTCTGTATAGGCGAGGGACAACAATGAAAATTTTTGTTTCTTCAACCTACGAAGACCTCAAAGAGCATCGCCGCGCGGTGCGGGATGCGATTCTGCGCCTCGGACATCAGCCGATTATGATGGAAGATTTCGGCTCGCAGCCAAAGGAGCCAAAAGTCGCCGCGCTCGACAAGGTTGCGGAATGCGGCGCGCTGGTTGGAATCTACGCGCATCGCTACGGCACGATTCCAGACGGCGATGCGCTTTCCGTGACGGAACAGGAATTTGACAAGGCGCGCGAATTGAACTTGCCTTGCTTTTGCTATCGCGTTGACCCCGACCATCCCTGGCAGAAAAAATACATTGATCGCGGTCGCGCAGAACAAAACCTGAAGCGATTCCTGAAGAAGGTCGAAAAACTTCTTCGCAGCACGTTCACCACTCCCGACGACCTCGCAAAAAAAGTGAGCGCAGACCTGGGACGCGAACTGAAAGAGGAAACGTCAGGGGCGACTCCCCCCGCCCTCCACTCCCTCCCCGCCCCTCCCGCCGATTTCACCGGTCGCAAAAACGAACTACGGCAACTGCTCGCGCAACTCCCCTCTCCTTCCAGGAGCAGGGCTGGGGGTGAGGTCGGCGCACTCATCACCGGTCTCGCCGGTATGGGCGGCGTCGGCAAAACCGCGCTCGCGCTCGTCGTCGCGCACAAACTCGCGGCAGATTTTCCCGACGCGCAAATCTACCTCGACCTCAAAGGCACATCCAAGACCCCTCTCTCTCCGACGGAGGCAATGAAAACTGTCATCCACGCGTTCAATCCGACCGCCGATTTGCGCAAGGCGAGCGAGGATGAGATTGCCGCGCTGTATCGCAGCGTGTTGAACGGGCAGCGCGCGCTCTTGCTGATGGACAATGCGCTCGACGCCGCGCAGGTCAAGCCGCTCCTTCCGCCGCCGTCGTGCGCATTCATCGTCACCGCGCGCCGCTATTTCGTGCTGGCGGGACTGACCCCCCTGCGTCTCGACGTGATGGAAAAGAGCGAGGCGCGCGATTTGCTTTTGAAGATCGCGCCGCGCCTCGCCCTCACTCCGACCCTCTCGCAAGAGGAAGAGGAGGTTGTGGACAAAATCGCGCGATTGTGCGGATACTTGCCGCTCGCGCTCGAGATTGCGGCAAGCGCGCTGCAAGAGCATCCCGATTGGTCGCCCGCGAGTTACGCCGAGCGACTCGCCCAGCGGCGAAAAGAACGGCTCGGCTTGTTGAAAAAAGAAAACGACCCCGAATTGAACGTGGAGATTGCGTTCGCCGAAAGTTACGATTGGCTAACCGAAACCGAAATGGCGCGCTGGCGCGCGCTGAGCATCTTTCCCGCGCCGTTCACTTGGGAGGCGGCGGCTGCCATTTGGGAGGCGGACGCAGCCGACGCGCAGCAAGCGTTGAGCGATCTGGTGCGCTATTCGCTCGTTTCGTTCGATTCCGAGCGCGCGCGCTATTCCCTGCACGACCTGCTTGCCGATTTTGCCGACGCGCGCCTGAGCGAGGACGAGCGTTGGCGCGCGCACCTGCGTCACGCGCAGCATTACTCGGAAATTGCGCGCGCCGCCGACACGCTCTATGAACAGGGCCAAGTGCTGGAAGGGCTCGCGCTCTTCGACGCCGATTGGACACACATCCAAGCAGGGCAGGCGTGGGCGGCGGAACATCTGGAAAAGAATGATGACGCCGTGCGTCTGTGCAACGAGTACCCTGATGTTTCCGTATACTGCTTGGGCTTGCGGCTTGCGCCGCG
>DYLA01000085.1 GCA_020722265.1 Anaerolinea sp.
CCCCCTGAACCCCCATGTCCACGATTTACTGTGGTGCTACCCCGCCCATCTGACCTCTGACTTTTGTCCTCTGCCATTTGCCCTTTCCCGCACTCTGATATATAATGCCAAACGATCAATCACACCCTTTGTTCCAATCGGACGAGGGTGGTAGCCATCGTCTGGCGCGCCCTGCGCCAAATCCAACTCGATGGACGAAACAGAAAGCAGGCATGTGGCTCTTCTACCGATGAAATCCCTGCTGGAAGCAGGGGTTCACTTTGGACACCGCACGCGGCGGTGGAACCCCAGGATGCGCCCGTACATTTTCACCGAACGGAACGGCATCCACATCATTGACCTCCAGCAAACCCTAGCGAAACTGGAGGAGGCGTACGCCTTTGTGCGCGATACCGTCGCCGAAGGTGGGACGCTCCTCTTCGTCGGCACCAAGCGCCAAGCGCAAGAAACGATGCAAGCCGAAGCGCTGCGCTGCGGAATGCCCTACGTCACCCACCGCTGGCTGGGCGGCACGCTCACCAACTTTCGCACGATTCGCAGTCGCATTGACTATATGCTCAACCTCGAAGAGCGACAGGCGACCGGCGAACTCGACAAACTGATCAAGAAAGAAGCGCTGGTGCTCTCGCGCGAACTGGCGAAACTCCAGACCCGCTTGGGTGGACTGCGCGATATGCGCCGACTGCCCAAGGCGCTCTTCGTCGTGGACACCCGGCACGAGGAGAACGCGATCCACGAAGCGAACGCGCTCCAGATACCCGTGATCGCGATGTGCGACACCAACTCTGATCCGGAACCGATTGCGTACCCGATTCCGTCGAACGATGATGCGATTCGCGCGATCAAACTCATCGCCGGCAAAATCGCCGACGCCGCCATCGAAGGCAAGAACATTCGCGGCGTCCTCGCGGCAGAAGCGGAGGAAGAAGGCGTCGCCCCCGTCCCCGTCGAAGAAACGGCGGCGGATCTGCCGGCGATCGAAATCGGCGAAGAGGATTTCGCTGAAGAAGAAGACGCAACGCCGGCAGAAGAAATCGTACCCGACGAGGAAGCCGCATGAACGTCTCAGCCGAACAAATCAAGAAACTGCGCGAACAAACCGGCGCAGGGGTTCTCGACGCCAAGCGCACGCTCGAAGCCTACGACGGCGATTTCGACAAGGCACTCGCCGTGTTGAAGGAAAAAGGGCTCAAGGTCGCGGCGAAGAAAGCCGAGCGCGTCGCCAAGCAAGGCGTCATTGAGGCGTACGTCCACGCGGGCAGTCGTATCGGCGTGCTCGTCGAAGTGAACTGCGAGACCGATTTTGTCGCGGCGACGCCAGAGTTCCGGGAACTGGCGCACGACCTGGCGTTGCAAATCGCCGCGACCAAACCCACCTACGTCGCCGTCGAAGACATTCCGGCGAGTGTCATCGCCGAGAGGCGCAAGGTCTTTGCCGATGCCGCTATCGCCGAAGGTAAATCGCCCGACGTGGTAGAGAAAATCGTCACCGGCAAGATGGAGGCGTTCTACGACGAGGCGTGTCTCTTGCGCCAATCCTTCATCCGCGACGAAACGATGACGATTCGCAATCTCATCCAATCGGCTATTGCCAAGTTTGGAGAGAACATCGTCGTACGACGATTCGCGCGTCTGGAATTGGGCGAATAGCCAGCCAAAGATGGAGGACAAATCTCGCCGATTTGATTTGTCCTCCCTCTTCACGAAACATATGGGGCAACCAAAGTACAAACGGATTCTGTTGAAACTGGGAGGCGAGTCGCTCTGCGGCAAGGGACACACCGGCATTGATACGGACAACGTCGCTTATCTGGCTGATGAAATCCAAGCCGCCAAGTCGCACGGCGTCGAAATCGCCATCGTCATCGGCGGGGGCAATTTCTGGCGCGGCAACGACCCGTACGCCAAAACGATCGAGCGCGCCACTGCCGACTATATGGGTATGCTGGCGACGATGATGAACTCGCTCGCGCTGCAAGACGCGCTCGAAAAGCGCGGCGTCCATACCCGTGTGCAGAGCGCCATCGAAATGCGCGCCATCGCCGAGCCGTACATTCGCCGCCGCGCCCTCCGTCACCTCGAAAAAGGTCGCATCGTCATCTTCGGCGCGGGCACCGGCAACCCCTACTTCACCACCGATACGGCCGCTGCGCTGCGCGCCCAAGAAGTAGATGCCCAAGTCTTGCTCAAGGCAACCAAAGTGGACGGCGTGTACGACAAAGATCCCCTCAAATACCCGGACGCGAAAAAATTCGACCGGATAAAGTACAACGACGCCATCCTGATGGAAGACATTCAGGTGATAGACAATACCGCCCTCTCCCTCTGTATGGACAACAACCTCCCCATCATCGTCTTCGACCTGTCCAAGCCGCGCTCCATCGAACGCGCGGTGTTGGGCGAGCCGATTGGGACCATCATCTCAAAGTGAGCATACAGGAAACGCGTAGCCCGTAGACAACGACCCGAATACGCGGAGGATTTATGCTGGACGACGTCAAAGCGGATGCCGAAAACAAAATGAAAAAGAGCGTCGAGGCGTTCAAGCGCGAATTGGTAGGGATTCGCACCGGGCGCGCCTCCCCCGCGCTGGTCGAGTCGCTCAAGGTGGACTATTACGGCGTTCCGACCCCGCTCCAACAAATCGCCACGGTCTCCGCTCCCGAAGCGCGCCTGCTGGTCATCAAACCGTTCGACCAGTCCAGTCTCTCAGCCATCGAAAAGGCGATCCTCAAATCCGACCTCGGACTGACGCCGATGAACGACGGCAAACTGGTTCGCCTACCGATTCCCGCGCTGACGGAGGAACGCCGCCGCGAACTGACGCGGGTGGTTCGCAAGCAGGCGGAAGAAGCGCACGTCGCCATCCGCAACGTTCGCCGCGACGCGCTCAAAGACCTCGAAGAACTCGAAGAAGAGAAGATGATTTCGGAAGACCAGCATTTTCGCGGCAAAGATATGCTCCAAGAACTCACCGACAAGTACATCGCGCTGATTGACCAAATCGCCAAAACCAAAGAAGCCGAAATCATGGAAGTTTGACGGTCGAAATGGAACTAGACAAGAGTGCTCTCACCAAAATCCCCGTCCACGCCGCGATCATTATGGACGGGAACGGACGCTGGGCGCAGCGGCGCGGGCTGCCGCGTCTCGAAGGGCATCGCGCCGGCACCGAGAATATTCGCCGCGTCCTCGAAGGGAGCGTCGAATTCGGCATCAAGGTGTTGACGATTTACGCGTTCTCCACCGAAAACTGGGGACGCCCCGAAGACGAAGTGCATGGCTTGCTCGGCATCCTCGAAGAGACGATTCGCCGTGAGGTACCAGAACTGCACAAGAACGGCGTCCGCTTGCGCCACCTTGGCACCTTCGAAGGCGTCAGCGACCCTATGCGGCAGGCGATTCAAAGCGCGATCGAGTTGACCCAGCACAACGACCGCATCACGCTCAACGTCGCGTTCAACTACGGCGGACGCGCCGAGATTCTCGACGCGGCGCGCCGCTTGATCACCGATCACGTACGCCCGGAGCAGGTGACTGAATCGCTCTTCGAATCGTACTTGTACACCGCCGGCTTGCCCGACCCGGACCTCATTATCCGCACGGCTGGCGAGATGCGTCTTTCGAATTTCTTGATCTGGCAAGCCGCGTACGCCGAATATTATAGCACGCCCACCCTGTGGCCCGATTTCGACAAGGCGGAATTGTACCGCGCGCTCGTCGCGTTCAGCCAGCGGCAACGTCGCTTTGGGAAATTGGAAAACGTCTAGCCCGCGAGTCTGCCTGTGCTCAAACTCCGCATCGCCAGCGCGCTCGTCTTGATTCCTCTGATTCTCGGGTCCGTGTACGTTGGTGGACTCTTTTTTTTCGTCATCGTCATCGTCGCTTTACTGCTCGCCGGGTACGAAGTGTTCGAAATGGCGCGCCGCGCCGGGCATCGCGTCCAACCGATTCTCGGACTCGCCCTCATCGCGCTCCTCCTGTGCGAGGCGCAGTGGCGAATGGACGCGCTGCGCGAGGTCATCGCCGCCGCGCTCGTCGTCTCACTGGGCGTCGGAATTTTCCGGCACGGCGCGGGCTGGCTCGGCGGTTGGGCGCTCACGCTCGCCGGCGCGCTGTACGTGGGGGGACTGGGGGTGTACTTTCTCCTGGTGCGCGCGCTGCCGGAGGGAATGTTTTGGACTACCGCCGCGCTCGTCTCGGCTTGGGCAGCGGACACTGGCGCGTACGTGGTGGGCAAGCGCATCGGCCAGCGCGGCTTTTTCACCTCAATCAGTCCAAAGAAAACTTGGGAGGGCGCACTGGGCGGTTTGCTCGCCGCGACCCTGTTGATGCTGGGAATCGGTTGGCTTGCCAATGTGCCCCTCGCACACCGTTTCGCGTTTGGCTTGGGCATCGGCATCGTTGCGCCTCTCGGCGACCTCGCCGAATCGCTGTTGAAGCGGCAAACCGGCGTGAAGGATTCCAGCAACCTCGTGCCAGGACACGGCGGCATACTGGACCGCTTGGATAGTTTGCTCTTCGCAGCGGTCTTTGCGTACTATTATCTGATTTGGATTTACCGTTGACATTAGACGATGTTGGATTGGTTTCTCTCCGCGCTGATGCTGGGGAACGTCATTCTCTCCTCGGCGATCATCATCGTTTCATTCTCTCTGTTCCTCTATCTCATCGCGAACAACTTTCGGAATGCTGTGGCGCGCTCTTTTGCCGCGCTCCTCGCGTTCATCGCCATCATCTACATTGGGGACGTGTTCCTGCAGCGCGTCGAGACATTCGATGACGCCGTGCTCTGGCTCAAGTTCAAGTGGATTGGCCTCGCGTTCATCCCAGCCTCGTACCTGCATTTCTCCGATGCGCTCTTGCGCTCGACCCACGTGTATTCGTCGTGGCGGCGCGGCGCGGTCACGCTGGCGTATTTTGCCAGCGGCGCGTTCCTGATTCTGGTCGCGTTCGGCGATCTGGTTGTGCGCGATGGGTTTCACTTTCCGACGGCAACGCAATTTTCGGCGGGTCCGCTCTTTCCGCTCTTTGGCATCTTTTTCTTTGCGCTGACCGGCTGGGGGGTGTACAACATTCAGCGCGCTCGCCAGCGCTGTCTCACCTCCACGACGCGTCGGCGCATGACGTATCTTGCCGCCGCGTTCATCGCGCCCGCGCTGGGAGTTTTCCCGTACCTCATCATCGCGAGTTTTCCCGCCGAGTTCTCGCCGAGTTTGCTGCTGCTCCTCACCCTGCTTGCCAAGATCGGCGTCGCGGCAATGATCACCGTGATGGCGTACACCGTCGCGTATCAGGGCGCACTTTCGCCAGATCGCGTCGTCAAGCATAACCTGATTCATTATTTGCTGCGCGGTCCACTCGTGGCGACCGCCATCGTCGGGCTGATGTTTTTTGCGCCGACGGTGGAACGCTGGGTGGGCTTGTCACGCGATACGATGCTGTATGTCATCGTCATCGGCGCCGGTGTATCCTTGCAACTGCTCATCAACATCGCCAAACCCGGCATTGACCGCCTCATCTCCTGGAGCGATCGCGAGGAACTAGACCGCATCGAGGAAATTGACAAGCGTTTGCTGACTACGAGCGACTTGCGACAATTGTTGGAAAATGTCCTGAGCGCGACGTGCGACTTGTTGCGTGTGCAAACCGGGTTCATCGCCGCCATCGAGGGTGAGGAGTGGCGACTGGAGACCCTCGTGGGCGCGCGCGAGGCGGTACGTCACATTCTGCCCAAAGTGACACGGAGCGAACTCACCCAAGACGACGTGGCAACCGCCAATGGCTTTTTCGTCCGCGACGGATTCTGGCTGTGGCGCTTGCGCGCGAAATCGGAAGAAGAGGTGATTGGTCTGATGGGCATCGCCGCGCGCGCGCCCACCCCCGATCTCTCGGCGCGCGAAGAGCAACTGATCGTCGCGTGGGTGCGGCAGGCAGAACTCGCCCTAGAGGACAGGCAGTTGCAACAAGGTTTGTTCAGCGTTCTCGAAGAGATTTCGAGCGAAGTCGCGCTGCTGCAACGCGCGCGCGGTAAACGACTCTACGCGGGGACCGTATCGGAAGAGCCCACCGAGACGGGCTTGGCGCAATCACCCGAGTTCCATCGCGCCGTCAAGGACGCGCTCGACCATTACTGGGGTGGTCCCAAGTTGACCGAGAGTCCACTGCTGCGCCTCCGCATCGTTCAGAACGCGCTCGCGGAGCACGAAAACAATCCCACCCGCGCGCTGCGCGCGCAGATCGCGCGCGCCATCGAATCGCTCAAGCCGGATGGCAAGCGGTCGCTCACCGCGCCCGAATGGCTACTCTACAACATTCTGGAGTTGAAGGTTTTGCAAGGGAAAAAGATTCGCGAAATCGCGTATCAACTGGCGATGAGCGAGAGCGACGTGTACCGCAAGCAGCGCATCGCGATTCAAGAACTCGCCAAGACCATCGCCACGATGGAAGAGCAGGACAAGACGCGCGCGGGAGATGACTAACCGTCTCATCCTCTCCCGCACTGGAGAATTTCATCTGCCCCAACAAGGAGGCGCAGCGTGGCGCAGTACACATTCGAACCGTTCAAAATCAAAGCCGTCGAAACGATTCCGCTGACGACGCACGCGGCGCGCGAACGATTCATCCGCGACGCCGGCTACAACATCTTTCTCCTCGCCGGCGAGACCGTTACGATAGATTTTCTCACCGATTCCGGTACCAGCGCGATGAGCGATCATCAGTGGGCGGGGATGATGGAGGGGGACGAGTGTTACGCCGGGTCGCGGAATTTTTTCCACCTCCAAGCCGTCGTCCGAGACATCTTCGGCTTCGAGAGGTTCGTGCCAACGCATCAGGGGCGCGGCGCGGAGCAAGTCCTCTTCGGCGTCGTCGCGCATCCGGGCAAAGTGATTCCGAACAACACCCACTTTGACACGACTCGCGCCAACATCGAGGCGCGCGGGAACACCGCGCTCGATCTCGTCATTCCCGAAGGGCTGGAGCCAACGAATCGGCACCCCTTCAAGGGGAATATGAACATCGCCGCGCTGCGCCAGCTGATCGAACAGACCGGCGTCGAAAATGTGCCGCTGGTGATGATGACGATCACGAACAACGCCGTCGGCGGGCAGCCGGTTTCGATGGCGAACATTCGCGAGACGAAAGCGCTGCTCGCGCCGTACGGGATTCCGTTATTCATCGACGCGTGCCGCTACGCCGAAAATTGCTACTTGATCCAGCAACGCGAAGAGGGCTACCGCGACAAATCCGTGAAGGCCATCGCGCGCGAGTTGTTTGCGTACGCCGATGGATTTACGATGAGCGCGAAGAAGGATGGCTTGGTCAACATCGGCGGCTTGCTGGCGACGCGCGATCCCGCGCTCTTCGAGCAAATCCAGAATCGGCTGATTCTCACCGAGGGCTTTCCAACGTACGGCGGACTGGCGCGCCGCGACCTAGAAGCGATGGCGCGCGGGCTGGAGGAAGCACTCGACGAAAACTACCTGACCTATCGCGTCGGGCAAGTGCGCTATCTCGCCGAGCGCTTGCTGGAAGCCGGCGTCCCCATCGTCGAACCACCCGGCGGGCACGCGGTCTTTCTGGACGCCAAGCGTTTTCTGCCGCACCTCCCGCAATCGCAGTTTCCTGCGCAGGCATTGGTCGTCGCGCTCTACCTTGCCGGCGGCATCCGCGCCGTCGAAATCGGCGGGGTGATGTTCGCACAGAAGGACGCCGCGACCGGCGAAACGCACTATCCCGCGCTCGAACTGGTGCGCCTGGCGATTCCACGCCGCGTCTACACGCAATCGCATCTCGATTATGTGGCGGAGGTGATTGCGCGCGTTTATGCGGAACGCCAGCAGGTGCGCGGCTTGCGGCTAGTGTACGAACAACCGCGCCTGCGGCATTTCACCGCGCGGTTCGAGATGGTCTAGCACGGCGTACGCGATTTTGCCAAAACACGCCGAGTGTGCTAAATTGGTGCCGGTAATGCCCCTGTAGCTCAGTGGATCAGAGCAGCGGCCTCCGGAGCCGTGCGCGCGAGTTCGAGTCTCGCCAGGGGTACTTTTCATCAGCACTCGAGGACTCTATGCCCCTCTTTCTTACCGAACGCGAGGTCGAGTCCATTCTGACAATGCCAGACGCGATTCGCGTCGTCGAAGACGCGTTGAGCGAGATGGGTCAGACGCGCGCCGTCAATCGTCCACGCCAACGCGTGCGCGTGCCGAATGGCATCCTGCACGTGATGGCTGCCGGCTTGCCGACGCGCGGCTATCTCGGCTTCAAGTACTATGCCTCGTTTCGCGATGTCACGCGTTTCTGGTTCCATCTGCTCGACGCCAAGACCGGCGAGTTGCTCGCGGTGATGCAAGCGAATCGTCTGGGGCAACAGCGCACCGGCGCCGCCAGCGCGGTCGCCACGCGCTATCTGGCGCGCCCCGATGCAGCCATCGTTGGGATTATTGGCGCGGGCTGGCAAGCGCAAAGCCAACTCGAAGGAGTTTGTGCGGTGCGCCCGGTGCGCGTCATTCGCTGCTCCAGTCGCACTGCAGAACGTCGAGAGACATTTGCCCGGCAAATGAGCGAACGCTTGGGCGTTACTGTCGTCGGCGTTGATTCGGCGGAGATGGCGGTGCGCGGCGCGGACATTGTCATCACGGCGACGAGTGCGCGCGAGCCGGTGCTGCGCGGCGAATGGCTTGCGCCGGGCGTGCATGTCAACGCGGTCGGATCGAACCGCGCCGAGGCGCGCGAAGTGGATTACGAGGCGGTGAGCCGCTGCGCGCTCGTCTGCGTAGACTCGCTCGAGCAAGCCCAGCGCGAAGCCGGCGATTTGCTCGCGCCGATTGACGGAGGTCTGTGGAGTTGGGATCGCGTGTGCGAGTTGAGCGCAGTCGTCGCCGGCAAAATACAGGGACGCGCGAATCAGAACGATGTGACCTTGTTCAAGTCGCTAGGAATCGCGTTGGAAGATGTTGCCGTCGGCGCATGGGTGTACGAGAACGCCCGGAAAAACCGCCTCGGAAGGGAAATCCCGTTGTGAGACCGCACACGGGCACCGACGCCTCCCCACGCTCGAAAAAACGCCATTGAGTAAAAAGTGCGCGGCGAATTTGGTCAATCTCGCCGGGCGTGATAGAATATAGACACAATGCCTAATCTGGAGCGATAAGCGCGTGAAGAAATTCGTCCTCTGGTCTATTCTGCTCGTACTGCTACTCTCGGTGTACGCGAGTCCAATCGCGCAGGCGTGCGATCCGTCGGACGAGGATTCGACGAGCGTGGTGATCTGTCGTTCGTCAACACCGGTGACGCAAACGACGCCGCCCGCTGTAGCGATGTCCAGCGCGCCGATAGCCCCCGCCGCAAACAAGGTGGCGGCTCCGTCGGAACGTTCTCCGGCATTGACATGTCTGCTCCCTTCAGGCGATTCCATTGCTAACGCGCTAGGGTATCTACACGGATGCGCGATGCCTCCACCACCCCAACGCATCGTCCGCGCGGTGGCGCCGATCCCCACATCGCCCACAAAACCGGCCGCCACCCGCGCACCAACGCCCAAAGGGGACAGCCCCCATTCCCCCTTGTCGGTCGAAGACAAGTGGCAGACTTTGGGACCCCATCAGGTTCATTGGTACAAGATTGACAATGGACAGAACTATTACCTCGATTTGTGGTTGGACGCGAACGGCAGGGGCAATGTCACCCTCTCGGTCTTTGCGCCCGAACAGATCAACGAGTTGTCGGTCGGCACCAAGCCCAAGGGCACCGGCGCACCCGCCAAGAATGAACCGACACACGACTTGTACTGGTCAGGATACCGCGCCACTGGCATATGGCACGCCTTGGTCATCAACCACAACGATGTGCCCGTGCAATACAAAGTCGGCAGCAAGCAATCCACCACCGATCGCAAGTGCGTCAGTTACTGGGAGTGGCTGCCAACCGGCTTGTATGTTCTGTGGACTGACTGTGGGCTTTACACCGATGTGAACAAGCGATAGCCCGTATCGCCCAATCAGCCGATTCAACAACCACCGCCCTCGCGGTGGTTGTTCCTTTCCCGTATGCGCTCATCGAGCCTCCCACAGGTTCTGATTCGACGTGTCTCCGCGAGCCAACCAACTGAAAAACTGAAATGCACCCGCGCGGCTCTTGCGCTTTGACGCGCGACGCGCGGTGTGGTATGATGCGAACAGATGCTTCCACCGGCAACTAGGCGCCCCACCCAGTCCTGGCAACTCCTCACCTTCCTCTTCGCCCTCGCGAACTTTCTTGAAATCGCGGTCGTGGCGCACTTTGTGCTTTTCACGCCCGCGTTCTTATCCGCCATCGGTTTCAGTCCGAGCCAAATCAGCGCCTGGACAGGTCCCCTCGCCTCCGCCGGATTTGTTCTCGGCATCTGGTTCGTGCCCTTCTGGGGTGTCTTCGCCGACCGCTACGGGCGCAAACCGCTCATCCTCCGCAGTTACTATGTCGAAGTGGTCGCGATGGCAATTGCAGCGATCAGCCACAATGTCTGGCTCTACCTTTTAGCGCGCGCACTCACCGGGTTCGCACTCGGCAACACCGGCTTGATGTATGCGTCGCTGACCGAAACCGCGCCGCGCGAACGCGTCGCGCTCGCCCTGGGGCTGGTCAATGGCTCCGCGCCCCTCGGTTCGCTCACGGGCGGATTGCTGGGCGGGTTTATCGTCGCGCGATTCGGCGTGCATTGGCTCTTTGGCTTTGACGCCCTCATCGCGGCAGCCATCGCGATCCTCCTCACGCTGCTCTACCGCGAAACGTTCGTTGCCAGAGCCACGCCTCCCCTCGCCACGATGTTGAGTAACGCGATGGGCGCGGTGGTTCACTCGCCCGTGGCGATGACGATCTTTGGCGTCAGTTTCGTTTACAGCACCTCGTTCTTCTTCTCCTACCCCTACCTACCGGTACGCATCACCGAAATCGTCGGCGAGACGGCTGCGCCGACAGCCATCGGCTTAACGCAAGGCATTGCCGGTGTGACGACGCTCTTCGGCTCGGCACTCTGGGGTGCGCTGGCGGAGCGCGTGGAGCACCGGCGTCTGGTGGCGCTCTTGCTGTCACTCGCCGCGCTCCTGTGGCTGCCGCTGTACGCCGCGCAGAATCTCGCCGGCATTGCGCTGGTCTGGGCACTTTTCAATTTGGTCAGTCCCTCGGTTTCCAGTTTGTTGTTCACGATCATCAGTCTCAACGTGCCGGCGAACCAGCGCGGTTCGGTTTTGAGTATGATTTACCTGCCGATGAATCTGGCGTTCATCGTCGGACCCTTCGCGGCATCGTTTGTGGCGCGGAATCTGGTGCGCGATGTGTTTTTGGTCTCGGCAGGCTTGGCATTCCTCGCGCTGATGATCTTTGTGGCGAACGTGGGACACACACGGTAGCACCACAGTAAATCGTGGACATGGGGGTTCAGGGGGCTTTGCCCCCT
>DYLA01000086.1 GCA_020722265.1 Anaerolinea sp.
AAAGCCCCCTGAACCCCCATGTCCACGATTTACTGTGGTGCTACGGGTGCGCGGACTAGACCTTAAAACGCCGGACGCGCGTTGTTGCGCGTTGGCTCGACCAGATTCTATCAGAATCAAGTTACGCTTTGGTCAAAAGCAGGTCAAAAAATCAACGCGCCTTCGATCCTACATCCACAGGCAAACCGGCACGAGGACGACTGATTCGAGATTGCATTTTCTTCCCATTCATGCGATAATCTAAGCCTCGCTTTCGCACCCTCGCCCAAGCAATAGAAATGAGCGTAGAACTGTAGCTTGGGCTGGGCTTGTTGGCTTATTCAAGCGTGCAGGTGCGAAATCTAGGCTAAGCGAGGTGGTTCGATGCTGACCATTTTCGTCGTTTCCGACGCGACCGGCGAAACGGGGGAGCGGATGGTGCGCGCCGCGCTCGTGCAGTTCGAGGGCGCGGAGACGAACATCGTTCGACAGGGACACGTTCGCTCGCCGGCGCAGGTGCGTGCGATCGTCGCGCAAGCCGCGCAGCAGGAATCGCTCATCCTGCACACCCTCGTCTCGGATGAATTGCGTCGGCTGATGCTCGCCGAGGCGCGTCTGCACGACGTAGACGCGATGGACTTGATTGGGCCCGTGCTGGACCGACTGGCGGCGCGCCTGGGGCTGACGCCGCTGGAAAAGCCCGGCTTGTTCAAGCAGTTGGTCGAAGCGCGCTCGCGCGCGATCGAAGCGGTAGAATTCGCCTTTCGCCACGACGACGGACAGCACGCCGAGGAATTGGATCGCGCCGAAGTCGTGTTGGTCGGCGTCTCGCGCACGATGAAGACGCCGACGATGTTGTATCTGGCGTATCGGGGCTGGTTCGCCGCGAACGTTCCCATCGTTCCGGAGATCTCGCCCCCAGCGAGGCTGCTCGCCTTGCCCACCGCGCGCGTCTTTTGTCTCGATATGAATCTGAGTCGGCTCTTGGAATTGCGTCGCGCCCGCGCCGAGATGTTCAAGTTGCCGGAAGAACCGTACGCGTCACTCGATTCCGTGCGGGCGGAACTGCTGCACGCGCGCCAATTGTGTATGGAGCGCGGCTGGCGCATCATTGACGTGACCGGCAAATCGGTCGAAGAAGTCGCGCGCGAAATCATTCTCCTGCTGGAGGTATAAAATGGAACGGATTGGTTTCATCGGTCTGGGGGTAATGGGCAACCCGATGGCGCGCAATCTGATGAAGGCGGGCTATCCGCTCGTCGTGCTGACGCGCACGCGCGCCAAAGCGGATGCGCTGTTGCGCGACGGCGCGGTTTGGGCAGACACCCCGCGCGCGGTCGCCCAGCAAAGCGATGTCGTCATCACGATGCTGCCCGATTCGCCGGACGTGGAGCAAGTACTCGCCGGCAAAGACGGCGTATTCGACGGCGCGCGGCAAGGCCTGCTGTTGATTGATATGAGCACCATTTCGCCAGTCGTCGCGCGCCGCCTCGCCAGCCAAGCCGCCGCGCGCGGTATGGAGATGCTCGACGCGCCGGTGAGTGGCGGAGACATCGGCGCGATCAACGCGTCGCTCACCATCATGGTCGGCGGCAGCGAGTCCGCCTTTCAACGCGCCCTGCCGATTTTCCAGACGCTCGGCAAAACCATCACGCACATCGGCGAGGCAGGTGCAGGGCAAATCGCCAAAGCCGCAAATCAAATCATCACCTCGATCACCATCGAGGCGGTCGCGGAAGCACTGGTCTTTGCCGCGAAAGCCGGCGTGGACCCGGTCAAAGTGCGGCAAGCGTTGCTCGGCGGTTCGGCGTACAGCCGCATCCTCGAAGGGCATGGACAGCGTATGCTCGAAGGCAACTTCAAGCCCGGCTTTTATATGCGCCTGCATCGCAAAGACCTCGATATCGTGATGGCGGCCGGCAAAGAGTATGCTGCGCCTCTGCCGGTTGCCGCGCAGGTGCGCGAAATGATGACGGCGATGCTCGCGGCAGGGCATGGCGATCTCGACAATTCCAGTTTGGTGATGCTGCTGGAACATCTCGGCCACACGCAGGTCAGGCGCGAATAGTCGAAGAGGCGCCAATGTCAATTCAAGGATATGTCGAATATCAACGCCGCGAGTACTGCAAGGACGTGCGCTGCCCGACTCAAGTGGAATTAGACACGCACGCGCCCGGTTCCGCCGAGTACGAACGCGTTCGGCAAACTTGTCAAGCGAACTGCTTGCATACAACCTGGGAATTTCACCACTGGCTCATCGCCAAGGGCTATCTCATCGTGCGAGAGTCACGCTGATCGAATATTTTGCGACCGTCGGCAAGTTTCGCCGATGGTCGGTGCGAGGAGTTGACAATGGATTGGGGAATGAAAAATCGTCTGGCGCAATTGATTCAGCCGGATGGGCACTGCTTTTTTATGCCGATTGATCACGGGTACTTTCAGGGGCCCACGCGCAATCTGGAAAAGCCGGGCGAAACGGTTGCCCCCCTGCTGCCGTACTGTGACGCGCTCTTTGTCACGCGCGGCGTGCTGCGCGCGAGCATTGACCCTGCCAACGCCAAGCCGATCATCCTGCGCGTCTCGGGCGGAACGAGTATGGTCGGCAAGGACTTGGCGCACGAGGCGATCACCACTTCGATTCAAGAGGTGCTGCGTCTGAACGCAGCCGCCGTCGGCGTTTCGATTTTCCTCGGCAGCGATTACGAACACGACTCGCTGCTGAATCTCGCACGGATGGTGAACGAGTGCGAAGAGTACGGTATCCCGGTGATGGCAGTCACCGCCGTCGGCAAAGAACTCGAAAAGCGCGAGGCGCGCTATCTCGCCTTGTGCTGCCGCATCGCCGCCGAGTTGGGCGCGCGCGTCGTCAAGACGTACTGGTGCGAGGAGTTCGACAAAGTGGTGAACGGCTGCCCGGTGCCGGTCGTAATGGCGGGCGGACCCAAGTGCGAGACAGAACTCGAAGTGTTCCGCTTTGTCTACGATGGGATGCAGCGCGGCGCCATCGGCATCAACCTGGGGCGTAACGTCTGGCAGAACCCGCACCCGGTCGCGATGGCGCGGGCTTTGCGCGCCATCGTCCACGAAAACGCGACAGCGGACGCGGCGTTTGATCTGTTCCACACGCTCACGCGCGGCGAATGAGGTGATGCGACGATGCGCGTGGCAATGTACTATAACAACCGCGATGTGCGGTTGGAGGAGATGCCCAAACCGCCCATCGGGCCCGGCGAGTTGCTCGTCCAGGTGATGGCGAGTGGTATCTGCGGCTCGGACGTGATGGAGTGGTATCGCCTCAAACAGGCACCGCGCGTGCTGGGACACGAAATCGCCGGCGAAATTGTCGCGGTAGGCGATGGCGTCACCCAGTACCACGTCGGCGAGCGCGTTTTTGTCTCGCACCACATCCCTTGCAACACCTGCCGCTACTGTCTGCACGGTCAACACACCGTTTGCGAGACACTCCACACCACCAACTTTGACCCGGGCGGTTTCGCCGAGTATCTGCGCGTGCCGCGTCTCAACGTGGATCGCGGCGTGTTCCCGCTCCCACCGGAAATGTCGTTCGAGGATGGCGTGTTCATCGAGCCGCTCGCGTGCGTCGTGCGCGGGCAACGGCTCGCGCGCTTGCAGCCGGGGCAAAGCGTCCTCGTGCTGGGAAGCGGCATTGCCGGGTTGCTCCACATCGCGCTGGCGCGCGCGCTCGGAGCGGGGCGCATCCTCGCGACGGATGTGAACGAGTATCGGCTGAACGCGGCGCGGCAGTTCGGTGCAGAGGTCGCGCTGAACGCGCGGGAGGACGTGCCCAATCGGGTGCGGGAGGTCAACGCGGGTCGGCTTGCCGATGTGGTGATTGTCTGTGCGGGCGCGTACTCGGCGTTCATCCAAGCGCTGCAATCGGTAGATCGCGGCGGAACGGTGATGTTCTTTGCGACGCCGGAACCGGGGGTGACGATTCCGGTCCCGGTGAACGATTTCTGGCGCAATGGCATTACCCTGCTGCCATCGTACGGTGGTGCGCCGCTGGATATCGTCCAAGCCATCGAGTTGATTCGCGCGCGCCGTGTGCCGGTGCGCGAGATGGTCACGCATCGGTTGGGGCTGGCGGAAACCGGGCTGGGCTTCCGTCTTGTCGCCGAGGCGAAGGAATCCATCAAAGTCGTGGTCGAGCCGCAGCGATGAGTTCTGTCGCCCCCATCCGAAAAAACTAGCGTGCCAGCGCCCTAAGCCGCGATCCCCTACGGCTAGTATCGGCACGCCGCGCGGCACTCAACCGATAGCGTTCCAGAGCATCTCTTCGACTTGTTCTGGCTCAACGGCTCGGGGTGGGAACTGGAAAGAACTCGCATTGACAAAGAAGAACAACGCGATTAAAGTGATCCTGTCATTTTGATTCACCGATTGCGAACAGGGAGCGATAGCATGCAAGTCTTTATCACGCGGCGATTGCCGCAGCCCGCGCTCGATAAAATCTTGCCCGAATGTGACGCGGAGGTCTGGCAAGACGAACTTCCGCCGCCGCGCGACGTGCTGCTCGAAAAAGCGCGCGACGCCGATGGGCTCTTGACCCTCCTCACCGACAAGATTGACGCCGCGCTGATGGACGCGGCGCCGCGATTGCGCGTGGTGAGCAATTGCGCCGTCGGGTTCGACAACATTGACGTTCCCGCCGCGACGCAACGCGGTATTGTCGTCGGCAACACGCCGGGCGTCCTCACCGAAACGACGGCTGATTTCGCGTTCGCCCTCCTGCTCGCCGCCGCGCGCCGCGTCGTCGAAGGGGATCGGTTCACGCGCGCCGGCAGGTGGAAGACGTGGGGCTTGACCGTCCTACTGGGGCAGGACGTGTACGGCGCAACGCTGGGACTGATCGGGCTGGGGCGCATCGGCGCGGCGATGGCGCGCCGCGCACGCGGCTTCGAGATGCGCGTGCTGTACTACGACCCGGTGCGGCGCGAGGATTTGGAAAACGCGCTGGGTCTCACCTACGCCGACCTCGATACCGTGCTGCGCGAGAGCGATTTCGTCAGCATCCACACGCCGCTCACGCCGGCGACGCGGCATCTGATCAACGCGGCGACGCTCGCCAAGATGAAAAGGACGGCGATTCTGGTGAACACCGCGCGTGGTCCCATCGTGGATCAAGCCGCGCTGTACGCCGCGCTGCGCGACGGAGTGATTGCCGGCGCCGCGCTCGACGTGACCGATCCCGAACCGATTGCGCTGAACGATCCACTGCTCACGTTAGAGAACTGCATCCTCGCACCACACATCGCGAGCGCGTCCATCGCGACGCGCACCAAGATGGCGATGATGGCGGCGGATAACTTGCTCGCCGGTTTGCGCGGCGAGATACCGCCAAACTGCGTCAATCCCGAGGCGCTGCGAAACCGGAGATGAACTAGGAGCCGAGACACCCTCTCGGCTCTTGTCTTTCCAATCGCACCGACCTGCGAGAGGATTCTTTTATGGCTGGCGCAGCAGACCTTCGAGCGGTTGCGCGTTTTGTACGCGCGTGCTATAATCACAACCGATGGTGTTGGTCGGCGAACAGGTTTCGTATGGTCGAATTTAGGGTGTTGGCTCAAGCCACGGTGCGCCCTGTGGGTAGAGCAAGGCATACCAAAGCGAAAAACTGCGGCGAAGGATGAGCAAAATGGCTGCAAGAATCTTGGTGGTGGATGCTGACCCAGCAACCCTTTCCTGGCTCAGCGCCAAGTTGGAAACGGAAGGGTATGCCGTAAGCGCAATCGATAACGGCGATGCGGCATGGCAAAGCATCGTGTCTGCTCCGCCCGATGTCATCGTACTCGATCCGACTTTGCCGGATATGGATGGACTCGCCTTGGTACGCCGCGTGCGCCAAGACCCACGTTACAGCGGAATCGGCATCGTCATCCTCAGCCGGCGCGCCGAGCCGGACGACATCCTCGCCGGGCTGAACGCGGGCGCAGACCACTATATCCGCAAGCGCCCGGGCGGAGACGTCGAACTCATCGCCAAGATTCGCGCCCAACTCGCCCAGCCCAGAAAAGTCGTCGCGCCCACTGCCGTCAAACGTGGGCGCGTCTTTTCCTTTTGCAGCGGCAAGGGCGGCACCGGCACCACCTCCGTCTGTGTGAACACCGCGTATGCCCTCGCCGCGCTAGAACGCGGTGCGGAAATCGTCGTCGTGGATATGGTCTTTCCGATGGGTACAGTCGCGCTCTCGCTGGGCTACGAATCGCCCAAAACCGTTGCGCGTTTGACCAACGCGGTCAAAGACCAGATGGAGCCGACCCTCGTCGAAAAGTTCGTCTCGCAACCGCTCCGCTGGGGCTTTCGCGTTCTGATCGGCGCGAATGATCCGCAAGAAGCGAGCAATTTGAACGTCGCGCAGGTGCTGCCTCTCTTCGAAACGCTCAAGACGATGTACGACTATGTGCTGGTGGACTTTGGCAGAACCCTCTCGCGCATTTCGCTGCCGGTGATAGAAATGTCCAATGGCATCATCGTCATCGTCACGCCGGACATTAGCACCGTCCGCGCGACGCGCACGGTCGTCGAGTATCTAGAGAAACACGATATCGAACCGAGCCGGCTCATCCTCATCAACAATCGCACGGTCGGACGCGTCTGGACGACCGTCGAAGACATCGAGCGCGAGGTCAAACTCCCCCTCAACGCAACCGTCCCTTACGAACTGGAACATATGACGATGGCTATCAACGCCGCCAGTCCGTTTATGGCGAAATTTCCCAACAATTCGGCTTGCATGACCTTCCAAGACCTCGCGCGCCTGTTGATCGAACGCGGCAAAAAGGCTCTCTAGCGCGTCGCCCACCATCGGCATACAAAAAGAGTGCTGGGTAATGTCACAGCACTCTTTTCGCGCGTTCTGAATCCGAAAAAATCGAATCAATTCAGCACCACCCCTGCCACAATCAGCCCCATCGAGCCAAGCATATACACCGAGGCGAATTTGTACAGCGCCAAGTTCAGTTTGGTCGAACGGCGCAGGAGGCTCATACTGGCAACGCCCAAGAGCATCGCGCTCAACCAGAGGTCGAGGTGAAAGTACAGCCACGGCAAACCGATCTGTGCGGTCGCCAACAACATCGCTACCACTGCCGCACTCGTCGAAAGCGCGATCGTCACGCGCGTGATCCATTCGCCGTAACGGTTCGGGAAAATCGGCACGCCGGCGGCGCGATACTGCTCGGCGTACCGCATACCGAACGTGAGGATGTGCGTCGGAATCCACAACAGAATCGCCAGCGCGAACAGGAGACCGATGAGGTCAATCTGCCCGGTGCCAAAGACGCGCCCGGCGAGAATCGGCATACCGCCGGCGACACCACCCCAGACGATTGACCACGCGGTGCGACGCTTGAGCCACATCGTGTAGATGACGACATCAATGAACAGACCGGCGAACACGATGGTGCCATAGAGCCAACTCAACGCAAATGCCCAACCCACGCCCACGGCAGAGAGCACGATTCCGAGCGCGAGCGCCTCGCGCACCGGCATTCGTCCGGCAGGGAGTGGACGCTGACAGGCGCGCCGCATCTTGGCATCAATATCGCGATCGAACACCATATTGAGCACCGTACTACCACTAATCGCGCAGTACAGACTGCCGATGAGCGCGAGCAGCCGGGCTTCACTGTGGATGGGGCAGCGCGCGCTCAAATACCCTGCGATCCCGGTGACGAGCAATAGTCCGGTTTGCAGGCTCTTGGTGAGCGACCAGTACATTCTCAATCTGGACATCATACCTTTCATAGCCTCCCTGTGCCCACAAGGTTCGACGGGCGCGTTCCCACGCCCCTTGTCCCTATTTGTTGTAAGCGCGCGAGCCGCGCCGCAACCCTCACGTGTCCTGGCGCGTCCTCTCCGCGTCTCGTTCCGCGCGCCACAACCCTTTCGCCTTGAACAAATCGAACCATCGCCAGCCCATCAAAATCGCCAGCGTCACGAGCACCACCGCCAGCCCCGCGTCTACCGCGAGCATCGTCACGCTCACGAGCGGTTGTTGCGCCGATTCGCTCACGTAGAATCGCTTGGTCGCAAAGAGCGCGGCAGCCGCGAACGCAACATCGGAGGGAACGAGGATGAGCCAGCCGAACCCCTGGCGCGCGCGCCCTTGCAGCCCGATGAGGTCGCCGTAGTAGAGCAGGATGATCGTCGCGATGATCGCCGCGAGGATGTGCCAATGCCCGGTCAGCGCGACGCGCTCTTCGCGCGCGGGCCAAGCGCGGATCACTGGAAGCCGCATCGCCATAAAGATTCCAACGAAAGTGACGACGAAATTCATATACACCATCTGCCACAGCGCGCCGAACTTGAGCGGGTCGTGCAGCAGCGCGGCGAGTTTCTGCGCCAAGTTTGCGCGGGCGATGCCTTGCGCCGCGAGTCGCTCGCGTATCAGTTTATCGAAGCCAAAGATCACGAGGCAGAGCGCCGCCACCAGGACGAACACCGAGCCCACATAGATGATCGTGTGCGCGAGTCTCTCGAACGGAACGACGAGCCACGCGCCGAGTGTGACGATGACGGTGCCAACGATCATCAGCGGCATCGCGAGTTTGTGCCACGCGCCTTGAAAATCGAACCAGCGACCGACAATGAGCGCGAGCGCGACGGCGATGAGCGTGAGCATGATGTGCAAATGACCGATCACAGCGAGTTGCAGCGGGTCTCGGTGCGCTTGGCGCACGACGTCCTCGGCGAGGAACACTTGGAAGCCGTTGCCGAAAAAGGAACCGGGAATCGCGCCAAAGAGCGACGAGCCCAACGCGGCGACCGCCATCGTAAAGAAGGCAAGGCGTTCCAGATCGAGTCCGCCGGCTCCTCGCGCGTACGTCGGGGAGCGCCCGCGATATTCCTCGCGCCAAGGGAAAAGCGCGTGGGCGAGGAGCACGCCCGCAAAGAAGACGAGCGATTGCCCAAAGAGAAAGAGTCCGTGAAAAATCCAATTATGCCCAAAATAGCCGAACGCGAGTCCGCCGAACATCGCGGCGATATAACCGACGGTGATCGTCGTGTTGATCGCAGCCCGCTGCCGCTCTTTCATCGCTATTTGCGCGGTGATGAGGTACACTTCGATTGCCACGACCGCCAGCGCAATCGTGTGGTACAGCATCACGATGCGCCCCTCACGTTCGGCGGGGAGCAGTTGCATCCCGGTGATTTGCACGACGATCTCGCGGATGCCCAACTCCGCCATCGGTCCCGATAACGTTCCCCAGAGCGCCGTTTCGAGCGAGACGAGCGCGATAGCGACGAGAATCAGCCCTTTGGTCGAGCGAAAGAGAAAATCGAATCGGTCAATCCATCTTGGCATCGGAGAGCAGCCTCTGCGGGCAGAATACCATAGACGAATCTTGCGGTCATTGACCTTCGTCAATTGGGCGCGCCAAGAGCGTGGGAAGAATCGGAGAAAGGCTCGCCAAACCATCAACCGCGCCGCAGCGCGGGACCGATTTCGGCGATCTGGGCAAGTGCGTCGGGAGAGCGCACAGAGATGATCGTGCGCGTCGAATCAATGTAACCATTCGTCTTGAGGAGTTGGAGGGAGCGGCTAAAGGCTTCTTGCACCGTAGCGACGCGCGCCGCCATCTCGCGATTGGAATGTTGACGACGGTCAATCGGCGTCTTGCCGCCGTCGCTCAAGTCGAGCAGTAATCTGGCGGCGCGCGCGAGAACGGGACGAAAGGAGAGATCTTCGTACTGGGTCAAGAGATGACGATAGCGCGCGGCGAGGACACGCAACAAGCCGAGACCCAATTGAGGAAAACGCCGCATCAGCGCTTGAAAATCGTCATAGCGAATGTTCCAGGTGACGCACTCTTCGACGGTCACCGCCGTCGCGAGATTGGGACCGCCATCGAGTACGGTTACTTCGTTGAACATAATCACCGGTTTGATGGTGGCGATGATGGATTCTTGTCCCTGCGGTCCCAGTTTGCAAAGATGCACGCGCCCCGCCATCAAGACGAACATCCCAACCGTCGGCTCCCCCTCGACGAAAATCGTCGCACCTGCCGGGAATCGCCGGATGACCCCTGCCGCGACGATGGCTTGACAATCGGCATCGGACAGATCGCGCAAGTGGGAGACGGTCTTGAGGCGTTTGGCGAGACTATCGAGATCGTACGGCATCGTATCCCCCGCCGACGCTCTAGGTGGTCTCTCTGGGAAGAGCCTGGGGCACGGGTTTGGGAGCGATAAAGCGCGCGAGGAAGAGGGCTAACTCGAACAGCGCGATCATCGGCAGCATAACGACCGTCGGCGCGACGATGGGGTCAGCCACCGGCGTAATCAGTTCCGCGAAGACAAAGATGAGGAACCACGCGACCTTGCGTTGCTTGCGCAAGAATTCCGGCGAGACGATGCCGAATTTGACGAGGATGAGCAGTACGAGCGGCACTTCGAACGCGATGCCGGTGGAAATGAGAAAATAGACGACGAAGGAGATGTAATGATCGGCGCTGGGCAAATAATTCAATTCGCTACCGAACATCGTGAACAAGACATCCATCATGTTCTGCAACATCAAATAGCCGAACGCGTTGCCCATGATGAACAGGACGACCATCGCGGCGACGCCGGGAATGACGAAGCGTTTTTCGTGCGGCAGCAAGCCGGGCTCAATGAAACGCACCACTTGGTAGATCCACACCGGCGCGGCGAAAAAGATGCCGCCGTACAGCGCGACGCGAAATCGAATCATAAACCCATCGAGCGGGCTGAACGCTTGCAACCGGATGTCTCCCGCGGGCGCGCGCAGCACGTAGAGGATCGCGTCGGAAAAGACATAGGCGAGACTGGTCGTCACGAGGATAGCGATCAGGGAGATGATGAGACGACGACGCACCTCTTCGAGGTGCTCGATGACGCTGAGGCGTTTTTCTTCGGGCATCGTGAATCGTTCTTAAAGCAGAGTGCGCGGCAGAAGAGAAACCGACTGCCGGCTTCTCCCCTGTCATGGATGACGCGTGGAGGGATTGGGGTTTATTGCGCCGCGCCGCACTCGGGGCAAAACTTCATCCCGGCTTGAATTGGCTTGCCACAGGACTTGCACGCCAATTTCGGCGGCTCCGCCTGGGGGGGTGTCTTTTGAATCTCTTCGGTGAACCCTTGCGAGGCTTCTTTGAGACCAGCCTGGAACTCGCGCATAGTCTTGCCAATTGACTTGCCGATCTCCGGCAACCGCGAGGGCCCAAAAATGAGCAAGGCGACGACCAGAATGATAATCAGGTGGGTCGGCTGCAAACCGAATGGCACTTCCATACTCCTTTCATTCTACAATCGGTAACGCTACATTCAATCGTGGAGACGTCAAAACTGGTGCACTTGATGCC
>DYLA01000087.1 GCA_020722265.1 Anaerolinea sp.
GCAGTTGCACGGCGACGAGGTAATCGCCCTGTGGCTTGCCGCGCGCGCGCCAGTACAAACCCACCTGGAGCAACTCGCCCGGCGTGATGGTTGCACGCGGTGGGACATAGCCGAGGAAGCGCATCTCGCGCATATCCACGAAGAGCGGCTGTTCGATTGACAACTGGCTGGCGGTGACGCTGGATTTGTCTTTGGTGATGTGGATGGTGCCGATGACGATTTCGTCCAGAGATCGCCCGACGGCATCCCGCGCGTCAGCCCGACGACTGTTCGCCGGGTCGTACAGCGCTGCCGTGATCTTGTAGTCGCCCGACGGGGCTGTGGGTGGCACCTGTAAAATGTAATAGTCAGTGACGAACTGACCGAAACGCCACCGCGACGTCGGACAAAACGCGTAGCATGGTTCCCGATCGTCCCGCGCCCAGATATGTCCCTGGGCGTCTGTCAAGTGCATCTGGACGATGTAATGGTTGTGAACATCCTTCTGCGCGTACCATTCGACTGGAATGTAAACGGGCTGTCCGCCGCGCGGAGATGCGCTAGCCACCACCGCGACGCGGCTGAGTACGATTCGCTTGTCGAATTCGATCTGCGGCGTTTGCGCGGGCGACAATCGCCGCGCAAGAAGGAAACTGCCCGACTGCGCGACGATGCCCAAGTATCCCGAGTCGAGATACTTGTCCCAGAAGGGCTTGTAACGCGGAAACCACGTCCCTGTTGTTTTCGCCACAGCATATTCGACTTGCCAGGGGAATTGCGGCACCGTGAATTCGTACACCGACCTGCGCTCTGCCAGATGCGGCAGCAACTCGGTCTGCGTCGCGACGATGGCGTCGGCTGGAATCGTCTGGAGGAGCGTGTGCCCGGCGGCGGTGTTCGCGTCCAGCGCGTAACGCGACGCGTCGAAATTGCGCGCGAGGGGCCCGGGGGCATAGAGATAATAACCCAGCGCGCCAGCAACCAACAACATCGTGCCAACGGCGATGCCGCGTGCTCGACGCGCATCGCCCGAACGCGTTCTCCAACGCAAGATTCGTTCGACGCCGACGACAGTCGCGTAGAAAAGGAATGGCAAGAGCGCGGCGGTATAGTGATAGCGGATCGAATAGTTCAGATGCAGATCGCTCAGAACGCAAATGGCTAGCGTCGGCAGGGTCAACGTCGCGATCTCTGGACCGAGCAGCGGCAGCAACGCCAGCGGCACGAGCAACAGCAGCACGAATTCGATCTTGGGTGGAATGAGGATGTGCTGCAAGACGTAGAGCGGGCGCGTGACCAGCGTCACTACAATCTCGTCCAACGAACTGCCCAGGTATCCGTAGCGCTCGTGTGCGCCGCCGAGAGTGCCGTGCCCAAAGTAGTAGTAACCCTGTCCTTCCGTACCGCGAAAAAATGGAAGTGCGTACTGAAGCAGTACAAAAGCCCAAATCATCCCGAACATAGTTAGACCGAAGCCTAGCCACCGCTGCCGCGTGAACACCATCGCGTACAGCCCAAACATACTCACGACGAACGCCATTTCCTCTTTGACTAGCAGAGTCAGTCCCAGACAGACGAGCAGCGGCGCGTATTTTTCGCGCAGGAGAAAGAACGCGGCGAACGAGAGCAGGGGGATTGCCAGCACGACTTCGTGGAACTCGAAGAGATTGGCATACTGCACCGCCGGAAACACCAGGTAGGACGCGACGATGACCAGCCCCAGGGCATAGCCGATCCGCCGACGCGCGAACCAGTAGAGGGGAAACGCGCCGAGGGCAATCCCAAGCGTCTGGACGGTTGTCAGTACGGTCGGGTCGCTCCAGACCGCGTAGAGTGGAACGAACGCGAGCAAGATAGGGGAAAAGCGTTGACCGATGAGTAGGCGCGCGTCTGGCAGGATCGTGTTCTCGAGCAGCCGCCCACACAACGAACTCCACACGGCTTGATCGAAGATGGCGAGGTCGTAACCGGCATTGTTGAAAGAGAAATGGCTCAGGGCGGATAGAGCGCTAAAGATCAGGGCATAGGCGACTACCAGCGCGATCAGAAGCGCGTCCGCATAACGAGGCAAACCGGCAGCCCGAGCCACAACTTGATCGAGTGGCTTGCGACGAGAGCGCAAAAGAGCGTAACTCGATCCAGCGCCCAGCGCGGACGCGAACAGGACCAGTGATAACTCTACCCAAACGCGCATACCGTTGTCCAACTCTGGCCCGATGAGTCGCCGCTCAGCGGCTCGGGCGCGCCCAGCGTGCTGTTCTCAACTCAAGTACGCAGAGTGTATAGTCGCGCAGCATATGGAAGAAACGCGACTTGCTTTTGCCGTGCCGCCGCAGCACGTAAAAGACCGGCACTTCGAGCATCCGGTAATTCTTCCGCCACGCCAAGTAGAGCAATCGGATGAAATACTCGCCATAGCCGCGAAAGATTCGATCCAGATCGAGTGCCATCAACTTGTCCCGGCGCATCGCAAAGAAACCGCTCAAGTTATCTTGAATTTGCGTGCGGATGATCACGCGCACTAAGAGATTGTAGAGGAAACTGAGTTTGTACCGCCATTCTTCTTCCATCCCCCCGCCCATTACAAAGCGCGAGCCGATCACGAGATCATAGTACTTGAGAAACTCGACCATCTGCGGAATCATCTTGGGACTGTGATTAAAGTCCGTGTCCATAACCACGACGACATCGCCGCGACATTGGCGGATGCCGTACTTGATCGCGCTGGCCAAGCCGCGCGCTCCAGTCCGCACGTACAATTCAATGTTGGAACCGGGCTTGGTCGCGCGTTGGCGCACCGCATCGGCCGTGCCGTCCGGACTGTTGTCGTCTACGACGACGATTTGCACGCTTTGCATCAGCGGAGCAACTTCCGTCTCGATGGCGTCAATCAAGTCCACGATGTTGCCGCGTTCGTTGTAGGTGGGTAGGACGATGGAGATGTTCATAGGGCCTCGTCATAGGATGGTGTAGGTGTAGAGATTCCACTTTTTCCGGTACAACTCGAACTCGAGGGCGTGCTGGAATCCGAGCGCGCGATAAAAGCCGTTGGCGCCCGTGTTCGCTTGCAAGACCGTCACTTTGTACGAGCGCACGCCGCGCGCGCGAAACGCGTCGTTCAGCGCGGCGACCAACTGACGTCCCAAGCCCCGCCGGCGATGCGCCGCGTCGAATCCGATGACAACCAATTCGGATTTTTCGGCTACTGCCCCTTCCTTGCTTGGATACAAGAACGTTTCCAGCACGTTGGCGACGAGGGTCGGTCGGCGGAGAATCGCCGGGAGCGCGCACAGTCCAAGCGCGAAGGCGCGGCTCAACATCACGCGCTTGAACAACGCGCTCGTATCGGTGCTGCCCAACACAAAGCCGATCGGCTGATCGTTAGCGATGGCTACAAAACCAAACCCCACGTCAAGATCGAGTACTCCCTCGTAGAAAACGGTCAGGAAACCTTTCCCCAAACTCGGCAAAAAGTCGCCGGCGAGTGCGGCGCAATGTAATGCGGCGACGCGCGCGGCGTGTTCACGCTGCATTGGAACGATCACTGCGCTGCCTCCTGAATCGCGCGCACGACGCGGCGAACGTCGTCGTCCGTCAAGGCAACCGATGAAGGCAGGTTGATGCCCTGCCGCGACAGGCGTTCTGCCACCGGCAGCGATGTGCCGGTCGCGTACGGTGGCATGGTGTGAATCGGATGAAAGAAGGGGCGACTGTCTATCCCGCGCGATTTCAAATGCGCCATCAATGGATCGCGCCCAAGACCGAAAGCGTCGTCCACCAGAATCGAAAACATCCAATAGACGTTCTTTGCCCACGGCGCTTCTGGCGGCAGAGTGATGCCGGGTGTGCCGCGCAATAAATCGCTGTACAATGTGGCGATGGCGCGCTTGCGCGCGATAAACTCTTCGATCCGTTCCATCTGTGCTACTCCCAGCGCGGCTTGTAGGTTCGTCAGCCGATAGTTGTAGCCGATGACCGGATGCCAGTAGCGCCGCGTCGGTGACATGCCGTGATCGCGTAACCAGCGCGCTTGCTCTGCCAACGCGTCGTCGTCCGTCGTCAACATTCCGCCCTCGCCGGTCGTGATGATCTTGTTGCCGTAGAAACTGAACGCGGCGAGACGCGCTAGCGCACCCACGCGGCGTCCCTGGTACGCCGCGCCGTGCGCTTCCGCTGCGTCTTCGATGACAACGAGGTTGTGTTCACGCGCGAGCGCATTGATGGCATCCATCTCGGCGGGATGGCCGTAGAGATGCACCGGGATAATCGCTTTGGTGCGTCGCGTGATCTTGCGCGCTACGTCGGCGGGGTCAATGTTCCACGTGCGCGGCTCGCTATCCGCAAAGACCGGTGTCGCGCCAGTGTAGCGCACGACGTTCGCGGTGGCAATAAACGTCAGCGTTGGCACGATCACCTCGTCGCCGGGACCGATGCCCAAGATCGCGAGCGCGAGGTGCAGCGCAGTCGTCCCGTTGCTCGTAGCGACACCATACCTCACGCCGCAAAAGCGCGCGAACTCTTCCTCAAAGCGCGGGATGTACTTGCCAATCGAAGAGACCCAACTGCTCGTGACGCAATCGGTCACGTACGCCAGTTCGTTCCCCGTCAACACCGGTTCGGCGACCGGGATGAACCGATCGAGATTCGTCTTGCCTGTGCCGGCGTCAGCGGTCGTCGTTTGACTCAAAGCCCATCTCCTTTCGCCATCGTCGTTGTAGCCAGCCGAACCCATCGGCGATTCCATAGCCCGCTGCAAGACATAGCGGCGTCGCGATCACCATCGCGTATTGCTCCCACTTGGCTTCCCAAATCGAAATGAACACCACGCCGCAGAGCAGCCACACGAGATAGAGCCGACTGCGTCGCGTCAGCGATGCCAACCCCGCCAACCCCACCAAAAAGATCAGCCGATCCCAAACCAACAGAAAGGGGGGAGGATACTCAAAGGGCTGTTTGTACAACTTGGCGGACTCGGTCAGGGCAGCCAAATTGTACCACCACGGGCGGTTGAGTTCCTTGACGTACTCACGCGTCGAGAAGGACGAATGAAACGAAAACATCTCGCGCAGCCGACCGACGGGATCATACCAGAGGTATGGATCGAGCGCAAAAAACGCGAACGCAGCAAGCAAGCCATACGCGATGATTTTCTTCGGCTGGCGGCGCAGTTCCCACAGCAGAAACGGCAGAATCGCCAAGCCCGCCGTGACGTAGATGAACTTAGACGCGCCCGTCGCGCCGAGCGCGATCGCCGAAAGATACATCCACGCGTCGCGCGACGTGCGGCGGAACCGTTCGAACGCGATGACCGATAGCGCAGCCGTCAGCGCGGGTAGTGCTTCGAGATACGCCATACTCGTGAATTTGATTTCCGTCGTCTGGATGGCGAGGAACCAGCCCGCCAGTGGGTTGAGCAGCGCGATCAACCCGGTTTGCAGCGCGCCGAACACAATTGCCACCAAACGCATCGTCACGACATTCGACAACGCGATGCCGAGAAAATCGCGCACGATCAGCCCGCTCGCGAACAGTAAGACGAACAAGCGTGGATGTTCGATAACACCATCGAAAGCAATGACTTCGCGCCAATCGACAGATGCCATTGCCCGCGCGTACTGCTCGGCGACTTGCATATACAGCCCGTCGTCGCCCTCGACCGGAAAGATCGCCATCGCATGGAGGCGCAGCAGAAACGCGACGGCGACGATACACGCCGGCACGATCAACTTGCCGAGCGGCGACGCGCGCGTCCGCGCCGACGTATCCGCGCGCGCGTCGAGTCCGGTCTGGGCGAGCGCGGTTGCGCCGACGGTCAGCGTCAAAATGAGCACGCGTTGGCTCGCCGCGATGCGAAAGAACGCGATACCAATTGCCCAACCGATGATTGCGGCGATGCCCAACGCGAACGCCCATCGGGTGCGCAGTCCTAGGAATCGGGAAAGCAAGTAGAGCGCGGGCACGCACAGGGTCACGAAAAGCCATTGCGTCGGCGCAGGAATCGTGACGAGGTTTCCCCAGCCCTCCAGCGATGTCGGCACGCTCCACTGCGGCGTGACCTCGACTGACGCGACTGCAACACCCAACTCGCGATCATCGTCCGTCTCGGATGACAGGTCGGCAGGAACGAAGGGGGTCGCGTCAAAGCCGATGATCAATTCATCCGCGCGGAGGATGGCTGGGTCGGAGACGACGAATCGCCACGTGCGCCATCCGGCGCGTTCAATCGTACCGATGGCGTGACCGTTCGCCGTCACGGTCGCCGTGTAGACGCGCGTCGCGTCGCGCCACGCGTTCGCGAGGATCGTTACCGCGAGCGGAGTGGCTTTGCCGGTATCCGGGAATGTGACCGTCGCCTTGCCGCGCGCCCAGCGATACGCGAGGTCGTTCGCACGCTGAACGTAGTAAAACCCGGAATGGTAGGTCTGATCTTCTCCACCGAGGTCTATCTTCATCGGCACGCGGATTTGGAACGCCAGCAACACTGTCAGCGCGGCGAGCAGCGACAGCATAGCCGCGTGTCGGATTGACGGATTGGAGAAAGGATTACGAATCGAGCGCATAGGATTTCCATTCAACTCTACCGAACGGTGACTGTCGCGACTGGAGTCTCACCGAGCAATTGGTTCGTGTTCGCTTCGCGCAGCAGAACGACGATGCGATACTCGCCCTCTGCAAGTTCGCGCGGCAGCGCGAGATCATGCCAGTCGAGCAGCACCTCGCCCGCATCCCACGCGGTCGTCGGGTACGTGCCGTTCGCCGGGCGGGAGGCGTGTTCGAACGCGACGCGCCCGGCGGCATCGCGCAGTTGCACGGCGACGAAGTAATCGCCTTGCGGCTTGCCGCGCGCGCGCCAGTACACGCCGACTGGGAGCACCTCGCCGCGTGCCATTTCGCGCGGCGGCGGGACATAGCCCAGGAAGCGCATCTCGCGCATATCCACATACAACCGCTGTTCGAGCCACCACAAGTCACTCGCGAGAAAGGATTGCTTGTTCTTCTCGACGTGTATCGTCGCGATTGCCGGCTGCGCGCCGAGCGCGTTCCCTTGCTCGTCGCGCGCGGGCAGCTCCTCGCCGCGATGCGGGTGCACGGTCAGCGTGAGGCGATAGTCGCCCGACGGCATCGTCACTGGCAAGTTCAGCGTGTACTGATCGCCGACTAACTTGCCCGGCTTCCATTCGTCCGTCGGAGCAAGTCTCTCCAGCGGTTCGCGATCTTCCTCCGCCCAAAGGTGCCCCTGCGCGTCCACGAGGCGCACCGCGATCTGGTAGCGTTCGGCAAGCGGCTGGTCCGCGCGCCAGAGCACGACCGGGCGAATCGCCATGCCGCCGCGCAGGGTGTCGGTCAGCATCAGGCTGTGACCGAGGAACGTGAGCGAGTCGCCGAACCGAATCGCGCGCGGATGGTCTGGCGTCTTGCGCCTGCCGATCAAATAGCCATCGGCTTGGGTGACGATTTCGAAATAGCCGTTCGTGAGGTATCGTTCCCAGAATCCTTCGTGGACATAGTACCACGAATCCGGCGTCGTGTCGGCGAAAAAATAATCGGTCTGGCGATAGTCCGGAATCACCGGGATTTCGTACAAGAAACGGCGATTGGACAGGTGGGCGAGGAACTCATTTTGTCCGACGACGACGGCGTCGCTTGGAATCGTGCTCACCAGTTCGTTGCCCAGTCGCGCGTGCGCGTCGAGGTTGTAGCGCCACGACTGATAGTGTCGCGCGAACGGGCCGGGGGCTTGGAGCAGATACGTCACGCCACTCGCGGTCAGCAACCCTGCTGACAGCGCGCCGTGCCACGCCGCGCGATTCAAGCGCCACTGTCGTCCCCAATCGAGCAGACGCTGCAAGGCAATCACCGTCGCGAAGAACAAAAAGGGCAAGAGCGGCGCGAAATAGTACGAACGAATCGAGTACTGCAAGCCGTAGGTACTGAGCAGCGAATAACCGAACGTCGGCAGCGTCAGCGTCAAGACCTCGAAGCCGATGAGCGGCAGGAACATCAATGGGGTGAGAAGGTGCAGCACGTACTCGATTTTTTCTGGAATCAACACGTGTTGCAGCACGAATCCCGGTTTGGTAAAAATCGTCGTGAGGATTTCCGGGATGCTGCGTCCGAGATAGCCATAGCGCGTGCCGCCGCCCCCGATTACCCCTTCGCCGAAATAGTAGAACGTTCCACCGTACGCCGCACCGCGAAAGTACGGAATGAGATATTGCAACAGCAGCACGATCCAGATCGCGCCGAACGCTGCAACCGCAAGTCCCAGTCCGCGCCTGCGCTGAAAAAAGAAAATGTAGATGCCGAACATGATCGCGATGAGCGCGATCTCTTCCTTAACCAGGAGCGCCAAGCCAAGGCAAACGAGAAATCCTTTGTGATGCCGGCGCAACAGAAAAAAAGTGGCGTAGGCGAGCAGCGGCGGCGCAAGCGCGATTTCGTGGAACTCGGTCAAGCCGATGTTTTCCAAGGCTGGCGAAAGGAGATATGCCAGACTGACAACGAGCGCCAAGCCGCGTCCCAATCGTTCGCGCGCGAACCAATAAATCGGAAGCGCGCTCACGCCCAGCCCGATGGTTTGCACGAGGAGCAGAACAATCGGATTCGCCCAGACCGCGTAGAGCGGCACGAACGCGAGCAGAATTGGCGTAAAACTCTTGCCCAGAAACGAATCCGCATCGCGAACGAACGTGCCCTGCAATAAACGCCCGTTCAGCGAATTCCAAAGCAACTGCCCGTACTGCCCCAGATCCCACGCGGTTCGCACTCCCAGATAACCGGCGTGAAAAGTAAGATAGCGCAGAATCGCCAGCGCGGTAAAGATGACGACGTACGCCAGCACCAGCGCGAGCAAGACGCGATCCGCGTCGAACTCGACGCGCATCTCTCGACGCGTCCCGCGCACACGCACAAGCGCGACATATGCGGCTGTACCCACGCCGATTGCAAGAGCGATGACGAAGAGAAACTCGATCAAGACGGGCATAGTGATTGGGTTCAATCCACTATCGAAATGTGAGCGATGGCGGCTTCACCTATCTGCGCGCCACTCGTCGCCTCGCGCAGGACGACGACGATTTGGAACGCGCCGCTGAGTTCACGCGGCAGCGCGAGGTCGTGCCAGTCGAGCAGCACTTCGCCCGCGTCCCACGCGGTCGTCGGATACGCGCCATTCGCCGGGCGCGAGGCGTGTTCGAACGCGACGCGCCCCGTCGCATCGCGCAGTTGCACGGCGACGAGGTAATCGCCCTGCGGTTTGCCGCGCGCGCGCCAGTACACGCCGACTGGGAGCACCTCGCCGCGTGCAATTTCGCGCGGCGGCGGGACGTAGCCGAGGAAGCGCATCTCGCGCATATCCACGAACAAGGGTTGCTCGATGAACAGTTCGCTTGCCGTGAACGATGATTTGTTTTTTGCGACGCGCACGGTCGCAACCATCGCCTCTGCGCCGAGCGGCGTGCCCGCACTATCGCGCGCCTCCAGCCATTGCTGCGTCGCCGTGTCCAGAATCGAAACGATCAGGCGATATTCGTCCGGCGGCATCGTTGGCGGCAGTCGTAGCGAGGCGTCGTCATTCCAGAGTAGTTCGCGCGGGTCGCGGCAAGGCGCGTGCACCTGCTCCGCCCACACGTGTCCACGCCCATCGGCAAGGTGGATGTGTACGGTATGATTCGCCGGTGCGCGCTCTCCGCTGCGCCACGCAAAGTATGGAGTGAGTGTTTGCCCGCCGGAAATCGTACCACTGAACGGCAGGGTGTAACCCACGAGCGCGAGCCCATCGCCAAAGCGGATGTCGAGTGCGTGTTCCAATCGCGCGCGCGGCGCGTAACGCATCAGTATCCAGCCGTCTTGCTGCACGACCGGTTCGAAATACGCGCGTGCGAACAGAGACTCCCAGCCGGGGCGATAGTAATCGTACCACGCGCGCGTCGAATCGGCAAAGAGATAGTCCGCACGCGCCCAGCACGAAATGCCCGGCATCACGTAGAGATAACGTCGCGCGGAGACGTGCGGCATAACCTCGTGCTGTGCCAGCACGACGGCGTCGAAGGGAATCGTCTGTGCCAGCGTCGCGCCGAGCCGCGTGTGGTCGGTCACCGCGTAACGCTGCGCCTCGAAGCGGCGCGCCAAGGGACCGGGTGCGTCCACGAAATACGTCGCCGCGCTCGCGGCGAGGATGAACGCGCCCAGTGCGGCTTGGCGCGCCGTACGATTCGCTCCCGCCGCGCGCCACGCGAGCATGCGCCGCGCGCCAACAACCGCGCCGAGAAACAGAAACGGCAGTGCCGGCGCGTAGAGATGCGAACTGAACGTATAGTTGCCCTGAACATCGCTGAGGAGCGTATAGCCGAACGTGGGCAAGCCGAGCATGGCAACTTCGCCACCGATCACACAGAACGCACCGAGCGGCATCAGGAATCGCGCGATCGCCTCAATCTTTTCCGGAATCAGAACATGCGCCATCACCACGTCGGGACGCGTGAACAGGGTCACGACGATTTCGGTGACATTGCTGCCCAGATAGCCATAGTGCTGCCCACCCCATTCGGTCGTGTGGCTCAGGTAATAATATCCCTCCCTTTGACCCAGAGACGGCATAAAGAATCCGAGGAGGAAGGCTAGCCAGAGCAGACTTGCCAGCGTGAGTCCCAGCCCAATTTTCACGCGGCGATCAAAGACCGCGATAAAGATGCCGAGCCACGCCGCGACGAACGCCATCTCTTCGCGCGCCAAAAGGGCGAGCCCGATGCAAACGAGCAGCGGCGTGTAGCGTCGGCGCAGCAGGAAGAATCCAGCGAGCATAAATAACAGAATCCCCCAGGCCACGTCGTAGTACTGATCGAGCGCGCGATACTGTACGCTCGGTGCGAGGAAGAAGGCGAGCGCGAAGCAGAGGGCGAGGAATCGCCCCACCTGTTGCCGCGCCGACCAATAGAGCGGCACGGCGGCGGCAGCGACACACAGCGCGGGAAAAACCACCAAGACCCAGGTTCGCGTTACTGCATACAGTGGAACGAGCGCGGACAACAGCAAGGAAAAATGCTGCCCCAGCAAGAATGGCACATCGGAATTGATGGAACTCTCGAAGAGCCGTCCGTGCAGTGAGTTCCAGAGTGCCTGATCGAACACGGCGAAATCGAAACCATAGTTGTTAAAAGCCTGGAACTGTCGGATGTCGAGCAGTGCGAACAGCACGAAGAAAGTCAAGACGAGCGCAGAGAAGAGCGCGTCGAGCGCGCGCGAGAACCGGACGGATTGCCGCGATGCGTGCGACCGGGCGGATCGTCGCGAGACGAGCAAGTAAGCCGGC
>DYLA01000088.1:0-6684 GCA_020722265.1 Anaerolinea sp.
ATTGGAAAACGCTGATCTTGAGTTGGTCAATTTGGGTTTCGTAAATCGGTTGCGTCATCGAAATATCTCCTGTGAAAAGATTCGACCACAGATCGCGACGTGTTGTATCGGTCTTGTCAACCGGCGTCGCTCATTGGAGGTACACCCACTCGCCGCCGATCATCACGCGCCACGCGCGCCAATCATCATCGAAGATCGCGAGATCGGCGTCCTTGTCTGGCGCGATGCTCCCCACGCGCGCGTCTATGCCGATGACGCGCGCCGGCGTCAACGTCAACATTCGAATCGCCTGTGCGAGCGGAACGCCAACGACGTTCGTCAAAATCGGAATCATCTCATTGACGAGCGTTGTGCTTCCCGCGAACGCGGAACGATCCAACATCATCCCCACCCCGTCACACACTTGGTACTCCAGCGCGCCCATCTTGAACCGCGAGCCTTCCGGCAACCCTGCACCGTTCGTTGCATCGGAAATCGCGCACAGCCGTTCCGCGCCGATGCACTTGTACGCGAGTTTCATCAGCGTCGGCGGCAAATGCTTGTTATCACAAATCATCTCCACTGTCAAGCCATCGTACGTCAGCGCGGTTTCCAGCACGCCCGGCCTGCGCCAAGGTCCTTCGCGAATCGTCGTGGACATTGCGCTCCAAATGTGTGTCACATGCCGCAAACCTACGCGCATCGCAGCCAGCATCTGGTCGTCCCGCGCGGATGAGTGTCCCGCCGCCGGAACAATGCCGCGCCGCGCAAGTTTTTCGACGAGCGGCAACGCGCCGGGCAATTCTGGCGCGAGCGCGAAAATTTTGATCACGTCCGAATGTTCCAGCAACACATCCGCCGTGCCGTCGTTCGGCAGACGAATATTCTCCGGATCGAGCGCGCCTTTTTGCGCGGGCGAAATGTACGGACTTTCGAGATACGTCCCCAGCACGCGCGCACCGTCGCGCGGCGCGCGCATCCACGCGCGCGCGAAATTCAAACACGCGACCAAGTCCGGTATCGGCGCCGTCGCGAGCGTGGCGACTAGCCCCGTGACGCCGCGGCGCGCGTTCTCCGCGCAAATCGTCCCGAACGCGTCCGCGGTCGGCTCGTTGAACGTATGCCCCACCGCGCCGTGCGTATGAAGGTCCAGCAAGCCCGGCGTGATGCAGCGTCCGCCCACGTCCACGCGCTCCACCTCCGCGCCGAGCGCGCCAACATCCACAACGCCGATAATTTTCCCACGCTCGATCACGACCGCTTTGCCTTGGATCACCGCCCCCGGCAAGACGACGCGTCCGTTCACGAGGGCAAAACGACCGGTGACCGATGAGCGACGATTCATCTCACATCCCCGCGCCAAAACCGCGTCCGATCATCCGCGCCGGTGTGGCAAAACACCGCGCGCGATGCCGCGCCGCGTCCCCGAAATGTCCGCGCCCACTTGCAGCGACTACGATCGGGATATTTTTCGCGCCCATAACCGGCTTCGATGCCGACGCCCATACCCTTTCTCGGTCAAATCCACTTCACTGGCGAACGAAATGCGGCATCTCGGTTGGAATCTCCAACGACAATTCGACCAAGCCCGCAAATTTGCCTTCGCGATACCAAGGCGATTGGTAGATCAATTTCCGGGCGCCCTTTTTCTCAATCGTGTAGACGTTCTTTTGCTGGGTCTCCAGCAACCGTTGCGTTTTCGTGCGTGCAGGTTCGGGATGACAGTCGAGCAAGTTCTTGCCGATCAGGGCGCGCCCGCCGTCTCGTTCGTAATTGCGCGCCGCGCGTGCGTTCATCTCGACGATAATTCCATTCGCATCGCAAACGATGACTGACGCGGGAAATTCATCCACCCAGGCATGGTCAGACATTTCTCACTCCATCGGCCTATTCGACGACAACAACACCAAATCTACATGGCCGCCATTTGCGTGCGCGTGCGCATCTCCCGCGTCGATCTACGCGACGACTCCGGTGGGTGCGGCAACGATTGATCGTTCACCCGCGCGTGCGGATCGCGATGCCGCGCGAATTTTCCGCCCGGCACCACGCGCGTCCACACAACTTGTTTTTCCATCGCGCAACGTTCTGCCAAGGACGCGGCGCGCCACATCGGGGCGCACCACTTGCCACTCGCGCGAGGCAAGATCAACGACCTGGCTCATTCGCCTCTTTTGGATTTGTCACCCAGCGCAAGATGTGCGTAGCGACCGCGCACAATTCGCCGCGCGCGGTGACGCGCACGTCCGCTTTCGCTTCGCGGTTGAGCACATCCACTTGCAAACCACCTGTTGACATTGCCATCGGCGTCCACTGGCATAAAGGAGAGGAGCGTGCGATCAAAGCCGCCGCCGTGAAAGTGGGTGAACTGATCCGGCGAGGGGACGCTGGCTTGTGCGTTGACCGCGCAGCCGAAGGGAAAGCCGGTGAGGGAGCATAGAGAGATTCTTCGCGGTTCGATGATGCTACGCAATCCCCGGCAACCTCAACTCATCCGCACGATGGCACGCGACGAAATGATTCGGCGTGATTTCGCGGAATACGGGCGCGTCCTTGCGGCACACCTCCACCGCGAATTCGCAACGCGGATGAAAATAGCAACCACTCGGTGGATTCGCCGGACTGGGCACTTCGCCTTTCAGTTCCACGTTGCCAGTCTTGATGCGCGGGTCTGCGACCGGCACGGCAGACATCAGCGCGGCGGTGTACGGATGCTTGGGCGCGGCGTACAGTTCGAGCGTGTTCGCCATCTCGACCAACTTGCCGACGTACATCACCGCGACGCGATCGCAAATGTGGCGGACGACGGACAAGTTGTGCGCGACGAAAAGGTACGTGAGATTCAAACGCTTTTGCAGGTCGAGCATCAAGTTCAGAATCTGCGCCTGCACCGAAACATCGAGTGCGGAGACCGGCTCGTCCGCGACGACGAGGCGCGGGTTGACCGACAAGGCGCGCGCGATGCCGATGCGCTGGCGCTGTCCGCCGCTGAACGCGTGCGGATAGCGCTGCATGTATTCCGGGCGCAAACCGACCAGGCGCAGCAATTCCGCCACGCGCTCGACGCGCTCTTTGCGATCTTTCACACCGTTGACGTACATCGGTTCGCCAACGATGTCGAACAAGGTCATCCGGGGATTGAGCGAGCCGTACGGGTCTTGAAAGATCATTTGCATTTGCGAGCGCAGGGGACGCAGTTGGGCGCGCGTTAGTTTTGCCAAGTCCACGAGGCTGCCTTCTTTCGTGCGGAACAACAGCTCGCCTGCCGTGGGCGCGTGCGCGCGCAAAATGCAGCGCGAGGCAGTCGTCTTGCCGCACCCACTCTCGCCCACCAAGCCGAGCGTTTCGCCTTCGTTGATGAAGAAACTCACGTCGTCCACCGCGCGGACATTGCCAACCGTCTTGCGGAAAAATCCTTTGCGAATCGGGAAATATTTCTTGAGATTTTTCACTTCTAATAGTTTGATCGTTGAATAGTTCGATGGTTGGCTAGTTTGATGGTTCGTCACGCGGCCACCTCCCCATCGTGGTACAAGAAACAACTGACCCATTGCTTTTCTCCAATGGGTTGCAGCGCGGGGATGCGCGTGTCACATTTGCCGGCGATGAATTTCTCGCAGCGCGGGTGGAAGGGACAGCCGCGCGGCTTGTTGAAGGGATGCGGAATCGAGCCGCTGATCGTCGGCAGGTTGACACGCGGCGTCATCGTGATCGTCGGAATCGAGCGCAATAACGCTTGGGTGTACGGATGTTTGGGCGCGTGAAAGATCTCGTCCACCGGACCTTGCTCCATTACGAGACCCAAGTACATCACCATCACGTAACTCGCCATCTGCGCGATGACACCGAGATCGTGCGTGATGAAGATGATCGCCGCGTGGCGCTGTTCTTGCAAACGCCGCAACAAGCGCAAGACTTGGGCTTGGGTCGTCACGTCCACCGCCGTCGTCGGCTCGTCGGCGATGAGGAGGCGCGGGTTGCACGAGAGCGCCATCGCGATGATCGCGCGCTGGCGCAAGCCGCCGGACAGTTGCCACGAATATTCGTCGAGGCGCTGTTCGGGCATTGGAATTCCCACGTCTTTGAACATTTGCAGCGCGATCGTGCGCGCCTCGCGTCGGCTGACGTTCTGATGCAGCAGAATCGCTTCGACGATTTGATCGCCGACGGTATGCACCGGGCTGAACGCCGCCATCGGTTCTTGCGGGATGAGCGCGATTTCCGCGCCGCGAATATCGCGCATCGCTTTGCTGTTCGCATTGAGTTGCGCGAGGTCAATCACCTGCTCCTCGCCGTTGGCTGTTTTGCGCTTGAGCAGAATTTGCCCGCTGACGATCTTGCCCGGCGGCTCGACGATGCGCAGCACCGCTTTCATCGTCACGCTTTTGCCGCAACCGCTTTCACCGACGATGCCGAAGATTTGCCCCGCGTACACATCGAACGTGACGCCATCTACCGCTTTGACGACACCTTCGTCCATCATAAAGTAGGTTTTGAGATCACGCACAGAGAGTAATGGGGTTTCGTTATTCATAAGACCTCAAGCGTTCAAGGTTCGCGGTGCGAGAGTCACGGTCAACCTTGAACGTTGAACTCAGTGTCCGTATGGATCCGCCGCGTCGCGCAAGCCATCGCCGACGAGGTTGAACGCGAGCACGGCGATAATGACGAACACGCCGGGAACCAGCAACCAAGGGGCTTGGGCAATCGTCTGAATGTTTTGCGCTTCTTGCAACAACACACCCCAACTGATCGCGGGGGGACGGATGCCCAAGCCCAAAAAACTCAGCGAGGTCTCACTGACGATCATCACTGGAATCGCGAGCGTACTCGTCGCGATGATGTGGCTCATAAACGCGGGCACCATATGCCGCGTGATGATGCGGAAACGGCTACACCCAGCCAAATCCGCCGCGAGGACGAAATCTTCTTCGCGCAGCGAGAGGAAGCGTCCGCGCACTTCGCGTCCCAGCGTCGTCCAACCGATGAACGCGAGAATGATCGTGATCGCAAAAAATACCTGATCGGGACGCCAGTCTTGCGGGAGCGCCGCGGTCATCGCGAGCCAAATCGGAATCGTCGGCAGGGACTGCAACAATTCGATGAGACGCTGGATGATGAGATCGAGCCAGCCGCCAAAGTAGCCGGAGATGCCGCCGAGCAGAACGCCCAAGATCACGCTCAAGAGAACGGAGACCAAGCCGACGGTCATCGAGGTACGCGTGCCGTACATCATCCGCGACCACTGATCGCGTCCCAAACGATCCGTGCCGAACAAGTACAAGCGGTCTTCGGATTTTGGATCGGCGGGACCGAGCAAATGGAGATTGGTTTCGAACAGGCCCAGAAATTTGTACTCGAACCCCGCGGTGAAGAAACGAATCGGTATTTTTTTCGTCTCATCAATCTTCCATTCCATACGCAGCGTCACTGGATTGCGTTTGCCGACGACGGCGGGTGCCCACGGCGAGAAATTCGAGCCGTCGAGCAAGTTGATGCCCTGCGTTGGAATGAACGCGAGTTTCGCATCGGTGGCTTCGGGGTCTTGCGTCGCGAAGAAATCGGGAACAAGGACGACGATGTAAAACGCGATCAGCACCAGCGCGCTCAAGAGCGCCAATTTGTTCTTGCGGAAACGCCACCACACCAACTTCCAGTTCGACGCGACCGAAACGCGCTCCTCCGCTTTCGATGCCAACACCGCGCCGAGATTTTCCGCGTCCCCATTTTTCATTTGTTGTTCATTTTCCATTTGGCTCATTGGTCACACGCCTTCCATGCGGATGCGCGGATCCACCAGCGCGAGCAAAATATCCGAAATCAGCGTGCCAATGATGGTGAGAAAGCAATAAATCAACAAGATGCTCCCTGCGAGGTACATATCTTGCTGGGTCAGCGCGCGCAAGAGCAGGGGCCCGATGTTCGGCAGGTTCATCACGGTCGCGACGATGAGCGAGCCGGAGAAGAGTTGCGGCAGATACCAACCAATCGTGCTAACCAGTGGATTGATGGCGAGGCGCACCGGATATTTCCACACGAGTTTCCACTCGGAGAGGCCCTTGGCGCGCGCGCTGACGACGTACGGCTTGTTCAGTTCGTCGAGCAGATTCGCGCGCATCACGCGCGTCAGGCGCGCGGTTCCGGCGACGCCCAGCACGATCGCGGGGAGCCAGATGTGCTGGACTAAATCCACCACGCGTTCCCAACTCCACGGGGCTTGAATGTATTCGGGCGAAAACAAGCCGGTGACGCTCAAGCCAAAGTACGCGAACGCGATCCACATCAGGATCAGCGCAAGCATAAAATTGGGAATCGCCACACCCACATAGTTCAGCACCGTGAAGAAATAATCGAGCCAAGAATTTTGATGTGTCGCCGAATAGACGCCGGCAGGAATCGCTACGATCCACGTGATCGCAAACGCAAAGAGCGCGAGCGCGATTGTCAGAATCAAGCGTTCGCCGATCAATTCGGTGTTGGGGCGTTGGTACTCCAACGACAATCCCAAATCGCCCTTCGCCAGGCTTTCCATCCAGCGCAAGTATTGAATGTAGCCGGGCTGATCCAACCCGAATTGCCGCTTGAGGGCTTCCACTTGCTCCGCGCTAATCGAAGAACCGCTGGACGCGAGATTGGCGACGTAACTCGTCAGAAAGTCGCCGGGGGGTGCTTGCACCAACCAAAAAACGATAATCGAAAAGAGAA
>DYLA01000088.1:6784-11273 GCA_020722265.1 Anaerolinea sp.
GTAGTACCACGTTTCGGGGTGGAGATTGCCGGGCGTGCGGAGGGGCCAATCTTTGGTAACAGTCTTGGGGATGTTGCGCATATTCACGTTGATCACCGCGACACCCTGATCAATCGCTGTCAAGCCGACGGTGCCGATTTCGACCATGTTGTCCACCCAAATCTTGAACATCTCTTGGGCGATCTTGGCTTGTTCTTCGGGCGGCGCCATCTTGGCTTTGTCCACCAACTCGACGAGTTTCTTGATGTAATCGGGTGGTTCAACCCCTTCCTTACCACCGCTGCGATACCAATCGTACCAGCGCGGACCGTAGGTGATGTTGCCGTAGATACCGCTCCGCACATCGTACTTGGTGGAACCAGTGAAGGGGAAGCCGGCGGTATCTTGGTTCCAGATTTCCGCCATCAAGTCGTTCGATTCGCGCAGCGAAAAGTGCAACGCGCGTTCGCGAACCTGCACGTTCGTCTTGACGCCGACCTTCTCCCAATCCTTTGCGATCAACTGGGCCGAGTCGGGACCAAAGCCCAGCGCTTGGATACAAGAGAGTTCGATGACCAGACGCTTGCCGTTGGGCAACAAGCGGAATCCTTCCGCATCCTTCTTGTCCAAGCCGATCTTGTCGAGCATCTGCGCCGCGAGCGTGGGATTGTGTTCAGTGTACTTGTAGGCGTACTCATCGCCAGGATAGTACGGGTGACCTTTCTTGGCGACGGGTTGACGCGGTTCGCCAGTGCCCAAGAAGACCGATTCTTGGATCTGCTTGCGATCGATCGCGTACGACATCGCGATGCGGAAATCCTTGTTCGCCAACACCTTGCCCACCTCAGGGTCTTTGGCGTAGGTCTGGTTGAACGTCACATCCGCATCCGCACCGCCCAGACTAGACCACAGTTGGACGACGTACTTTTTGTCCTTCTGCTCCCGCTCTTTGAGAACAGGAAAGTTCGCCAGCGCGACGTGGCGTTCTTGCTGATCCAGTTCACCCGCGATAGCCGCGAGGTTCAGCGATTGCGCGTCGGCGAAGAACTTGATTTGCACTTGGTCAAAGTACGGCAGTTGATTGCCCGCCTTGTCCACACCGACAAAGTACGGGTTGCGCTTGAGGATGAACACCTGATCGCTGATGCGATTCTCGGCGATCCACGCCGCCATCCCCGGCCGGTTCGGCGTGTTGAACGGGCTCACCTTGTCCAAGAACAATTCTGCCCATGTCTTGAACTTGGCCTCGGCAACCAACTTGTCCAGCGTTGCCTTGTCCGCATACTTGGCGTGGAATTGCTTCAAGTACTTGGAGGGGAGATGCACTGGGACGTTGCGATCACCCCAGTCCTTGTTCGCGAGTTCGAGCAAGAACGTGGTGTTCGGCTCCTTGAACGTCCACTGCACCGTCACCGCATCCACTTGCTTGACTTGCACGACCGACTTGTCTTTGTTCAACATCCACGCGGGCACCGACGGGGTCAGGTCTTTGTTCAACAGCACATCGTTGTACCAGAACATGATGTCATCGGTAGTGAACGGTGTGCCATCCGACCACTTGCTGCCTTGGCGCAGTTTGACCGTCCACGTCTTGAAATCGGACGAGGGGGTGACGCTTTCGGCATAGTGCATTTCCACCTTGCCGCCGTCAGGCGAAAAGCGTACCAGGGCGTCGTAGATGACGCGGTTGACGCCGTTGAAATCCGAGGGACCGGTAAAGCCGCGGCGCCATACGCCGCCGTAGGTGCCAACTTCATCGGCGGGCATCACGAGGGGATTCTTGGGCAACCGTTGATCCACGGGCGGCAACTTGCCTTCCTTGACCAACGCGGCAAGCATCGGCGCTTCCTTGTACTTGGAAACGGGCGCGGTTGTCGGCGCTGGGGCTTTGGTCGGTTCGGGTGCCTTGGTGGCTGGGGCTGCCGTCGGCGCCGCTGGGGCTTTGGTCGGTTCAGGCGCTTTGGTCGGCGGAACGGGCGTGGGCGCAGGCGCGCACGCGACGATAATTGCCACCAGCGCAACCACACTGACTAACGCGAGCAAATGTCGCTTGTTCATTTTCTCCTCCTTTGAGAAATGACGATCCGATACGGTGTGTGGTGTACTCTCTTTCGCACATTTCACGTTCTACATCTCGATTCCGATTCACCTCCTTTCTCTAATCTCCACTTGCCAACTGCTCCAAGATTTTGACGCAATAAATCAGCGCGCGCGCCAAGTGGAACGGGTCCTTGACGGGCAGCGCCACGGTCGAATGAACCTTGTTGCCGCGCCGATCCAAATTCTGAATCCACTCGCCGTACTGCGGCACGGGAAAATGCGCGAACGCATACGCGTGGACGCGCTGAAACCAATCGAGGCACCATGGTTCGCGCGAAATCGCGTAGGCAAGCAAGAGCGCGTACAACGCTTCGGTGTGGGGCCACCAGATTTTCATCTCCCATTTGTCCGCCCAGAACGATCCTTCTGCCTCGCGCGCGAGAAAGATGCCACCGTACTCCACGTCCCACCCCAGTTCGATGTGCCAGCGGATCGCGTCCACCGCACGACGGATGCGCGCGGTGTCGCCGAGGCGTTGAAAGATGTGGATGAGAAACCACATAGATTCGATGGCGTGACCCGGGTTGACCACGCGCCCGGGCGGTGCATCGAGCAAGGTATCGTCCAAGCGCACGAATTCGTACAGGCGTTTGTGATCCTCGCGCAAGAAAACGTTCATCACTTGATTCGCGTGAACCAGCCCGGCGCGATAGATCGCCGCGTCGTTCAGCCATTCACCCAACTCGGTGAAGACGAGCGCAAAGATCATCGAGATGCCGTGCGCCTTGGCGCCGGGTGGAATCGGCAGCGGCGCGGTGCCGTACGACCCCGGGCGCGCCAAGCGGCGTTGCACGTTCGCGTACGTTGCGCGCGCCAGTTCGAGCGCGTCCGCATCGCCCGTCGCGCGCGCAAATTCCGTCAAGCCGTAGATCGCAAAGCCATCGGTGTAGATGCTGGTGGCGCCTTGCACGGGGTTGCCGTCTTTGTCAACCAAGAAAACCCAGTTGCCCTCGGCGTCGCGCCCGTGTTGTTGGGCAAAGTGGTAAATGTGCCGCGCCACATCCAGCCATTCTTGCCTACGTTCAATTTTATTGTATAACGCGGAAAAAGTCCAAAGGGCGCGCAACTGCGACCACAAATATTTGTCGTCGCTCAACACGCGCCCATCGTCCGCGATGCACGTGCAGATGCCGCCGTTCTGCCAATCAATGCCGTACTTGATCCAAAACGGAATCGTGCGGTCGAGCAATTCCGCGCGGTATTGGGTGAGCAAGGAGGAAAAGTTGGGTGACATGGTTCAAAACTGCCAAATGAGCCAAAGACCGTTCGGCACATTGAGCACGTTTGGCTCTTTCGGCTCACTTGGCTTTTTTGACCTGATCGAATTCCCAGCCAAAGAGTTTGCAATTGCCGCGTACGTGATCATCCCACGTCGGTTCCGTGCGGGGTCTGCCGCCGACGAAGCAATCCACGCTCAAGTAGCGCAAGCGCGTGTCGCCGTCGCAAAAGATGCGATGGGGCGTGTGCGGCGGAATCCGCACCACATCGCCTGGCTTGACGGCGTACCGTTCCGCGCTCTCGCCGATTTGCAACAGCCCATTGCCTTCGAGCACGTAAAAAATCTGCTCCGTGTCATCGTGAACATGCAACGGCGGCGCTTCGCCCGGTTCCAAGATGACGATGAACACTTCCGATGTCTCCGCCTCCGCGCGATCCATCACCAGTTCGTTGATGTGGGTGGGGAAACGATAGTGGATTGTGTTTTGGGTACTGAAAATGTATCTCATTTCGTTGCGTTCACCACTGCCTCAATCGTCTCGGCGGGCGTGCCTGGGCTCACTCCGCCGCCTGCCGAAAGAATCACACCGCGCCCGTTCGTCTTGCGAATACATTCGCGCGCCCACGCCTCGGCCTGTGCGGGCGTGCCGCGCACCATCACGTCGAGCGGCGGCACATTCCCCATCAGCGCGACGCCCGGCATCTTGGCTTGCGCGTCCGCGAGGTCAATCGCGTGGCTCAAGTTGAACACATCGAAACCGAGCGTGGCAAGCGATGCGAGGAGATGCGGGCAAGGCGTATCGTTGTGATAGACGCGAATCATACCCTCGCACGCGGAAAAGATGCGCACAAAATACGGCCGTGCGAATTGCTCGAACATCTTCGGCGAGAGCATTCCAACGATGTCGTCCAACACGAGAATCGCTTCGGGTGCGCGCAAGACCGCGCATTGCGCGCGCAACCATGCAATCACCGTTGTCGTGATTGTGTCGAGCAGCCGCGCGTACGGTTCGGGTTCGGTTTTCAAGCCGACGAGCAAATCGGTGATGCCGAGCAACCATCCCGCAATCGCGAGCGGTCCGCGCGCAGCAACCATCTTGACGTTCAGCCCTTCGGGGAGCAGCCGTTTCTCCGCGTCCACATAGCGTTGCAAAATCAACGGCATCAACCCATGCTGTTGCGGATCGGCTGG
>DYLA01000089.1 GCA_020722265.1 Anaerolinea sp.
ACGCGCGCACCACATCCCCGCCGATGTTCGAGGGCAAGACGTTGCCCAGAAACAACCCCGCAAACGTGTACGCCGCCAGATCGCCATACGACGCCTCAAGCCGCTGCACGCGCACGAGGAGCCGCCACTTGAAGACACCTAACAAGATCGCGACAAAATAGAGGACGAGCGCGAGCGCGAGCCAAAGCGGTTGCGCGCGTGTGACCTGATCCAGCAACTCGGCGCGGTTGAGGCGGCTGAGCAAAAAAATCAGCAAACCCACGCTCACCGCGATCTTGAGAAACCACCCCAGTCGTTGACGTGCCACCGCCAACACCCGCGCGCAAAAATCAGCGATGGCGTAACGCATAGGCGTTGCGATACCCCACATCGGTACTGAAACTGGAAAACGCTTTGGCGCGCGCCTGCGTGAGCGGATAGCGCCCCAGTGCGCGCACGCCGCGCGTCACGATCGCGCGCGGCGAGTACACTTGCCGACACAGCCAATCGTACCCCTCGCGCAATTGCTCCACCGTCATCAACGCGGGACGAAAGATCACGTGCGCCGTGTCATAGTGACTCCACGGCACATTCGGCAACAAGCGCCCTTGCTGAATCAACGCCTCGCGCTGCGGCGTGCCAGGGAACGGCGTCAGCACCGTCACACTCACTCCGTCGAATTCCGTCTCGCGGATAAACTCCCATGTTTTTTCGAAAACCTGTACCGTGTCGTGATCGAAACCGAAGACAAACAAGCCGACGACGTTCAAACCGTGAGCGTGAATCGTGCGCACGATGCGTTTGATGTCGGCGACCTGCCCTTTGGTCTTGCCGCCTAGATCGAAACGATTCTCCGGATTGATGGATTCAAAGCCGATGAAAAATTTATCCAGCCGCGCGCGGCGCGCCAGATCGAGCAAATCGGGAAACTCGGCGATCACCAACTCGGTCTGCGTCGTCCAACTGTGCAACGGCAAGCGTTCGAGCGCGCGGAACACAGATTCGATATAGTCCGGTTTGAGGCGAAAGTTCAAACCGAAATTGTCATCCGTGAGAAAGAACCGCTTGATGCGCCGCCGCTCAATCTCTTCCACGATTTGCTCGACCGGGCGATAGCGCATCACTCTGCCGGAGACGCGCACCGCCGTGCAAAACGTGCAATTGCGCGGACAACCGCGCGTGATCTCCAGCGACGGCGTCCAATAATTGCGATGCTCGTTCACCTGCTGGATCACGCGGTCGCTGATCGGCGCGAGCGAACCGAGCGGCGCCCATTCCAAATCCACATAGCGCGGTTGTATTTTCTCGTCCGCGTAATCGCGAATGATCTGGAGCCACGTCCGATACGCTTCGCCGACGACGACGGTATCCGCCCACGCCGCGACTTGGTCCGGCAAGAGCGTTGCATGTACCCCGCCCACGACGACGTGACTGCCGCGCGCGCGCGCCTGCGTCGCGATCTCCCGCGCGCGATCAATCGTCAGCGTCATACTGCTGATGCCGACGAGCGTGCGCGCGTTGAGGCGCGTGTAATTCAGCGGTCCGAGATTCTCATCCCAAATCTCGACGGGGATGTCTTGCGGCACCATCGAGGCGAGCCGCATCAACGTGTACGGCGAGCCCGCTGCCTTGCCCCAGATGCGCCCTTGATGCGCGGGCTGAATTAGCACGATTTTTTCGATGTCCACAAAGAGCACCTCCTCCCCCAAGGGATAAAACTATTCAGCCGATTGGATTCGGTTGAGTTGGCTAAACGGAATGCCGTCAATATACCTTCTGTAAAGACTGTTGTCAAATGCTTGGGGTGTCCGCGCGCGGGCAGCGTTGACAACCCGATACCGCTGTGTTAGAATCGAAAGCAATGACGAATGGTTAATGGGTGAGTGGCCTATGGAAAGAGCAATCTATCTCGATCATTCAGCGACCACGCCGGTTGACCCGCGCGTAGTCGAAGCGATGTTGCCATACTTTGGCGTCAAGTTCGGCAACGCGTCGAGTTTGCACCGCTGGGGCCAAGCCGCGCTCGTCGCGCTGACCGAGGCGCGGCGGACGGTTGCCGATATCTTGCACGCGCGCCCCGGCGAAATCGTTTTTACCGGCTGCGGTTCCGAAAGCGATAACCTCGCGTTGCGCGGGGTCGCCTTGGCGCTACGCGGGCGCGGCAATCACATCATCACAACGCCCATCGAACATCACGCGGTCTTGAACACCGCCGCGCAACTGGAAAAGGAATTCGGATTCGCGGTGACGCGCGTGCCGGTGAATCGGTATGGTGTCGTCAACCCAGACGACATTGCGCGCGCCCTCACCCCGCGCACGATTCTGGTCAGCGTGATGTACGCGAACAACGAGGTCGGCACCATCGAGCCGATTGCCGAGATCGCCAAGATCACGCGCGCGCGCGGCGTCCTCTTGCACACCGACGCGGTGCAGGCGGGCGGCTATCTCGATTTGGACGTGGACAAACTGGGGGTTGACCTGATGTCGCTCGGCGCGCACAAGTTTCATGGCCCCAAGGGGGTGGGCGCGCTCTACGTCCGCACCGGCACGCCGCTTGTGCCCACACAGACCGGGGGCAGTCAGGAGCGCGCGCGCCGCGCCGGGACGGAGAACGTTCCGTACATCGTTGGCATGGCGACCGCGCTCGAGATCGCGCAAGGCGAACGCGAGGCGACGAACGCGCGCTTGCGCGCGCTGCGCGAGCAGTTGGTCATCGGGATTCTGGAGCGTGTCGTTGGCGCACAACTGACCGGCGATCCGCAGCATCGTTTGCCCGGTCATGCGAGTTTCGTTATTCCCGACGTCGTCGGTGACGAGATGGTGTTGGGGCTCGATCTCGCCGGCATCGCGGCGTCAACGGGGAGCGCGTGTACCGCCGGCTCGGCGGAGCCATCGCATGTCCTCGCGGCAATGGGGTACGCGCCGGCGATCGCGCGCGGCGCGCTGCGGCTGACGCTGGGACGTGGCAATACGGACGCGGACGTGGAGGAGGCCGTGAACGCGGTGGTGGAGGTAGTGGGCAAGTTGCGGGGAAAATGAGCGATCATTCCACCGTCGTCGTCGCGATGAGTGGCGGCGTGGATAGTTCGGTCGCCGCCGCACTGTTGGTAGAGCGCGGCTATACCGTTATCGGCGTGATGATGCGCTTGTGGGCGGAGGGCAAAGACAATCGCTGTTGCTCGCCGCCAGCGGTGGACGACGCGCGCAGTGTCTGCGCGAAACTTGGCATCCCGTTCTATCTGCTCAATTTTGAGACCGAATTCAAAACGCGCGTCGTGGACTATTTCGTTGCCGCGTACGCGCGGGGTTATACGCCGAACCCGTGTGTGCAGTGCAACCGCTGGATCAAGTTCGGCGCGCTGCTGGAGAGGGCGGGCGCGCTCGGCGCGGACTATCTCGCGACCGGGCATTACGCGCGGCGGCGCGAGCGCGCGGGCAAGTTCGAATTGCTGCGGGGGGTGGACGCGCAAAAGGATCAGTCGTACGCGCTGCATCGCTTGACCCAAGCGCAACTCGCCCGCGCGCTATTTCCGCTCGGCGACTTGACCAAGCCGGAGACGCGCGCGCTGGCGCGAAGGTTCGGACTGCCGGTTTCGGAAAAGGGCGAAAGCCAAGACCTGTGCTTTGCCGCCGACAGGGACTATCGAAATTTCTTGCGCCGCCGTGTCCCCACCGCGCTGGTGCCCGGCGACATCGTGGACACGCGCGGGAGGATCATCGGCAAGCACGCGGGCCTCGCGTTCTATACGATTGGACAGCGCAAGGGTTTGGGGTTGGCGGTGGGCGAGCCGCTCTTTGTGCTCGCGCTCGATGCGGCGCGCAACCGCGTCGTCGTTGGGCGGGCGGTGGAGTTGGGGGGACGCGAACTGATCGCGAACGCGGTGAATTGGATTGCGGGAAGCGCGCCGGCGATGCCGTTGCGTGTGACGGCGAAAATTCGATACAAGTCGGCGGAGGTTGGTGCGACGATCACTGGGGATGAAGTGGAGGGGAGCGTGCGCGTTCAGTTCGACCAGACCTTGCGCGACATCACGCCGGGGCAATTCGTCGTGTTCTACGATGGCGAAGTATGTCTTGGCGGTGGTGTCATCAACCAAACCGATTCGCGGTTTCATTGCCTATGATTCCCTATCTGTTCGCGTTCGTTCTCGCCAGCATCTATGGTCTGGGGTTCTACCTGCTGGTTGGGCAGGGCTGGTTGCGCCTGGCGTTCTACTGGCTGGTCGCCGTTGCCGGCTTTTTGCTGGGGCAGGCAATCGCCAGCGCCGTGGGGCTCGCGCTCTTCAACATCGGCGAGACGAACGTGGTGGAGGGGACGCTCGTCAGTGGGTTAGGCTTGCTGGCGGTTCACGCGTGGCAGCGCGAACGCGTTCGATGAACTGATGGAAATTCACTCACTCGTCGCTGGCATTGCCAACACGTTTCTCCTCGACGAGGGGCGCGGGGTCGTCGTGATTGATGCGGGGATACCGCATCAGGCGCGGCGGATTCTTTCCCGAGTGCGCGCGCTGGGGCGTTCGCCGCGCGAGGTGCGGTTGATTATCGTGACGCATGGGCACATTGACCATGCAGGCAGTGCGGCGGCACTGCGGCGTTTGACCGGCGCGCCGATTGCGATGCATCGCGCGGACGCACCATTGGTCGCGACTCCCCAACTACAGGTTCCGCCCGGACGCGACGCGGCGACGGACGCGCTCGCGCGGTTGCTGCGTCGTTTGGGTTGGCTCGTGCCGCTAGAAACTTTTTCGCCGGACGTTTGGCTCGAAGAAGGGCAGTCGCTGCGCGAGTTTGGCGTGGCGGGGCGCGTCGTTCACACGCCGGGACACACCGACGGCTCGATCTCTGTGGCGTTGGACGATGGCGCGCTCTTCGTCGGCGATGCGATTCTGAATCTGGCGCGCGTTTCGTTTCCCTTGTTCTGGCAAGACCCTGCCACCGCGCGCGCCAGCGCGCTCAAGATTCAAGCGCTGCAGCCGCGTTGCGTTTATCCGGCGCACGGGCGCGCTTTTACACCCGCGCAACTCGACGCGTTCATCGCGCGCGTTGCCCGGAACGGAGGATCGCCGCGCCGTTAGCGGGTCAGATCGTCACGAATTGTTTTGACGCCAGCCCCCTCCGTGCGTAAAATATCGGGCGGGCGATTCGTCTCACGAAATCTCTATGGCAGACTCGATGGTGGAATCGGCGGAGGTCGCCCGGCGCGGGTTCTCGCTCGCGGAGACATTCGCCGCGCTGCGGCACCGCAACTATCGGCTCTTTTTCGCGGGACAACTCGTCTCGTTGACCGGCACGTGGATGCAAAATGTCGCGCAGCCATGGCTCGTGTACCAATTGACCGGCTCGCCGTTGTATCTGGGGATCGTCAGTTTTGCTTCCGCTGTGCCGATGCTTTTGTTCGCGCTCTGGGCGGGTGTCGTTGCCGACCGTGTGCCCAAGTGGCGGTTGCTCGTCGTCACGCAGACGGCGATGATGCTGCTCGCGTTCGTTTTGGCGGCGGATGTCTTTTGGGGGTGGGTGCAGCCGTGGCACATCGTGGTTTTGGCGTTTCTCTTGGCGACTGCCAACGCGTTCGACGCGCCCGCGCGGCATGCGTTTGTCATCGAAATGGTTGGGCGGGACGATTTGACCAACGCCATCGCACTCAACTCGACGATGTTCAACACGGCGCGCATCATCGGACCCTCGCTGGCGGGGATCGCGCTCGCGCTGGTGGGGGCGGCATGGTGCTTTTTTCTCAACGGCGTGAGTTTTCTGGCTGTGATTGCGGGATTGTTGTTGATGCAAATCCAGCCGACGGTCATTGCACGGTCGCGTGCTTCGGCGGCGAAACAATTGCGCGAAGGGCTGAGTTATATCTGGCGCAACCAGACGGTGCGTTCGTTGATGGGACTAGTCGCCGTCTCCAATGTTTTTGCGATGGGCTATTCCGCACTGATGCCGGCGTTCGCGAAGGATGTCTTGGGCGCGGGCGAAGTGGGACTGGGTTTGCTGATGACTTCGGTCGGTGTGGGCGCGCTCGTTGGCTCGTTGCTCGTCGCGGCACTGGGGCATTGGCGCCGCAAAGGTATCTTGCTGACGATGGGCAACTTGGTGTTCCCGGTGATGGTGTTGTTGCTTTCGATTTCGCGCGCGTTACCGCTTTCGATGTTGATTCTGATGTTCGCCGGGATGGGGTTTATGATTCAGAACGCGATGGCGAATACGCTGATTCAAACGTCCGTGCCCGATGAACTGCGCGGGCGCGTGATGAGCGTCTACACGCTCGTCTTTTTTGGCTTTTTCCCGGTGGGCGGGTTGATCGCCGGGGCGATGGCGCAAGAATTCGGCGTGCCGGTGGGCGCCGCGTTCGGTGGGACGATTGCGTTGGGGTTCGCTCTCTTTTTGCTTGTGCGCGTGCCGCAGATTCGTCGGTTGGAATGAGGCATCTTCCTGCAGGATGGTTGGTTCGAATCGGCAGGCGGAGGGGCTGGGATAGATACAGGGAGTAAGTGATGTGGTCTAGCATCGTTGCCGGTTTGGTGGTTGCCATTCTCGCGACCTACGCGTTGCAGTTGTTCGTTCCGCGCGCGCCGGCGCGCGTGCGGCGTAATTATGCGCGCTGGGATGTTGCGCCGCTCTTGGGATTCATCGCCGCGCTGCTCCTCGCCCTTTCGTTCGTCGAGGCGTTGCGGCGCGCGGTCATCGAGGCGTGGGGCATCGGGTTGGGCGTGGGGCTGGTCGTCAGCCTCGTGTGCGGCATCGTGCTGGTGACTAGTCGTGACGCGCCGGTGCGTCCGAAGGAATCGGCGTTCTTGGCGACGTTGCGCCTCGTTCGTGCGTACGGTGTGGTGGCGATTGCCGCGTCGCTGGGGCTGTACGTCGCTGTGCGCCTCGTCGGTGTGGCGTTGGAAGTGCTGTTCGCCAGCGCGTTCGGCGTGTGGTTGATGACGATGGCGATGGCGTTGTTCGTCCGGGGCAGAATCGCGGAAGAGGAAGGTTGAACGTTCGCAATCACTTGCGTTCGATGAGATGATTTACCAGGTTGGCGATACGAGCGGGGTGTACTGCATCGAAGGCGCGGGAGAGGCGCGCGTCTACTATGTTGCGCCGGAATTTACGCTGGTCAACGCGGGGATGCCGGGAAAAGCCGACCGCATTTTGAGCGCGCTGGCGCGGATTGGGGTGCAGCCGTTGCAGGTCAAGCGGATCATTCTCTCGCATCACCATTGGGACCACGTGGGCGGGTTGTGGGAATTGAAGCGGCGCACCGGCGCGGAGGTTATCGCGCACGCGCGCGATGCGGATTACATCTCCGGCAAGCGACCGCGCCGCGCGCCGCGTCGGCTGACCGGGCGCGTGTGGCACGCCTTGACGGAACTTGCCGGCGCGCGCCATACGCCAGGGGTCGAAGTGGATCGGCGCGTCAGCGATGGCGAATGTGTCGGCGGGCTGTTGGTGGTGCATACGCCGGGGCACACCCCCGGGCACATCTGTCTCTTGCGCGGCGATTATCTCTTTAGCAGCGATTTGCTGCTCGCGACGGCGGGAGCGTTTCGCGAGACGCCGCATAGGTTCACGGCCGACCTCGCGACGTCGCGCGCGAGTATTCGCCGGGTAGCGCAGTTAGAATTCCAGGCGATTCTCTCCTCGCGCAATCCGCCCTATGTTTTCCGCGCGGCGGAAAAGGTGCGCGAGTTGGCGGACAAACTCGGAATGGTGGCATAACAAGTCTACAGAGAACGCAGAGATGAGGTTCAAGACGCTTAAACGTGCGTTTGGGTTAGGCGCGTTGGGTGCGCTCGGCGCGGGTGCGGTTGCCGCCGCAGCGATCGCGTCGGGCAATCGGCGAGTGACCCGATGGGAGACGCTGTCGCCGGACGATGCGGGCGACGGCGATTTCGTTGGGCTCTCCGATGGAGCGCGGATGCGCTATCTTGTGCGCGGGACACAGGGGAGCCCGGTCATTCTCGTTCACGGCTTGATGGATTCGGCGCAGCACTGGGCGAAGAATCTGGATGCGCTCGCGCGCGAGCATCGTGTCTGGGCGGTGGATTTGGTGGGCTTTGGGTTTTCGTCGCGCGTGACCGAACCCAAGTACTCGCTCCAGTATTTTGCGCGCACGCTGCGCGAGTTTATGGATGCGCAGGGCATCGCGCGCGCGAGTATCGTTGGGCATTCGCTCGGTGGGGCAGTGACGTTGGAATTCGCGCACGCGTATCCGATGTGCGTGGAAAAACTCGTGTTGATCGCGCCCGGAACGTATCTGACGAATCTGGTGGGGTGGTTGGGCTGGCTGGCGCGCGTGCCCTACGTGCCGCGCGCGCTGATCGGTTTCGCGCTGACAAGTCACCGGGCGCGGATGCGCGCGTGGCGACGCGCGGTGGGCGATGCGTCGCACATTGATTGGGCAGAGTTGCCGACGCGGATTCGCGTGGGGCGCGTCAAGGGGACGGCGGACGCGCTCGTCGCGATGCTGGGGTCGTCGTGGACGAATCATCTGGGGGAGCGGCTGGGAGAAGTCGCTGCGCCGACGTTGATTCTGTGGGGCGATCGCGATCGTTCGGTGCCGCTGGCGCATGCCGCGCGGCACGCGCGCGCGCTGCCGAACGCGCGTCTGGTGGTGCTCGAAGGGGCGGGGCACATTCCGCACAACGAGTATCCGGCGCGCGTCAATCAGTTGATACTCGATTTTCTACGCGCGGCGCACGAGGCGTAGGATTTTGGCGAGGATGGCTTCGAGGTCACCGCTGGTGTCTACGACGAGGTGCGGACGCCGCACCGGTTCGAGGTTCGTTTTCATCCGGCGGTACACGTTCCAATCCGCGTCCGAAAGGTCGTGGGGGTCGCGCGGGTGGGCGCGTTGCGCGAGGCGCGCGCGGACGACGGTTTCCGGCGCGGTCGTTTGGACGATGACGATGGGGCAGCGCGCTTGCGCGGCGAGATGGTCGAGTTTCTCGCGCTGCCATTCGGCGATGGTCGTGGCGTCGAAGATCACGCGGCGTCCGGAGCGGAGCAATCGCGCGATGAGCGCGTGCGCGACGCGATGGACGCGCGCACTTTCCGCGCCGGCGTACGTCGGCTGACCCTCCGTCAGGGTCTTGCGAACGAAATCGCTTTCGACGATGACCGCCGGCAATCGTTCGGCGAGGCGGCGCGCCAGAAACGATTTGCCGGTGCCGGGCAAGCCGCTGATGACGAACAGCACCGGCGCGGCGGTGGTCTGGTCGGTGAGTGTGAGCGCGTGCAGAACCCGCTCGACATCGGCAGCGAAATCATTGGGCGGCATCGTCCCACATTATAGCGCGAAAGCGAAAATCGTGAAATTCGATTTTCCCTTTTGATTGAATTCTGGTATAATACGTGTGGCGATGCGATACGCATCGCGCAGAAAGATAGGTGAAGGCATGACTTCGAATCAGTGGTTTCGCAACGGGTTCATCTACCTGTTGATACTCATCGCGGCGACGGCGTTGTTCTTCCAGTTCTTCCAACCGCCGCGTCAGGTCAATACGATTCCGATCAGTAGACTTCAGCAAGACGTTCAGTTGGGCAACGTCAGAAAAATCGGAGTGAACGGTACGACGCTGAACGTGACGTACAAAGACGGTACGACGGTCGTTTCGAACAAAGCGAATCGGGATGTGAGTCTCGAAGAGACGTTGAAGAACTTTGGAGTCGCGCCGGACAAGATTTCGGCGGTGGACATTGTGTACGAACAGTCAACGCAATGGGATAACGTGATCACGTTGGCGGGCACTTTTCTGCCGCTGATTTTTGTCGGCGCGCTGTTTATCTTCTTGATGCGCCAGGCGCAGACCGGCAACAATCAGGCACTTTCGTTCGGCAAATCGCGCGCACGGATGTTTTCCGGCGACAAGCCGACGGTGACGTTCGCGGATGTCGCCGGCGTAGACGAAGCCAAAGCCGAGTTGAAAGAGGTCGTCGAATTCCTCAAAGAGCCGGACAAGTTCACCACGCTCGGCGCGCGTATCCCCAAGGGGGTGCTCCTCGTCGGACCGCCGGGCACCGGCAAGACGCTGCTGGCGCGTGCTGTCGCCGGCGAAGCGAACGTCCCCTTCTTTTCGATCAGCGGTTCGGAGTTCGTCGAGATGTTCGTCGGCGTGGGCGCGTCGCGCGTGCGCGATCTCTTCGAGCAGGCCAAGCGCAATTCGCCCTGCATCGTCTTCGTGGACGAAATTGACGCCGTCGGACGGCACCGCGGCGCGGGCTTGGGCGGCTCGCACGACGAGCGCGAGCAAACGCTCAATCAGATTCTCGTCGAGATGGATGGATTCGATACGGACACGAACGTCATCATCATCGCGGCGACGAATCGTCCGGATATTCTCGATCCCGCGCTCTTGCGTCCCGGGCGGTTCGACCGACGCGTGATTCTGGATCGTCCGGATATGAACGGGCGCAAGCAAATCTTGCAGGTGCACGTCAAGGGCAAGCCGCTGGCGAGCGAGGTGGATTTGCTGGCGATTGCTAGGCAGACGCCCGGTTTTTCCGGTGCGGACATCGAGAATCTGGTGAACGAGGCGGCGATTCTCGCGGCGCGGCGCAACAAAAAAGCGATTGGGATGAGCGAACTGCAAGAATCCATCGAAAAAGTGGTGGCGGGACCCGAGCGCAAGAGCCGGCTCATCACCGACGAGGAGAAGCGCATCGTGGCGTACCACGAAGCCGGACACGCGCTCGTGATGCGGATGCTGCCGAATTGCGATCCGGTGCACAAAGTTTCGATCATCTCGCGCGGCATGGCGTTGGGCTACACGATACATATGCCGGAGGACGACCGCTATTTGCAGCGGCGCTCCAAGTTTATGGACGATCTCGCGGGGCTGTTGGGCGGGCGCGCGGCGGAGGAGACTGTTTTCGACGACATCACGACCGGCGCGGCAAACGACCTCGAACGCGCGACCGACCTCGCCCGCGCGATGGTGACACGTTATGGAATGAGCGAGGCGCTCGGTCCGCGCACGTTCGGCAATCGCGAGGAGTTGGTCTTTTTGGGACGCGAGATTGCCGAGCAGCGCAACTATAGCGAAGAGGTCGCCCAGCAGATTGATGCCGAGGTCAAGCGCATCATCGGCGTGGCATACAGCAAGGCGAAGGAACTCTTGAATACTTTTCGCGAGCGGTTGGACGCGTTGGCGAATCGTCTGATTCTGGAAGAGACGATCGAGGGCGCGGATTTTGAGGCGATGTTCGCGGACATTGCGCCGCCGCGCGGCGCGTCGCCCGCGCCTACTCCCGCACCAAGCAAACCGCCCGCCCCGCGCGAGGACGCGCCGGAAA